>NZ_JBITGG010000007.1:186605-341121 GCF_044456765.1 Micromonospora sp. NPDC050784 | reverse complement strand
AGGGCCTTTCCGCTCGACTTGCATGTGTTAAGCACGCCGCCAGCGTTCGTCCTGAGCCAGGATCAAACTCTCCAACAAAAAATTAGTTGAACAGCATCCTGACAACAAACAAATGTTGCCAAAGGAATCCCAACCAGCCAGCAAAAACTGACCAGTCCGGGGTATAAATCATAATTGGCACTGGCTTTACAAGCACCCTGTTGAGTTCTCAAAGAACAACCACACACCGATCAAAAGCTCCACCACAGTGAAACCCAATCACGGGGCTTTTCTCGCTCTGCGCCCCCGGCGCTTTCCAGCGCCAGGCACTTTTACTACGTTACCCGCTCGTTTCCGCCGTGTCAAACCGATATTTCGCGGTTCGTCGTGCTTCACCCGAATAATGCGGGCACCATGTCTCGACCGGCTCGCGCCGCTCTCGTCACGGATTTGGCAGGCCGGCCGCTGCGGTTTCCCGCAAGCTCGCCCGGTGCCCTGCCGGTCGTTAACCTTACCCGGTCGGTTCCGCCGCTCCAAATCCGCCTCGCGGCGAACTTTGGGGGCACCACCCGGCACCGGTCCCGAGGGGTACAACCCCTCTGACCCGGCGGTCATTCCCGCGCTCCGGCCGCCTCAGGCTTTCGCCTGTTTCGTCCGTTCCGCGCTGACAGAGAGAAAGTTACGCGTCCGGCGGGATGATCGTCAAATCCGCCGGACGCGTCCCCGGTCACATCGTCGACGGGCGGCTATTCACCCAGCTCAACGCCCGCGAACGAACGCTTCCCCCGGCGTAGCACCAGGTATCGCCCATGCAGCAGATCCGCCGGCGACACCGCGGCGTCCACCTCGGTCACCCGGTTGTTGTTGACGTAGGCACCACCCTCGGCGATCACCCGACGTGCCTCCTTCAGGCCACTGACGAGCCCGGAGTCCCGCAACAGGCCCGCCACATCCGGCAGTTCGCCGGAGAGACGCACCAGGCCGGCCTCGGTCAACGCCGCGCGCAGCGTCTCCGGGGCCAGCTCGTCCAGCGACCCACGGCCGAAGAGCGCCTGACTGGCGGCGACCGCCTGCCGAGCCTCGTCGGCGCCGTGCACCAGGGTGGTCAGCTCCTCCGCGAGCGCCCGCTGCGCCAGACGGGCCGCCGGCCGCTCGGCGGTGGCCTTCGCCAGCTCCTCCAACTCGTCCCGGGTGCGGAAGCTGAAGTACCGCAGGTAGCGGTCGACCTCCTGGTCCTCGACGTTGAGCCAGAACTGGTAGAAGGCGTACGGGCTGGTCATCGTGGGGTCGAGCCAGACGGAGCCGCCCTCGCTCTTGCCGAACTTCGTGCCGTCGGACTTGGTGACCAGCGGCGTGGTGAACGCCTGCACCGGCCCTGCCCCGCGCCGGCGGACGTAGTCGACGCCGGCGGTGATGTTGCCCCACTGGTCGGACCCGCCGAACTGGAGCTGACAGCCGTGCCGGCGGTGCAGCTCGAAGAAGTCGTTGCCCTGCAGCAACTGGTAGCTGAACTCGGTGAAGCTGATGCCGGTCTCCAGGCGGGCCCGCACCACCTCCCGCGCCAGCATCTTGTTCACCGGGAAGTGCTTGCCCACGTCGCGGAGGAACTCGACCACCGACATCTCGCCGGTCCACTCCAGGTTGTTGACCAGCTGGGCCGCGTTCTCGCCGGTGTACGACACGAACGGCGCCAACTGCTCGCGGATGCGCTCGACCCAGCCGGCGATCACGTCGGGCGGGTTGAGGGTCCGTTCGGCGCTCTCCTTCGGGTCACCGATCTGCCCGGTCGCCCCGCCGACCAGCAGCAACGGGCGGTGGCCGGCGAGTTGCAGGCGGCGGGCCATGAGGACCTGCATGAGGTTGCCGACGTGCAGGCTCGGGGCGGTGGGGTCGAACCCCACGTAGTACGTGGCGGACGTCCCACCGTCGAGCAGCTCGCGCAGCTCGTCGAGGCCGGTCGAGTCCTGTATCAGGCCACGCCAGAGCAGGTCGTCGGTCAGGGAGTCCCGCCGGGGCGGCGGAGGGCTGCTGTCGGTCACGGTCACCGATTCTCCCCCATCGCCGGCACCTACCCGTACCGGGTTTGCCGCAACCCGCCCCGGCTAGGCTTGCGCCCCGTTGATCGAGGAGGGCTTTGCGATGGAGATTCCGGATCTGACGGGCGGTTTCGTCGCCCTGCTCGGCCTCAAGTTCGAGGAGGCCAGCGCCGACCGGGTGGTCATCAGCTGGCGGGTCCGGCCGGAGCTGCACCAGCCGGTCGGCATCCAGCACGGCGGGGTGTACTGCTCGGTCGTGGAGACCGCGGCCAGCGTGGGTGGCGCCCTCTGGCTGGCCGACCGGGGCACGGTGGTCGGGGTGTCGAACCAGACCGACTTCCTGCGGGCCGTCCGGGACGGCGAGCTGACCGCGGTCGGGACGCCGGTGCACCGGGGCCGCAGCCAGCAGCTCTGGCAGGTGGAGATCACCGACGGCGACGAGCGGCTGGTCGCCCGTGGTCAGGTCCGGCTGCAGAACCTGTCGCGCGACTGAGCGACGGCGTCCGATGCACGGATCAGCTGCGGGCCTCGTCCAGCACCGGCTCCGCGGCCTCGTCGGTGTCGGCGTCGCTGGCGGCTTCGTCGGGTACGCGGCTGAGCCGTACCTCGGTGATCGCCCGGTGGTCGATGCCGGCCACCACCAGTACCCAGCCGTCCAGCGTGACGTCCTCCCCGGCGACGGTGGGGATGTGCCCGAGCCGGGCCAGCACCAGCCCGGCGACGGTGGTGTAGTCACCGGCCGGGCGCGACGGCAGCTCCACGCCGATGTCCGGCAGGTCGTGCACCGGGAAGGTGCCGGGCAGCAGCAGCGCGCCGTCGGGGTCGCGGCGCACCGAGCGCACATCCCGGTCGGTCTCGTCGTAGATCTCGCCGACGATCTCCTCCAGGATGTCCTCCAGCGTCACGATGCCGTCGACGGCGCCGCGCTCGTCCACGACGAGCGCAATGTGCTGACGCTCGGCCTTGAACTGGCGCAGCGCGTCCACCACCGGTAGCGAGTCGGGCAGCAGCATCGGCGGTCGGGCGATCTCGTCGACCGGTCGGTCGTCGGGCACGCCCACCAGGTCACGCAGGTGGATCACCCCGGCCGTGTCGTCCAGGCCGCCGTGGCGCACGACCGGCGCCCGGGAGTGCCCGGTGGCGGCCAGCACGAGCCGCGCGGCCTCCGCGGTGGTCCCGCTGTCGAGCGTGAAGACCTGCAACCGGGGTACGAGGACAGCCCGCAACCGCCGGTCGGCGATCTCCACGGCGCCCGCGATGATGGTGCGCTGTTCCTTGGTGAAGCCGTGGTTGCCGGCGACGATGTCGCGCAGCTCGTCCGGGCCGATCTCCTCCGGCTGGTGTTTGGGGTTGAGCCCGGCCAGGCGGACCACCACGTCGCTGGTGGCACCGAGCGCCCAGACGGCCGGCCGGGTGAGGCTGGCGAGCAGGTCGAGTGGGCGGGCCACCAGCAGCGCCCACCGCTCGGCGGACTGCATGGCAATCCGCTTCGGTGCCAGCTCGCCGAAGACCAGGGTGACGAAGGTCAGCGCGAGGGTGACCGCCACGATGGCCACCGTCTCGGCGGCGCCGCCGAACACCCCGAGCAGCGGCACCAGGGGTTTGGCCAGCGAGACCGCCGCCGCGGCGGAGGCCAGGAAGCCGGCGAGGGTGATGCCGATCTGGATGGTGGCCAGGAAGCGGTTCGGGTCCTTGGCGAGTCGGGCGAGCACCCGCCCGGCCCGGCTGGTCCGCTCCAACCGCTGGATCTGGCTGTCTCGCAGCGACACCAACGCCATCTCGCTGCCCGCGAAGAGCGCGTTGATCACGACCAGGACTCCGACCAGGGCCAGTTGGCTCCCGTAGCTCTGCACGCCCGGTTCGCTCCCTCGTGGTGGTGGCACCGGCCGCTACGCGCGGCACCCGCCGATCGGCGAGCCCGCCCGGCGTAGGCCTGTCTTTGCCCCGTCCGGTGCCGGCCGAATCCTGCGGCGGCGACGCTACGCCGAATCGGTGGTCACCGGCACGGGCAGGTCGAGGACGTACGAGTCGCCCTCCGGGCGGAAGCCGAGCCGGTGGTAGTAGGGGGCGACCATCCGCGGTGGGCTGACCACCCGGTGGAAGCCGCGTTCGGTGAACAGGTGGCTGCGTCGGTAGACGAACTCGCCCGGGGTGAAGTCACGGAACTTCGGGGTCACGTAGTCCAGGTCGATCTGGGCGACGCCGGGCGCCTCGGCGTGCGACAGCACCACCCCGACCACCTCGTCGGCCGTGACCACGAGGAACGCCGAGCGCCCCGACGCGTCCGGGGCCCAGTGGAAGCCGGGGTTGAACCGGGCGATGTCGGCGGCGTGCACCCGCAGCGTGTGCGCGAGGAACTGGTCGTCGACACCGACCTCCACCACCTGGTAGGTCTTCTCGTCGTGCCGGGTGAGGAGCATCCCGCGCAGGTACCAGATGTTGATCGCCGCGAGCACGACGTTGAGCCCGACCATGGGCCAGACCTCGATCGCGGCGTTGTAGCCGATCAGCACGACGCTGCCGACGAGGTTGAGCGCCCGCAACCGCAGGACGCGCGACTGCAGCAGCGACCAGACCAGCACCGCGGAGCCGGCCCAGCCGACGAGATCCAACCAGTTCACGCCGCGAGACTAGTGCCCGCCCAGGTCAGCGCCGTCGGCGGGCAGCTCCAGCAGCCACTCCTCGACGTCTTCGCCGCGGCCGTTGGCGTACCCCGAGTCTTCACCGACCACCACGAACCCGCACTTGCGGAGCACCGCGAGGGAGGCGGCGTTGTCCTTGGCGGCGCGGGCGTGCACCGGCCGGGGCAGCTCGCGCAGCAGGGCGGACAGGGCCGCCGTGGCGTGGCCCCGGCCCCAGCGCGCCGGGTCGATCCAGTAGCTGACCTCGGTGTGCCCCTCGGCCGGGAAGGCGCTCACGTAGCCGACCACCTCGCCGTCGACGTCGACGGTGCGGACCAGGTTCGCCGGGTTGGTGAGGACTCGGGCCCAGTGTGCGGCGAACTCCCGGTGGTCGGACGGGTCCTTCGGGCCGAACGCGGCCATCCGGTTGGCCTCCGGGTCCTGCTGGTGCAGGAAGAACTCGACGAGGTCGTCCTCCAGGACCGGACGCAGCCGCAGCTCAGAAGTCATCGGATGAGGGTACGCAACAGGGGTGACAGGAAGGCAGGCGCGGATTCAGCCGGAAGTGCCGGGGCCGGCGCGTCCGGCCCCGCCGGTGCGGCCGCGCGGCCGACAATGACCTGACCGACCCAGGGAGCGCCGATGAACCGACCTGTCGTGGCGGGCGTGGACGGATCGCCGTCCAGCCTCGTCGCCGCCGAACACGCGGCGCGGGCCGCGCTACTCCGGTCCCGACCGCTGCTCCTGGTGCACGGCTACCTGCACCCGTCCGGCTACGGCGTGCCGCTCAACCCGTACGACATCGGGGTGCCGGTGCCCTCCGAGGAGGCGCAGAAGATGTTGGAGCGCACGGCGGCCGAGCTGACCGGCCGGTGGCCCGGCCTCGCCGTCGAGGTCCGTCAGGTCGCCGGCGGCCCGGGGGCCACCATGATCGAGGAGTCCCGCCGGGCGGAGCTGGTCGTGGTGGGCAGCCGTGGGCTGGGCGGGTTCGCCGGGCTGCTGCTCGGCTCGGTCGGCGTGCAGGTGGCCGCGCACGCGCACTGCCCGGTGCTGGTGGTCCGGCCGGACGAGCAGCCGATCCCGGTGGACGGCCCGGTGCTGGTCGGCGTCGACGGGTCCGAGTCGTCCCGACTCGCCGTCGGCTTCGGCGCCGACGAGGCGGCATTGCGGGACGTCCCCCTGGTGCTGGTGCACGTCGGCCCCTTGGACGGGGACCGGACGGTGCCGGAGGAGATCGAGGAGTCGCAGGCCGCGTACCAGGCCGAGGCGGTGCGGCTCCTGGCCGACGCCTCCGCCGCGGTACGCGCCGAACACCCCGACGTGGTGGTGCGGGAGCACCCGGTCCGGGCGGCCGGCGCGGCCCAGGGGCTCATCGAGGCCAGCGGCACGGCGTCGCTGCTGGTCGTGGGCACCCGGGGCCGGGCCGGGTTCGCCGGTCTGCTGCTCGGGTCGGTCAGTCAGGCGGCGATCCACCACGCGCACTGCCCGGTGCTGGTCGCCCACCCGGTCAGCTGACCGGCGCGTCGTCACCTCGGCCGAGCATCTGCAGGAAGTCGGTGGTGAGGGCGAACGGGTCGGCCGGCCCGGTGGCCGGTGGCCGGCGCTCGATCTGGTCGGCCAACTCCCCGGCGGCGCGCCGGATCCGACCGCGCAACGCGCCATCGGCGGTGCCGTCGGCCCAGTCCTCCGGGGCGGCGAAGACCGCGGTCGGGACCACCACCGACCGGAGGTAGGCGAACATCGGGCGGACGGCGTGCTCCAGTGCCAGCGAGTGCCGGGCGGTGCCGCCGGTGGCGCCGATCAGCACCGGCCGGTCGATCAGCGACTCGGAATCCAACACGTCGAAGAAGGACTTGAACAGCCCGTTGTACGACGCGCTGAAGATCGGGGTGACGGCGATGATCCCGTCGGCCCCGGTCACCGTGTCGATGACCTCGCGCAGCGCTGCCGGCGCGAACCCGGTGAGCATGTTGTTCACCACGTCGTGGGCGTACTCGCGCAGGTCGACGACGTGCAGCTCCACCTCGGAGCCGCGCCGGACCAACTCGTCGCGGGTGGCCGCGGCGAGCTGGTCGGCGAGCAGCCGGGTCGACGAGGGCTGGCTCAGCCCCGCCGAGACGACGGCCAGGGTGCGGTGGGTCATCGGGTCGCCCCCTCCGGCGCCTTGCCCGTCACGTCGTCGACGGCGTGCACGGTGCTGTCCTTGGCGCCGCCCGCCGCGGCGACCAGCGAGGCGTGCGTCGGCGCCGCCGGCACGTGGGCCGGACGCAGCGCGTCGAACTCCTTGCGCAGCACCGGGACGACCTCCTCGCCGAGCAGGTCGAGCTGCTCCAGCACGGTCTTCAGCGGCAACCCGGCGTGGTCCATCAGGAACAGCTGCCGCTGGTAGTCACCGACGTACTCCCGGAAGCCGAGCGTGCGGTCGATGACCTGCTGCGGGCTGCCCACGGTCAGCGGGGTCTCCCGGGTGAACTCCTCCAGCGACGGCCCGTGCCCGTAGACCGGGGCGTTGTCGAAGTAGGGCCGGAACTCGCGGACGGCGTCCTGCGAGTTGCGGCGCATGAACACCTGCCCGCCGAGGCCGACGATCGCCTGGTCGGCGGAGCCGTGGCCGTAGTGCGCGTACCGCTGGCGGTAGAGCGCGATCATCCGCTGGGTGTGCTCCTTGGGCCAGAAGATGTGGTTGGCGAAGAAGCCGTCGCCGTAGTACGCGGCCTGCTCGGCGATCTCCGGGCTGCGGATCGAGCCGTGCCAGACGAACGGGGGCACGCCGTCGAGCGGGCGCGGCGTCGAGGTGAACGACTGCAACGGGGTGCGGTACTTGCCCTTCCAGTCGACCACGTCCTCGCGCCACAGCCGGTGCAGCAGGTCGTAGTTCTCGATGGCCAGGGGGATGCCGGCGCGGATGTCCTTGCCGAACCACGGGTAGACCGGGCCGGTGTTGCCGCGGCCCATCATGAGGTCCACCCGGCCGTCGGACAGGTGCTGGAGCATCGCGTAGTCCTCGGCGATCTTCACCGGGTCGTTGGTGGTGATCAGCGTGGTGGCGGTGGACAGCAGCAGCCGCTCGGTACGCGCCGCGATGTAGCCGAGCATCGTGGTCGGTGACGACGGCACGAACGGCGGGTTGTGGTGCTCGCCGGTGGCGAAGACGTCCAGACCGACCTCCTCGGCCTTCAACGCGATCGCGACCATCGCCTTGATCCGCTCATGCTCGGTCGGCTCCCGACCGGTGGTCGGATCGACCGTGGCGTCACCGACGGTGAAGACTCCGAACTGCATGACCAGCTCCTCGCGTGTCAACCGGGTGCCGTCGTGGTACCCGGACGCAGCTCACAACTTATTTGACGACGCAACTATTCCGTCGGCGGGACGCCTCGCAGTGGCGCCGGTCACTCCCACAACCCGACATCCGGTCGGGAACTCCCCCGGTGTCGGCCCGCTCAGCCGCCCGCCACCGAGGGCAACACCTGCACCTCCGCGCCGTCCTTGACCGGGGTGGCCAGGCCGCCGGAGTGCCGGCAGTCTTCCCCGTCGACGAAGACGTTGACGTAGCGGCGCAGCTCGCCGCGCTCGTCGCGGATGCGCCGGGCCAGCCGGGGATGCGCGACGGCCATCTCGTCGAGGACCGCCCGCAGCGTTCCGGCGGTGGTGACGTTCAGCCGACTCGCACCCCCGGCCTCGCCGCGCAGTGGGCCGGGTAGCAGCACGGTGACCACGCTCAGACCTCCGCAGCGCGAACGCAGAGCACGTCGGGCAGGTGCGCCGCGACCGACGACCAGGAGTCGCCCTCGTCGCGGCTGGCGAAGACCGAGCCGGAGCGGGTGCCGAAGTAGACCCCACCGGGGCTGGCGGTGTCCGCGCACATCGCGTCCCGCAGCACCGCCGGATAGAACGGCCCCTCGGGCAGCCCGACCGACAGCGGCTCCCACTTGCCGCCGGCGTCGGCGGACCGGAACACCCGGCAGCGGTGGTCGGTCGGGAACCGCTCGCCGTCGGCCACCAACGGGAAGGTCCAGACCATGCCGCCGCGCCCCGGGTGGGCCACCATCGGGAAGCCGAAGTCGCTGGGCAGCCCCTCGGCGATCGAGGACCAGGTGCGGCCGTCGTCGTCGGAGCGGTAGACACCGTGGTGGTTCTGCGCGTACAGCCGCTCGGGGTTAGCGGCGTCCCGGGCGACCTTGTGCACGCACTGGCCGAACTCCGGCCACTCGTCGGGCATGAAGTAGGCGCGGATGCCGGTGTTGCCCGGCGTCCAACTCGCCCCGGCGTCCTCCGAGCGGTAGACCCCACCGGTGGACATGGCGACCAGCAGCCGAGCCGGGTCACGCGGGTGGGGCAGCACGGTGTGCACGGCCTGACCACCGAAGCCGGCCTCCCACCGGGGCCGGTGCGGGTGGTCCCAGAGGGACCGGACCAGCTCGAAGCTGCGGCCGCCGTCGGTGGACTTGAACAACGCCGAGGGCTCGGTGCCCGCCCAGACGACGTCCGGCTCGTCGGGGCCGGCCGGCATCAACTGCCAGACCCGCCCGAGGGAGACGCCGGTGTCGGCCGGGAACGCGACCGGCGCCTGGTCGGGCTCGTCCCAGGAAGTACCGAGGTCGTCGCTGGTGGCGACGCTGGGGCCGAAGTGTGAACTGGTCATCCCGGCGAGCAGCCGCGGGGTGGAACGACGGGTGTCGACGGCGACCGCGTAGACACCGGTCATCGGGAAGTGCGGACCGGTGATCTCCCAACTGCGCCGGTCGTCGGTGCTGGTGGCGAGAAACAATCCCTTGGCTGTGCCGATCGCGAGCAGTGTTGCCATGACGTCCTCCGAAACCGTCGGTGAGCAGGCCCGGTGATTATGGCCACATCCCCCGACAGGCTCCGCCGCCCACGCCGGACGGCGCGCTCAGCGCCGGATGCGGGGCACGTGCCGGCGGTACGCGCTGACCGTGGGATCGCCGTCCAGCCAGAACCGCCAGGGCAGGTCGTGCGCGCCGGTCACGCCGACCCGGGGACCCGCCACCACCGTCTCCGGCGGCACCGGCCCGGCCGGGGGCCGCAGGCGGACCGGGCCGTCGCCGAGCAGGTACCCCCCGTACGCCTCGCGGTCGATGCCGAGTGCGGCGCAGAGCCGGGCGGGCCCGCGGGCCAGGTCCACGTCCCGCCGGATGGCCGGCCGGCGCTCCCGTGCCGTGTCCAGCCCGTCGACCACCTCACCGGCGCGCAGCAGCACGGCGGAGGCCTCCCCCTCGACCCCGGTGACCACGTTGACGCACCAGTGCATCCCGTAGGTGAAGTAGACGTAGGCGTACCCGGCGGGGCCGAACATCACGGCGTTGCGCGGGGTGCGGCCCCGGTGGGCGTGCGAGGCGGGATCGCCGCCACTTCCCGCGTACGCCTCGACCTCGGTGATCCGGACGGTGACCCCGCCGGCGTGCAGCCGGCAGCCCAGCAGTCCGCGCGCCGCCGGCAGCACTGGACCGGCGAGCAGGTCCGCCAGCGCCGCGAGGTCGGCGTCGGTGGTGGGGTCGCCGGACGACAGGGTCATGTCCCCGACGGTACCCATCCCGCGACCCCGGCACCCGGGCGGGCGCGGCGGCCTCTCCCCGCCGACCTCTCCGCCCCGACCCGAACGGGGCTCACGTCGCACATCAGACAGTCGGCCGGACAGTGAAACCCGACCGTCGGCTCGGGAGTGTTCCCGATGTCGTCGCACGGGGCGACGACACACGGGAGGAGTCACCATGACCGTACGGAGTATTCGGCGACCACTGATCGCCACCGGCCTGGTCGCGGCAGCCGCGACGCTGGCCTTCACCCCGGCGGCGAGCGCGAGCGTCCCGCTGCGGGCCGCGGCGCAGGCCGACAACGCGGCGCTGCCCACGATCGCACTCGGCGCGACCGGCAAGATCGAGGCGAAGGGCGCGGCGGCGATCGTGCCGGTCACCGTGACCTGCTCGAAGGCCCTCGAGTTCGACGTCACGGTCAAGGTCGCGCAGGCGGTCGGCCAGACGATGCGCGCGGGAACGACGGTTCGGAGGGTCACCTGCGCGGAGGGCACCCAGCAGGTGCGGATCGCGGTGATCCCGGTCGAGCGTCCGTTCGCGGCGGGTGTCGCGTTCGGCGTGGTGAGCGCGAGCCCCTGCGACCCGTACTGCACACCCATCAACGACGAGCGTCAGCTCGACCTGGCGCTCTGAGGCGTCGCCTGGCGGCACGGCACGCCCGTGCCGCCAGGCTTCAACGTTCTGTTGACAACCAGGCGTTCATGGGGTGTGCTCGGGGTATGACGACCGAGGACATCTTCACCGCGCCGGACCCGGGCCGGGCCCGCGCCCACCGCACCCACGAGGCGTTGCAGCGGATCAGCGAGCGGCACGCCGGCACCGACACCCGGCGGGGCCGTTGGGCGCACCCGTACGTGCTGGACCCGTGGGAGGCGGTCGCCCTGGTCACCGCGCTCGCCGCCGGCGGGGCCGAGCGCGAGCCCGCCGAGGAGCCGGTCGACGCCGCCGACCTCACCGCCGCGCTGACCCTGCTGCCCCACGTCCGCGCCGAGCTGGACGCCCTGGAGGCCGGCCTGTTGACGCTGGCCCGCGACCGGGGGCTGACCTGGCAGGCGATCGCGTACGGGCTGGGGCTGGGCAGCGCGCAGGCGGCCCGACAGCGCTACGAGCGGGTCGCCGCCCGCTCGTCCGAGCAGACCCCCTGATCCGGCGCGTCCCGAGCCGACGCCCGGATCGGCACGCCGCACCCGCGACGGCGGTCGGGCGGGCACACTGTGCGCACGACGAGGAGGCACCCATGGAGCGCGCGGAGATGCTGGCGTACTGCCTGGCCAAGCCGGGAGCGTGGCTGGACCGGCCGTGGGAGGGCGACGAGGTGGTGAAGGTGGGCAGCCGGATCTTCGCGTTCCTCGGCGGCGACGGGGGCAAGCCGACGGTCGGCATCAAGTGCGGGCCGACCCGGGAGGTGGCCGACGAGTGGCTGCACCGGCACCCCGACGACGCCAGCGTGATGGCCTACATCGGCCGGTCCGGGTGGAACACCCTGCGCCTGGACGGCGGGATCGACGACGAGGAGCTGACCGAGGCGGTCGACTCGTCGTACGACATGGTGGTGGCCAAGCTCCCGAAGCGGGAGCGCCCGACGGCCTGAACCGCCGCGGCGCCGGCGGCCAGCGCCGACGCCACGGCGCAGCTCAGCGCGGGACGACCCGCTCGGCGGCCCACTCCCGCCAGCTGGCCAGCCGGTCCGCCGCGGCGGCGAGCTGGTCGGCGACCGGGCCGGGCCCGGTGGAACCGGGGGTGGTCCGGGCCGCGAGAGCCGACCGGACCGAGAGCACGTCGCGCACCGACGGGTCGAGGTGCCCGCTGATCGCGGCCAGGTCCTCGTCGGAGACGTCGTTCAGCTCGCACTCCCGGGCCGCGCAGAGCGCCACGAGCTGGCCGGTGATCTCGTGCGCGTCGCGGAACGGCACGTTGCGTCGGACCAGCCAGTCGGCGACCTCGGTGGCGAGGGAGAAGCCCACCGGGGCGGCGGCGACGAGGCGGTCCACCCGGACCGTCATCGTGGAGATCATTCCCGCCAGGGCCGGAAGCAGCAGCTCCAGGGTGTCGACCGCGTCGAAGGCCGGCTCCTTGTCCTCCTGCATGTCCCGGTCGTAGGTCATCGGCAGGCCCTTGAGCATGGTGAGCACGGTCATCAGGCCACCGACCAGACGCCCGGACTTGCCCCGGGCCAGCTCGGCGATGTCCGCGTTCTTCTTCTGCGGCATGATCGACGAGCCGGTGGCGAACGAGTCGTCCAGCTCCACCCAGCCGAACTCGTGCGAGGTCCAGAGCACCACCTCCTCGCCGAGGCGGGACAGGTGCACCCCGATCAGGGCGGTGGTGAAGAGGAACTCGGCCACGAAGTCCCGGTCGGCCACGGCGTCCATCGAGTTGGCGAACGACGTACGGAAGCCCAGCTCCTTGGCCACGGCCATCGGGTCCAGTGGGAGCCCGGAACCGGCCAGGGCGCCCGCGCCGAGCGGGCTGATCGCCGCCCGGTGGTCCCAGTCACGCAGCCGCTCCAGATCACGCAGCAGCGGCTGCACGTGGGCGAGCAGCCAGTGCCCGAAGGTGACCGGCTGGGCGTGCTGGAGGTGGGTCATGCCCGGCGCGGCCGTGTCGACGTGCCGCTCGGCCTGCTCGACCAGCGCCTCCGCCAGCTCCACCAGGCGGCTGGCCACGCCCCGGGCGTGGTCGCGCAGGTAGAGCCGCAGGTCGGTGGCGACCTGGTCGTTGCGCGAGCGGCCGGCGCGCAGCTTGCCACCGAGGCTGCCGAGGCGCTCCAGCAGACCGCGTTCCAGCGCGGTGTGCACGTCCTCGTCGTCGATGGTGGGGCGGAACGTTCCGGAGGCGCAGGCGGCCTCCAGGTCGTCCAGCGCGGCCAGCATCCGACCCAGCTCCTCCGGGTCGAGCAGGCCGGCGCCGGCGAGGACCCGGGCGTGCGCCCGGGAACCGGCGATGTCGTACGGGGCCAGGCGCCAGTCGAACTGCACGCTCACCGACAGTCGGGCGAGCGCCTCGGCGGGGCCACCCGCGAACCGGCCACCCCAGAGGCTCGTCCGGTTGGTGGCGGCGCTGTTCTCGGTCAGGCTCTTGTCGTCCACGTCGCCCATCATTGCGTTGGTTGCCTCTCACTCGCGACTGCGGGGCCCGCTCGCCGCGCTTGCTCAGTCTTCGCGCTCACACGTGTCACTGTCCGCCACCGCCCAGCCGGGCGTCCCGAGCGGCCGCCATCCGACTGGGCAGCCCCCACAGCTGCACGAAGCCCTTGGCCAAAGACTGGTCGAAGGTGTCGCCGGTGTCGTAGGTCGCCATTCCGAAGTCGTAGAGGCTCGCCTCGGAGCGCCGGCCGGTCACCGTGGCCCGGCCGCCGTGCAGGACCATCCGGACCTCGCCGCTCACGTGCCGCTGCGCGTCGTCGATGAACGCGTCCAGCGACGCCTTCAGCGGCGAGAACCACAGCCCGTCGTAGACGAGTTCGCCCCAGCGCTGGTCGACGCCCTTCTTGAACCGGGCCAGGTCCCGCTCGACGGTCACCGCCTCCAACTCCTGGTGGGCGGTGATCAGCGCGATCGCGCCGGGCGCCTCGTACACCTCGCGGCTCTTGATGCCGACCAGGCGGTCCTCGACCATGTCGAGCCGGCCCACGCCCTGAGCGCCGGCGCGCCGGTTGAGCTCCAGGATCGCCTGGTACGGGGTGACCGTCTCACCGTCGATCGCCACCGGCACACCGCCGTCGAAGGTGAGCACGACCTCGTCGGGGTCGCGCTCCTGGGTCGGGTCGGAGGTGTACGAGTAGAGGTCCTCCACGGGGGAATTCCAGATGTCCTCCAGGAAGCCGGTCTCCACCGCGCGACCCCACAGGTTCTGGTCGACGGAGTACGGCGACTTGGCCGACACGTCGATCGGCAGCCCCTTCTCCTCGGCGAAGGCGATCGCCTTGTCCCGGGTCCAGGCGAAGTCCCGGGCCGGCGCGATGATCTTCAGGTCGGGAGCGAGCGCGTTCAGGCCCACCTCGAACCGGACCTGGTCGTTGCCCTTGCCGGTGCAGCCGTGCGACACGATCGTGCCGCCGTGCTTGCGGGCCGCGGCCACCAGGTGCTTGACGATCAGCGGCCGGGACAGCGCCGACACCAGGGGGTAGCGGTCCATGTAGAGGGCGTTGGCCCGGATGGCCGGCAGGCAGTAGTCGGCGGCGAACTCGTCGCGCGCGTCCACCACCTCGGACTCGGCCGCGCCGCAGTCCAGGGCACGCTGGCGGATGGCGTCCAGGTCCTCGCCGCCCTGCCCGACGTCGACCGCGACCGCGATCACCTCGGCGCCGGTCTGCTCGGACAGGTACGGAATGGCGACGGAGGTGTCCAACCCCCCGGAGTACGCGAGCACGACCCGCTCGGTCATGGCGTGGTGTTCCCTTCGACGGTGTCGTCCCGGCGGGCCCAGCCGGCGAGCTTGTCCCCAAGTGCGGCCCCGCCGACGGCGTCACGCGCCACGACGAGGATGGTGTCGTCGCCGGCGATGGTGCCGACGATCTCGGGCAGGCCCGCCCGGTCCAATGCGCTGGCCAGGTACTGGGCTGCGCCCGGCGGTGTACGCAGCACGGCGATGTTGCCACTGGAGTCGACCCCGTTGAGCAGTTCGCGCAGCAGCCGTACCAGCCGGGCCGGCGCGGCCTCGGCGTCGCGCAACGGTCGCTGCCCGTCCTCGGGGATCAGGTAGACAGCCGGGCCGTCGCCGCCGCGCACCTTGACCGCGCCCAGCTCCTCCAGGTCCCGCGAGAGGGTGGCCTGGGTGACGCCGACGCCGTCGGCAGCGAGCAAATCGGCCAGTTCGGTCTGCGACCGGATCGCCCGGTCGCGGATCAGCTCCACGATCCGGGCGTGCCGGGCAGCGCGGGTCAGCGGCGCGGTCATCGCTGGCCACCGGCGGCGGTGTCGCCGGTCGCGGCGCCGTCCGTCGCGGTTCCCAGCAGGAACGTCAGCAGCGCCTTCTGCACGTGCAGCCGATTCTCGGCCTGGTCGAAGACCGCGCTCTGCGGGCCGTCGAGCACCTCGTCGGTGATCTCCTCGCCCCGGTGCGCGGGCAGGCAGTGCAGCACGATCGCGTCCGGCGCGGCCTGACCGAGCAGCTCCTTGTTGACCTGGTACGGCAGGAACGGGGTGATCCGGTCCAACCCGTCGGACTCCTGCCCCATCGACGTCCAGGTGTCGGTGGCCAGCACGTCGGCGTCGCGTACCGCCTGGGCCGGGTCGATCAGCACCCGCACCGACCCGCCGGTCTCCGCCGCGATCTGGGCGGCCCGTTGCACCACATCCGGGTCCGGTGCGAACCCGGCCGGGCCGGCGATCCGCACGTGCATCCCGGCCGTCGCCCCGGCCAGCAGGTACGACTGCGCCATGTTGTTCGCGCCGTCTCCCACGTACGCCAGGGTGCGGCCGGCCGTGCCACCGCACCGCTCCCGGACGGTGAGCAGGTCGGCCAGCAACTGGCACGGGTGGAAACCGTCGGTGAGCGCGTTGACCACCGGCACGGTGGCACCCGCCGCCACCTCGGCGATCCGTTCGTCACCGTGGGTCCGCAGCACGATCGCCGCGACGTAGCGGGACAGCACCCGCCCCGCGTCCGCGAGGGCCTCACCGCGACCGAAGTGGGTTACCTGGGTGTCCACAACGAGGGGGTGCCCGCCCAGCTCGGCGATCCCGGCGTCGAACGAGATCCTGGTCCGCAGGCTCTGCTTGTCGAAGAGCACCGCCACCGACCGGGGGCCGACCAGCGGCCGGTGGCCGAACCGGTCCGCCTTCATCCGCGCCGCCAGGTCGAGGACCGTGGACTGTTCGGCCGGTGAGAGGTCGTCGTCGCGCAGGAAGTGCCGGGTCATCGAGTCGTCCCCGTCGTGGTGGTCAGGGTGGAGGGTGCGGTCTGCGCGCCGGCGGCGGCCGGGGCGGTCGCGTCCAGTGCGGCGGGCAGCGCCGCGAGGAAGGTGTCCGCCTGGGCGGCGGTGAGGATCAGCGGTGGCGCCAGCCGGATCACGCCCGGCTGCACCGGGTTGACCAGGAAGCCGGCTTCCCGCAGGGCGTCGGCCAGCACCGACGCCACCGGCGCGGTGAGCGCCACGCCGAGCAGCAGACCGGCACCGCGTACGCCGGCGATCAGCGGGTGGTCCAGCGCCTCGATGCCGCGACGCAGCCGCTCACCGACCCGCTTGACGTTGTCGAGCAGGCCCTCGTTGGCGATGGTCGCCACCACGGCGAGCGCCGCCGCGCAGCTGACCGGGTTGCCGCCGAACGTGGTGCCATGCGAGCCGGGGGTGAGCAGGTCCGCGGCGGGGCCGAAGGCCAGCGTGGCACCGATGGGCAGCCCGCCCCCCAGCCCCTTGGCCAGGGTGACCACGTCCGGCTCCACGCCCTCGGCCTGGTGCGCGAACCAGTGCCCGGTACGCCCGACGCCGGTCTGCACCTCGTCGAGGACCAGCAGCGCGCCGTGCCGGGCGGTGATCCGCCGGGCCGCGGCGAGATAGCCGGCCGGCGGGACGAGCACGCCGTTCTCACCCTGGACGGGTTCCAGGATCACCATGGCGGTGGCGTCGGAGACGGCCGCGTCGAGGGCGGCGACGTCGCCGTAGTCGACGTGGGTCACCTCGCCGGGCAGCGGCCGGAACGGGTCGGCCTTGGCCGGTTGGCCGGTCAGCGCGAGCGCGCCCATGGTGCGCCCGTGGAAGCCGCCCCTGGTGGCCACCACGTGGGTACGGCCGGTGCGCCGGGAGAGCTTGAACGCCGCCTCGTTCGCCTCCGCGCCCGAGTTGGCGAAGAAGACCCGGCCCGGTCGACCGGCGAGCGCCAACAGCAGCTCGGCGAGGGCGACCGGCGGCTCGGCCACGTAGAGGTTGGAGACGTGCCCGAGGGTCGCGACCTGCTTCGACACCGCCGCCACCACGGCCGGGTGGGCGTGCCCGAGGGCGTTGACCGCGATGCCGCCCACCAGATCCAGGTACTCCCGGCCGGCGTCGTCGACCACCACGGCACCGGCGCCGGAGACCAACGCCAACGGCGGCGTTCCGTAGTTGTCCATCATGGACTGCTTCCACCGCTGCGCCAACGTGCTCATGTCGCGTCCGTCCCGTCTCCCGGCACCACCATCGTTCCGAACCCTTCCGAGGTGAACACCTCGAGCAACGTCGAGTGCGCCACCCGACCATCGACGACGTGCGCGGCGGGCACTCCCCCACGCACCGCCCGCAGGCAGGCCTCCATCTTCGGCACCATCCCCGACTCCAGGCGGGGCAGCAGCTTGGCCAGGTCGTCCGCGGCGATCTCGGAGACCAGGCTGGTGGTGTCCGGCCAGTCCGCGTACAGACCGGCAACGTCGGTGAGCACCACGAGCTTCCGGGCCCGCAACGCGATGGCCAACGCCGCGGCGGCGGTGTCCGCGTTGAGGTTGTGCAGCACCCCGTCCACGTCCGGCGCCACCGTGGAGATCACCGGAATCCGACCGGCCTCGATCAGGTCGGTCACCGCGGACACGTCGACCGACTCGACGTCCCCGACCTGGCCGACGTCGACCGGCATCCCGTCCACGTACGCCGGACGGCGCACCGCGGTGAACAGCCGGGCGTCCTCACCGGAGAGGCCGACGGCGTACGGACCGTGCGAGTTGATCAAACCCACCAGCTCCCGGCCGACCTGACCGACCAGCACCATCCGGACGACGTCCATCGCCTCGGCGGTGGTCACCCGCAGACCGCCCCGGAACTCGCTGGCGATGCCGAGGCGACCCAGCATCGCGGAGATCTGCGGACCCCCACCGTGCACCACCACGGGCTTCAGACCCGCGTAGCGCAGGAACACCATGTCGGCCGCGAACGCCCGCTGCAACTCCGGATCGGTCATCGCGTTGCCGCCGTACTTGACCACCACCGTCGAGCCGGAGAAGCGCGCCAGCCAGGGCAGCGCCTCGATCAGCGTCTCCGCCTTGACCTGGGCGCGAGCCAGGTCGCTGCTGAGACTCATGTCGAATACGCCGAGTTCTCGTGCACGTACGCGTGGGAGAGATCGTTGGTCCAGATCGTGGCGGCCGACGTACCCGCGTGCAGGTCGATCCGGATGGTCACGTCCCGCCCGGTCAGGTCGACCTTCGACCGGTCCTCGGCGGCGGCGCCACCCCGGCACACCCACACCCCGTTGACCGCCACGTCCACCTCGTCCGGGTCGAACGCGGCGGCGGTCGTGCCGACGGCCGCGAGGATCCGACCCCAGTTGGGGTCGTTGCCGAACAGCGCCGTCTTGACCAGGTTGTTGCGCGCCACCGTACGGCCCACCTCGACCGCCTCGTCCTCGTCCGCCGCGCCGACCACGTCGATGGCGATCTGCTTGGTGGCGCCCTCGGCGTCGGCCACCAACTGCTGGGCCAGGTCGTGACAGGCCGCGGTGACGGCGGCGGCCAGCTCTGCGGGCGTCGGCTCGATGCCGCTCGCGCCGCTGGCCAGCAGCAGCACCGTGTCGTTGGTGGACATGCAGCCGTCCGAGTCGACCCGGTCGAAGCTGACCCGGGTGGCTGCCCGCAATGCCTCGTCCAGCGTCGCCGGCCCGGCCACCGCGTCGGTGGTCAGTACGCAGAGCATGGTGGCCATCCCCGGCGCGAGCATCCCGGCACCCTTGGCCATGCCGCCGACCGTCCAACCGCTCCCCCGGGCCACAGTGGTCTTCGGTCGGGTGTCCGTGGTCATGATCGCCTCGGCGGCGGCCAGGCCACCGTTGCGGGACAGCCCGCGGATCGCCGAGCGGACGCCCGGCAGCAGCTTCGGCATCGGCAGCCGCTCACCGATCAGGCCGGTCGAGCAGACCGCGACCTCACCGGCACCGAGGATCAACCGTGGGCTGACCGCGGTCAGCGCGGCGGCGGTGTGCTCGGCGGTGGCGTGCGTGTCCTGGAAGCCGGCCGGGCCCGTGCAGGCGTTGGCGCCACCGGAGTTGAGCACCACGGCGCGGACCACACCGCCCTGCACCACCTGCTGGCTCCAGAGCACCGGCGCGGCCTTGACCCGGTTGGTGGTGAAGACGCCGGCGACACCGGCGTCCGGACCGTCGTTGACCACCAGGGCGACGTCCGCGCCGCCGCTGGCCTTGAGGCCGGCGGCCACCCCGGCCGCCCGGAACCCCCGAGGGGTGGTGACACTCAAGGGGTGACTCCCCACGTCGAGAGGCCCGTCGTCTCCGGCAGGCCGAGCATCAGGTTGGCGTTCTGTACGGCCTGACCAGCCGCGCCCTTGCCCAGGTTGTCCAATGCGCTGAGCACGATCAGACGACCCGAGTCCACGTCCACCGTGGCCTGCAGGTGACACGAGTTGGAGCCCAGGGTGGCGGCGGTGTGCGGCCAGCGGCCCTCCGGCAGCACGTGCACGAACGGCGCGTCCGCGTACGCCCGCGCCAGCACGTCCTGCGGGTCGACGCCGCGCGCCGGCACCGCGGTGACCGTGGCCAGGATGCCGCGCGGCATCGGCGCCAGGACCGGGGTGAACGACAGGCCGGTCGCACCGGTGGCCTGCTTGATCTCCGGTACGTGCTGGTGGGTGCCCACCCGGTACGGCGACAGGTCGCCCATCACCTCGCTGGCCAACAGGTGCGGCTTCGCCGCCCGGCCGGCGCCGGAGGTGCCGGAGGCGGCGACCACCACCACGTCGGCGGGGCTGGCCGCGCCGTCGGCGATCAGCGGCGCGAGCGCCAGGGTGATCGCGGCGGCGTAGCAGCCGGTATTCGCCACCCGGGTGGAACCGGCGATCAGCTCCCGCTGGCCGGGCAGCTCGGGCAGGCCGTAGGTCCACTGCCCGGCGTGCGTGCCGCCGTAGTACTGCGCCCAGGCGTACGGGTCGGCCAGCCGGTGGTCCGCGCCCAGGTCGACGATCCGCACCTCGGCCGGAAGCTGGGCCGCGAGGGCTGCCGACTGGCCGTGCGGCAGGGCCAGGAAGACCAGGTCCGCGTCGGCCAGGGCCGTCGGGTCGGTGTCGCCGAGCACCAGGTCGAGCCCGGTGAGCTGCGGGTGCACCACGTCCACGCGGTGCCCGGCCTGGCTGTGCGCGGTGGCGGCGACCAGGTCGAACTCCGGGTGCCCGGCGACCAGGCGCAGCAGCTCACCCCCGGCGTACCCGCTCGCTCCGGCGACCGCGACTCGGATCCCCATACTCACCTCCGCATGACTATGCAACGAAGGCTAGCAGCGACCCACTTCCGACTGCAACTTAATACAGTCGGCTGCATGGTGATGTAAACCTACCCAGGGATTCCGCCCGGCCGCCCGCCTAGTGCCAACTAGGTGTATTCCAGCTAGGGTGCAGGAGCGACCGCCCCCCTCTACCCCCTGCGCAGGCCATGTCGATTGACACCCCCAGCGAAGCGGTTGCGGCACTGGCGCGGCGCCTGGAACTCGGCCGATTCGAGCGGCGGGTGCTCCGCCGGCCCGGCCTTCCTGGGCTCGTGTTCTGCTGTGTGCTGCTGATCGTCACCGCGAACTTCTTCAACGGTCCGTATAACGCCCTGACCCTCACCGGGATGACGCTGGCCCTGCTGAGTGTCGCTACCTGGGTGTACGTGTGGTTCCGGCGGACACGCGGCGGGCTCTACGTCTTCGCTGGCGGCTTCGTCGATGCCGCTGGCCGCCGCCTTGTCGGCGTGCCGTGGGCCGACGTGATGTCCATCAGCACCGAGGAAACCTTGTACGCGGTGAACTCGCTGCCGGCCGGCACGACGCTGCACTACACGCTGAAGCTGCGGCGTCCGCCGCACCCCGAGACCGTTGACTGGACCCTCAACACCACCTACGCCGACGTGGACCAACTGGCCGGCCTGATCTCCCGCCGCGCCGGTGTTCCGATCACCACCGTGAGCCCACCCGGTCGCTGACCACCTCGACCAGCTGTGGCACCAGCCGAACAAGGACATGAGGCACACCCGCCGAGTGACCACCCACCGCCGCGGCCACGAAGAAGGCCCCAACCCAGTGTGAACCACGAGGTCAGGGCCTTGATCGTTGGTGCGCCGCCAGGGACTCCAACCCCGAACCCGCGGATCAGGAGATCGCGGGGCGAGGGCGGGCCGACCCCGTCAGGCGCCGCGCAGGGTGGCGCCGAGGCGCTCCGCCGCGACGGCGACCGCCGCGTCCCGTGCCGCGACCGCCTCCTCGACGGTCAGCGTCCGGTCCGGTGCCCGGAAGGTGAGCTTGTACGCCAGCGACCGGCGGCCGGCGCCGAGTTGCGCGCCGGAGTACACGTCGAACAGTCGCACATCCTCCAGCAGCTCACCGGCGCCCGCCTCCAGGGCCCGGCGAACCTGCTCGGCCGGCACCGACTCGTCCACCACCAGCGCCACGTCGATCAGCGCCGGCGGGAAGCCGGAGACCGTCGGCGCGGGCGTCACCGGGGTCGCCGGCAGCGCGTCGAGGTTCAGCTCCATCGCGCTGGTGCGGCGGGGCAACTCCAACGCCGCGACCACCACCGGGTGCAGCTCACCGGCGTGCCCGACGACCGAGCCGTCGACCCGCAGCTCGGCGCAGCGACCCGGGTGCCACGGGGCGTACTCGGCGGCGCGCACCTCGACCCGCTCGTCGGGGATCCCGGCGGCGGCCAGCACGTCACGGGCCGCCTCGATCGCGTCCGCCCAGCCGGCCGGTCGGCCCGGCCCCCACCAACCGGCGGGGTCCAGGTCGCCGGTGAGCACCACCGCGACGTGCACCGGCTGCGCCGGCACCACCGCGTCGGCGGCGGCGAACTCGGCGTCGGTGGGGCGCCGGTCCACGCCCATCGCCGGCGGGCTGCCGGCACCGATGCGCGGGTGGAAGACCGCACCGATCTCGTAGAGGGCGAGGTCGCGGTGGCCCCGGCCGAGGTTGCGCTTGAGGATGCCGAGCAGCGGGCCGAGCAGCGTGGTGCGCAGCAGCGGCTCCTCCTCGGACAGTGGGTTGGCCAGCCGCACCGCGGGTCGACGCGTGTCGTCGGCCGGCAGGCCGAGCTGGTCGGCGAGTTCCGGCGACACGAACGGGTGCGCGAGCACCTCCACGTACCCCCGCTCGGCCAGCGACCCGGCGACGGCCCGGCGGCGACGCTGCCGCGGGGTCAGGCCGCGGCCCGGAGGCGCGGTGGGCAGCACCGACGGCACCCTGTCGTACCCGTCGAGGCGGACCACCTCCTCGACCAGGTCGGCCGGATCGGTCAGGTCGGGCCGCCAGGTCGGTGGGGTGACGCTCAGCACCGTCCCGACGCCGCTGGCCACGCCGACCGCGCCCGGGTCCTCGGACAACCGGTCCGCGCCCTGCGCGACAGTGCAGCCGACCCGCTCCAGCAGAGCGACCACCCGCGCCGGCGGGTACTCGACGCCGACCCGCCGGGTCGGCAGGTCCGCCGGAAGGCTGATCGGGGTACGCGGCCGGACGTGGTCGATGTCCAGGATCTCCGCGCTCGGCGTGCCCCCGCCGTGCTCGGTGAGCAGCCGCACGGCACGCTCCAGCGCGACCAGCGCCACGGCCGGGTCGACGCCCCGCTCCCAGCGCTTCGCGGCCTCGCTGAACAGCTTGTGCCGGCGGGCCGTTCGCCCGACCATCGCCGGGTCCCAGTGCGCCGCCTCGAAGAGCACGGTGGTGGTGCCGGCAACGACCTCGCTGGTCTCGCCGCCCATCACCGCCGCGAGGGAGATCGGCCCGGTGTCGTCGCAGATCACCATGTCGTCGGCGGTGAGCACCCGGTCGACGCCGTCCAGGGTGGTCAGCTTCTCCCCCGCCTCGGCGCGGCGGACCACCAGCGGCCCGGCGATCCGCTCGGCGTCGAAGGCGTGCATCGGCTGGCCCAGCTCCAACATCGCGTAGTTGGTGATGTCGACGGGCAGCGAGATGCTGCGGATGCCGGCGGTGACGAGCCGCTGCTGCATCCAGGACGGCGTGGGCGCGGTCGGGTCGACCCCGCGCACCAGGCGGGCCGTGAACCGGTCGCAGCCGACCGTGTCGCGGACCTCCACCGGGTACGCCGGAATCTCGGTGCCGCCCGGAGCCGGCGCCAGGGCCGGGTCGCGCAGCGGCACGTCGAACGCGTGCGACAGCTCCCGGGCCAGGCCACGCAGGCTCAGCGCGTACCCACGGTCGGGGGTGATCTCCAGATCGAGCACGACGTCGTCGAGGCCGACCACCGGGCGCGCGTCGTCGCCGGGCTTGGCCGTCACGTCCGGCCCCAGCACGATGATGCCGGAGTGGTCGTCGCCCAGGCCCAGCTCCTTGGCCGAGCAGATCATGCCCGCCGAGTTGTGCCCGTACGTCTTGCGGGCGCCGATGGCGAAGCCACCGGGCAGCACACCGCCGGGCAGGATCACCACCACCCGGTCGCCCGGGGCGAAGTTACGCGCCCCGCAGACGATCTCCTGCGGCTCGCCGGTGCCGTTGGCGGCACCCACGTCGACCCGGCAGAACCGGATCGGCTTCTTGAAGCCGGTGAGCTCCTCGATCTCACGGACCTCACCGACGACCAGTTGACCGGTGACCGTCTCGGCCAGGTCCACCACGGACTCGACCTCGATGCCGAGGTCGACCAGGGCCTGCTCCAGGTCACCGGTGGGCAGGTCGGCGGGGAGGTCGACGTACTCCCGCAGCCAACTGACAGAAACTCGCATGACTTCAGACCACCGTTCCCGTGTCTCGTACCCGCATCGCCTACGCCCCGGTCCCGAGCGCGCGGCTGAACCGCACGTCGCCCTCGAAGAGATGGCGGATGTCGCTGACCCCGTGCCGGACCATCAGGGTCCGGTCGATGCCCATGCCGAAGGCGAATCCGGAGTAGACCTCCGGGTCGACGCCGCAGGCACGCAGCACCCGCGGGTTGACCATGCCGCAACCACCCCACTCGACCCACTGCGGTCCGTCACGGTGCTCCGGGAACCACACGTCGAACTCCGCCGACGGCTCGGTGAACGGGAAGTAGTGCGGCCGCCACCGGGTCTTCGCCTCCGGGCCGAACATCGCCCGGGCGAAGTGGTCCAGCGTGCCCCGCAGGTGCGCCATCGTGATGCCCTTGTCGACCACCAGGCCCTCGGCCTGGTGGAACACCGGGCTGTGGGTGGCGTCGATCTCGTCGGTGCGGTAGACGCGGCCCGGCACGATCACGTAGATCGGCGGCTTGCGGCTGAGCATCGTACGGGTCTGCACCGTGGACGTGTGCGTGCGGAGAACGAGGCCGGAACCCTCCGGTGCGATGTGGAAGGTGTCCATCAACCCGCGCGCCGGGTGGTCGGCGGGGATGTTCAACGCGTCGAAGTTGACCCACTCCAGGTCGACCTCGGGCCCCTCGGCCACCTCGTAGCCCATCCCGACGAAGAGGTCGCTGATCGACTCCATCAGGGTGCTCAACGGGTGCCGGGCGCCGCGTGGACGCCGGTCGTAGGGCAGGGTGACGTCCACCCGCTCCTCGACCAGCACCCGCTCGGCCTGCTCGCGCTCCACCACCTCGGAGCGCTCGGCGTACGCGGACTCGATCGCCCGGCGGGCCTCGTTGACCCGCTTGCCGGCGTCGGACTTCGCGGCCGGCGGCAGCGCGCCGATCTCCCGGCGCGCGAGGGAGACCGGTGACCGGTCACCCAGGTGCACCGAGCGCAGCGCGGTCAGCGCGTCCGGGTCGGCGGCGGCCTCGAACGCCTTCGTGGCGTCCGCGACGGCCTCGGCCAGGGCGGCGGGGTCGAGCAGGGCGACCTGCTTCGGGTCGTACGGATCGTTGCGGTAGCTCATGGCGTACGGGCACTCCCTCACGGCGGCGCCAGCCCTCACCGGGGCGGCTAAGCGAGTCTACGGACGCGCGGCTGTGCCGCAGCCCGCCGGTAGGAGTTGTGCAGGGAGCAGGTCAGGCCCGCCGCCCGCCGACACCGGCGGGCTGGCTAAACGAACGCCGTGTCGCGTTCATGGACGGACGCTCTCCCCTGCTGTCAGTCGCGCCGGAGGCAATCACCCTCAGCGCTGCGCTCTCGCTGAAGCGTACAGGCAGACTGCGGCGGCGGCAGCCAGGTTGAGGCTCTCCGCGCGCCCGTACAGCGGCACCCGCACCCGGGCGTCGGCGGCGGCGGTCAACTCCTCGGGCAGGCCGTGCGCCTCGGAGCCGAACAACCAGGCGGTGGGCCCGACGAGCCGACCGTAGTCGGTCAGGTCGTCCAGGTCGCTGTCGCCGTACCCCGTGGTGGCGAAGATCGACAGCCCGGCGGCGCGCAGCGCGTCGACCACCGCGACCGGGTCGGTGGCGCGCACCACGTCGACGTGGAAGAGGCTGCCGGCCGAGGCCCGCACACACTTGCCGTTGTACGGGTCGACGGCGTCCCCGGCGAAGACCACCGCACCGGCACCGGCCGCGTCGGCGGTGCGCAACACCGTGCCGGCGTTGCCCGGGTCGCGGATCTCGGCGAGCACCGCCACCAGCCGGGGCCCACCCGCGAGCGCCTGCTCCAGCGACACGTCCAGGTGCCGGCAGACGGCCACCAGCCCCTGCGGGGCGACGGTCTCGGCCAGCGCCGCGATGGCGTCGTCGGTCACCTCGGAGACCGGCACGTCGGCGTGGGCCGCCGTGGCGGCCAGCTCCGGATACCTGTCGAGCGCGGTGGTCGTACCGAACAGTTCGGTGACCACCCCCGGCCGCGCGAGGGCCTCGCGGACCGCCTGCGGGCCCTCGGCCAGGAAACGGCCCGTGGCGTCGCGGTCCCGGCGGCGTTGCAGGCGGCGGGCGGCGACAACCCTGGGGGTACGCGGGGTGAAGGCCATGGTGTGCGTTCCTCCGACACGATTGAGGCGCCCCCCGGACGGCGGTGCCGACACGGGAGACGCCTCGCTCTGGTGCGTGGGGATCAGGCGGCCTGAGCCGCCGCGCCGCCGGTGCCCTCGGCCGCGACCGCGGCCCGGGCCAGCTCGACGATCGCCGCGAAAGAGGCGGCGTCGTTGACAGCCATGTCGGCCAGGATCTTGCGGTCAACCTCGATGCCGGCCAGACGCAGGCCCTGGATCAGACGGTTGTAGGTCATCCCGTTGGCCCGGGCGCCCGCGTTGATCCGCTGAATCCACAGCTGCCGGAAGTCGCCCTTGCGGTCGCGACGGTCCCGGTAGGCGTACTGCATCGAGTGCAGCACCTGCTCCTTGGCCTTGCGGTACAGGCGGGAGCGCTGACCACGGTAACCGCTCGCGGTCTCCAGCAGGGTACGACGCTTCTTCTGGGCGTTTACAGCCCGCTTGACGCGTGCCATCTCAACTCCTTATTACGTAAAGGTGGCGCGCGTCAGCGGCCGAGCAGCTTCTTGATGCGCTTGACGTCGGCCTTGGCCAGCACGACCGTGCCGGTCAGCCGGCGGGTCTGGGTGGAGGGCTTCTTCTCCAGGTTGTGGCGGAGGCCGGCCTGCTGGGCAACGATCTTGCCCTTGCCGGTCACCTTGACCCGCTTACCCATACCCGTGTGGCTCTTCATCTTCGGCATGTGGAACGTCTTCTCCCCTGTTACTCGCTGCTGGTGTCGGCGGCGAGGCCGGTGTCACCGGCTGCTGCGGTCTCGCTGACCGCCGCGGTCTCATCGGCTTCCGGAGCGGCGGACTCGTCCGCCGCCCGGTCCCGAGGTCCGCCACGAGACGCCGTAGCGGCGACCGCGGAGGCCTTGACGGCCCGATGCGGGGCGAGAACCATGATCATGTTCCGGCCGTCCTGCTTCGGAGCGGCCTCGACGTATCCCAGTTCCGTGATCTCGGACTCGAGCCGGCGCAGGAGCCGGTAACCCAGCTCCGGGCGGCTCTGCTCGCGACCGCGGAACATGATCGTCACCTTGACCTTGTCGCCCGCCTTGAGGAACCGCACCACGTGACCCTTCTTGGTCTCGTAGTCGTGCGGGTCGATCTTCGGCCGAAGCTTCATTTCCTTGATGACGGTCTGCTGCTGGTTACGCCGCGCTTCGCGCGCCTTGAGTGCGCTCTCGTACTTGAACTTGCCGAAGTCCATGAGCTTGCACACCGGCGGGCGCGCCATCGGCGCAACCTCGACCAGGTCCAGATCGACGTCCGCGGCCAGCTGAAGAGCGCGCTCCAGCGGGACGATGCCCACCTGCTCACCCTCTGGGCCGACCAGTCGGACCTCACGTGCCCGGATCTGTTCGTTCACGCGTGGTTCGACGCTGATGGGGCCTCCTCGAGTCGTTTCTGCTCTGTCGCCGACCCCTGCGGCTCCCAGGAGGGAACCGACCCGAAAAGCAGAAGGCCCCGGCGCATGCCAGGGCCCGCTCGACCGGTCAGCACGATCACAAGGATCGCGCACCCGGCGCCGGGACATGCCCGGAACCGGTGACCGGACCCGGCCACCGTAGCGGTGACTCGGGTGGGAGCAGGCGCTCCGCTTTCAAGGCTGTCTGCTCGCACGCGGAGACAGCCTGGTCGACTCGATAACACTACACCGGCGCCCCGGCCACCCCCAAACCGGGCACGACCTGCTGCCCAGCACAGCCGCGGCACCGGTGCGGCACCGGGCCGAAGCGCCAGCCACGGTGCCGCAGCGCCGGCCGCCGCGTTGTGTCGCCGCGTTGTGTCGCCGCGTTGTGTCGCCGCGTTGCGTCGCCGCGTTGCGTCGCCGAGATATGCGCACTTTCCCCGAAGTTGCTGCCTCAGGCTGGTGGGAGGCAGCAACTTCAGGGAAGTTGTCCGGATCTTGGCGAGTCGGCGCGGCCGGATGGGCGACGACGCGGGGCACCGGGAGCAGTGCCGCTACGGGACGGCCGGTGGCGACTTGACGGCCGTAGACCGTCAGGGGCAGTGCCGCCGGGGGCACACTTAGCCGCGAGGCGGCGATGGGCGGCGCCCCGCGAGCCCGCGATTGGCGCGATCGGGCGGTGCGGCCGGGTCAGCGGTGGGCGGCGCGTTCGGCGAGGTGGGCCTGGTGCGCCTCGTGCAGCCGGCGCAGCGCGCGGACCCCGTCGACGGCCAACTCCTTGTCGGCGGCCTGCAACGCGACCATCGGCAGCAGGTCGTCGTCGTGCAGCTCCAGGCTGGCCCACGGCGCGCCCCGGTCGAAGCGGACGCCCCGGACAACCTCCCAGGGCAGCTCGTAGGAGCTGATGACGTTACGGACCCGGATGCTCCGTGCGTCCGCCTCCACCCGGGGACGGGTGAACAGCAGGAAGCCCAGCGCACCGAAGATGCCCAGGCCGATCATGGCGATCTGGTCGCCGCGCTGGAAGCTGCCGTAACCGTCACCGGTCGGGCCACTCAGCGACGTGGCGACCAGACCGAACACCACCACCAGGGCAGCCGCCGCCGACCAGCAGACCACGCGGATGCGGCGGGGCTTCAGGCGGACCAGTTCGGTTTCACTCACCCCACCAGTCTGCCACCCGCACTCGCCCATCAAACGCACCACCCGCCGAGCCACCACCCCCAGCCGACCCCCGAACACCGAGGATTGAGGCGCGGCGCGCGGGGCGCGCAGGGTGGTCACACCCAGACCGGCAAGATCGCGCTCGATCATTGAAGTAGTGGCCTCGCGCTCGACGGAGGCCACTAGATCCTGGATCGAGCACGATCTTGCGTGCGCGGTGCCCGGTGCTCGGTGCCCGGTGGGCGGCCACCAGTGGCTTTGGCCTCGGGGCCTAAGCCTGGACCCGGACCCGGACCCGAGGGAGACGCGAGATCCACTCGAGATCAAGGAAACGGGGGTGTCCCGGGCGTGCGGACACCCCCGTTTCAAGGAACCCGAGTTGATCAAGCGCCGAGGGCCGCGCCGGGGCCGCGCCGCAGACGCGGGCGCGGGCGCGGGCGCGAACGGGGACGGGGACGGGGACGGGGACGGTCAGAGGCGGCAGGCGTGGATGTTGGTGACGAGGATGGCGCGGGCGCCCAGCTCGTACAGCTCGTCCATGATGCGGTGCACGTCGTCGCGGAGCACCATCGCCTGCACGGCCACCCAGCCCTCGCGGTGTAGCGGCGACACGGTGGGCGACTCGATGCCCGGGGTGAGCCCGCTGGCCCGGTCCAGCAGGCCGGCCGGCACGTCGTAGGCGAGCATCACGTAGCGGCGGGCCACCAACACACCGTGCAGGCGGCGCAGCAGCTGCTCGGCCTGGGGTTGGGCGGGCGCGCCGGCGCGCCGGACCAGCACCGCCGACGAGCGCAGCAGCGGCTCACCGAAGACCACCAGGCCCGCCTGGCGCAGGGTCGCGCCGGTCTCGACCACGTCCGCGATCACGTCGGCGACGCCGAGGCGTACGGCGTTCTCCACGGCGCCGTCGAGGCGGATCACGTCGGCCTTGACGCCCACCTCGCCGAGGTGCCGCTCGACCAGCCCCGGGTAGGCGGTGGCGATCCGGTGACCGCCCAACTCCTGGACGGAGGCGATGTCGTCGGGGCGGGCGGCGAAGCGGAAGGTGGCCCGGCCGAAGGCGAGGTCGACGACCTCCTCGGCCGGCGCGGCCGAGTCGATCAGCAGGTCCCGGCCGGTGATGCCGAGGTCGAGGTCACCGGAGCCGACGTAGGTGGCGATGTCCTTGGGGCGCAGGTAGAAGAATTCGACGTCGTTGGCCTCGTCCCGGCAGACGAGGTCCTTGGGGTCGGTGCGCTGACGGTAGCCCGCCTCGCGCAGCATCTGGGCGGCCGGTTCGGCCAGGGTGCCCTTGTTGGGAATGGCGACACGCAGCATGGGAGTGCTCCTTCGATCCGGATGGCGATCAACGGGGGTGGGGGCACTCACAGATGTCGGTAGACGTCCTTGAGCTCGAGACCACTGGCGAGCATCAGCACCTGGACCTGGTAGAGCAGCTGGGAGATCTCCTCGGCGGTGCGCTCCGGCCCCTCGTGCTCGGCGGCCATCCACGACTCGGCCGCCTCCTCGACGACCTTCTTGCCGATGAAGTGCACGCCCTTGTCCAGCGCGGCGACGGTGCCCGAGCCCGGGGTGCCGGCGGCGGCCTTGGCCTGCAGCTCGGCGAACAACTCCTCGAACGTCTTCACGGGGAACGATTCTTCCAGCCACCCGGGCGGCGCCCCGCGTCCGGGTCCGCCGGAATCCAGCAAGCGGACAATTTCCTACCAACATGGTAGGGCAATTGTCGATCGATGCTCATGGAGCTCTACGCTGTCCGCCATGGCCAGCAGCTCACGTCTCCTCGCGCTCACCCTCGCCGGTGCCGCCGTCGTAGCCACCGCCGGGTGCGCGCCACAGGACGAGAAGCCCACCCCCACTGTCACCGCCGCGCCGTCCTGCGCCAAGGACAGCCTGCCCACGCGTACGCCGGGCAAGCTGACCATCGCCACCGACCAGCCCGCGTACGAGCCGTGGTTCTCCGACGACAAGCCGGACAGCGGCGAGGGCTTCGAGTCCGCCGTCGCGTACGCGGTGGCCGAGAAGCTCGGCTACGCCCGCGCCGACGTCACCTGGACCCGGGTCAAGTTCGACACCGCGATCGCGCCGGGGCCGAAGGACTTCGACTTCGATATCAACCAGTTCTCCATCACCGAGGAGCGCAAGCGGGCGGTGGACTTCTCCGCGCCGTACTACCTGGTGCGGCAGACCGTCATCGCGTTGAAGTCGTCGAAGATCGCCGGTAAGAAGTCGTTGGCCGAGCTGCGCGACGCCCGGCTCGGCGCACAGGTCGGCACCACCAGCTACCAGGCGATCACCGACGTGATCAAGCCAACCGCCAAGCCGCAGGTCTACAACAGCAACGACGACGCCAAGAAGGCGCTGCAGAACGGGCAGTTGGACGGTCTCGTGGTGGATCTTCCGACCGCCTTCTACATCACCGGCGCGGAGATCACCGACGCGACGATCGTCGGGCAGGTGCCGCAGGTCGGCACGCCGGAGGCGTTCGGGTTGCTGCTGGACAAGAACTCCCCACTGACCTCCTGCGTGACCGCCGCGGTCGGTCAGCTCACCACGGCGGGCACGCTGAAGGAGCTGGAGCAGAAGTGGCTCGCGCAGGTGGCGGGCGCGGCCGAGCTGCGGTGACGCTTCTGGATCATGTGCCGTCCGAGGCGCAACTACGGCGGTCGGCGTACCGGCGTCGGCAGACCGTCTACAGCGTGCTGGTCGCGGCGTTCTCGACGGCGGCGCTCGGCACGCTGCTGGTGATCGCGGTGACCGGGGCGCCGGGCTGGGACCGGGTCCGGCGGTCGTTCCTGGATCCGGAGATCGCCCGCGACGCGTTGCCGACGGTGCTGAGCGGGCTCTGGCTCAACGTACGGCTGCTGGTCTGCTGCGCGGTCGGCGCGCTGCTGCTCGGGCTGGTGATCGCCGTGCTGCGGACGCTGCGCGGGCCGGTCTTCTTCCCGGTCCGCGCGCTGGCCGCCGGCTACACCTACACCTTCCGCGGTCTACCGCTGATCATCGTGTTGTACCTGCTCACCCTCGGCGTGCCGGGGCTGCGGTTGCAGGGCATGCCGCCGGTGCTGGTGCTGGGTGGGATCGCGTTGGTCCTCACCTACGGCGGCTACCTCGCCGAGGTGTTCCGGGCCGGCATCGAGTCGGTGCACTCCAGCCAACTCGCCGCGGCCCGCTCGTTGGGCCTGACCTACCGGCAGACGATGCGGCACGTGGTCCTGCCGCAGGCCGTCCGCCGGGTGGCACCACCCCTGCTCAACGACGTGGTGGCGTTGCAGAAGGACGTCGGGTTGGTGTCGCTGGCCGGGCCGATCGACGCGGTCCGCGCCGCGCAGATCGCCACCGCACAGACCTTCAACTACACGCCGTACGTCGTGGCGGGGGTGCTCTTCGTGCTGCTCGCGATCCCGCTGATCGCGGTCACCGACTGGGTGACGCTGCGCGCGGCCCGCCGACAGTCAGGGGGCTGAGCCATGGCGTTGTTGCGCTGTCGAGGGCTGCGCAAGGAGTTCGGCGGGCACGTCGTGCTCGACCAGCTCGACCTGACCGTCGCCGAGCACCAGGTGGTGGCCCTGATCGGCGCGTCCGGGTCCGGCAAGTCGACCCTGCTCCGCTGCGTCAACCTGCTCGACGAACTCGACGACGGCACCATCGAGTTGGACGGGGTGGACATCTCCGATCCCCGGGTGGACCCGGACCAGGTCCGGCGGCGGATCGGCATGGTGTTCCAGGCGTACAACCTCTTTCCGCACCTGAGCGTGCTGGACAACATCACCCTCGCGCCGCGCCGGGTACACCGGCGGGGCCGGGCGGAGGCCGAGGCGCAGGCCCGGGAGTTGCTCGACCGGGTGGGGCTCGGCGCCAAGGCGGACGCCTACCCGGACCGGCTCTCCGGCGGGCAGCAGCAGCGGGTGGCGATCATCCGGGCGCTGGCCAACTCACCTCGGCTGATGCTGCTCGACGAGGTCACCTCCGCGCTGGACCCGGAACTCGTCGGTGAGGTGCTGGCGATGATCCGCGACCTGAAGGCCGACGGCATGACCATGGTGCTGGCCACCCACGAGATGGGCTTCGCCCGGGAGGTCGCCGACGAGGTGTGCTTCCTCGACGCCGGGCGGGTCGTCGAGAGCGGCCCTCCCGAGCAGGTGCTCGGCGAGCCGACGCAGCCCCGTACCCGGCAGTTCCTGCGCCGGATCATCGAGGCCGGCCGGCTCTGAAGGCGGGCCCTCAGAGCCGGCCGGGGCGGCAGAGGCGTCAGCCGCCGAAGCCGACCCGCTGGGCGTTGCCCGCCGCCACGGTCCGCACGGCCAGCGCCGCGTCGAGGGCCGCGACGGTGGCCGCCCAGCCCTTGTCCTCCGCCGAGCCGGGCAGACCGGCGCGGTCGCGGGCCTGCTCGATGGTCTCCACGGTCAGCACTCCGTGCGCCACCGGCTTGCCCTCGTCCAGCGCCACCCGGGTCAGCCCGTCGGTGACCGAGCGGCAGACGTAGTCGAAGTGGGCCGTGGCCCCGCGGACCACCACGCCGAGGGCGACCACCACGTCGCAGCGGCGGGCGAGAGCCTGCGCGACCACCGGCAGCTCGACCGAGCCGGCGACCCGGGCGACCACGGAACGAGCGCCGCACGCCTCGGCGGCGGCCACCGCACGCTCCAACATGTGGTCGGTCAACTCGCCGTGCCAGCGGGCGGCGACCACCCCGACGGTCAGCCCCGCGGCGTCAACCGCCTCGACTCCCGGCTCACCGAAACCCGCCATCGTCATGCTCCGATCTCGTCGTTGGCGACCGGACGCCCCAGCGGCGCCTCGGACACCTCGTCCAACTCGTCCAGCAGGTGACCCATCCGGTCCCGCTTGGTGCGCAGGTAGCGCATGTTCTCCGGGTGCGCGCCGACCGGCAGCCCCTCGCGGCCGGTGATGGTCAACCCGTACCCCTCCAGCCCGGCCCGCTTGGCCGGGTTGTTGGTCAGCAGCCGCATCGACCGCACGCCCAGGTCGTAGAGGATCTGCGCGCCGGTGCCGTAGTCGCGGGCGTCGGCCGGCAGACCCAGGTCGAGGTTGGCGTCGACGGTGTCGCGGCCCAGGTCCTGCAACTGGTACGCCTGCAGCTTGTGCAGCAGCCCGATGCCGCGCCCCTCGTGCCCACGGACGTAGAGCACCACGCCCCGGCCTTCCTGCCCGACCCGGGCCAGCGCGGCGTCCAACTGCGGCCCACAGTCGCAGCGCAGGGAGCCGAACACGTCCCCGGTCAGGCACTCGGAGTGCACCCGGACCAGCACGTCCTGGCCGTCACCGAGGTCACCCAGCACCATCGCGATGTGCTCGGCCGGGTCGTGCTCGGCGCGGTAGCCGAGCGCCCGGAACACCCCGTGCCGTGTCGGCATCCGGGCGTCGGCGACCAGCTCGACCTGCTTCTCGGTACGCCGCCGGTAGGCGATCAGGTCGGCGATGGTGACAAGCGTGAGGCCGTGCTCGGCGGAGAACTTCTCCAGGTCCGGCAGGCGCATCATGGTGCCGTCGTCGTTGACCAGCTCGCAGAGCACGCCGGCGGGACGCAGCCCGGCCAGCCGGGTCAGGTCGATCCCCGCCTCGGTGTGCCCCGGCCGGCGCAGCACCCCGCCCTCGCGGGCGCGCAGCGGCACCACGTGCCCGGGGCGGGCCAGGTCGGTCGGGTCGGTCGCCGCGCCGGCGAGCAGCCGGCTGGTGTGCGCGCGGTCGGCCGCCGAGATGCCGGTGCTGACGCCCTCGCGGGCGTCCACGGTCACCGTGTACGCGGTACCGCGCCGGTCCTGGTTGGTGTGGTGCATCGGCGGCAGGTCGAGCCGGTCGGCTTCGCTCTCGGTCAGCGCCACGCAGACGTAGCCGGAGGTGTAGCGGACCATGAACGCCATCAGCTCCGGTGTGGCCAACTCGGCCGCGAAGATCAGGTCGCCCTCGTTCTCCCGGTCCGCGTCGTCGACCACGACGACCGGCCGCCCGGCCGCGATGTCCGCGATCGCCTGCTCGATATCCCCAAAACTGGTCACGCGACTGCCTCCGTGTAGATGGGCGTGCGGGCGGCGGCCGGTCGGGTGGCGCGCGAGGTGCGCCACCAGGCGGCGAAGCCCCAGACGCAGAGGGCGCCGTAGATCAGGTACATGACGGCCGACGGGTAGAACCCGCCGCGCAGCAGCAGCGGCACACCGACCGCGTCCACCGCGATCCAGAGCAGCCAGAACTCCACCCAGCCGCGGGCCATGCCGTACGTGGCCAGCAGGCTGCCGGTGAGGATCCAGGCGTCGGGCAGCGGGCCCCACGAGCCCAGCGCCTTGAGCAGCGGGTACGCCGCGGCGGTGCCGACCACGGCGGCCACCAGCAGCATCAGTCGCTCCCGTCCGGTGGCCCAGCGCGGGACGACCGCAGCCTGCCCGGCGTCGGCGCGACGGTTGCGCTGCCAGCGCCACCAGCCGTAGACGCTGACCGCGAAGAAGAACACCTGTCGGCCGGCCTGCCCGTACAGGTCGTGCTCCTGCGGGGTGGCGAACACCCCGCCGAGGAAGACGGTGAGCAGCAGCGCGTTGCCGATCATGCCGACCGGCCACGCCCAGACCAGCCGGCGCAGCCCGAGCAGCGCCGAGACGAGCCCGAACGCGTTGCCGACGATCTCCCGGGCCAGCACCGGCGAGCCGGCGACCTGCACCTGGGCGTCCAGTAGCCAGCTGAGCGGGCCCATCAGGCCACCCCGCCCGGGTTCGCGCTCGCCCCGCGAGCGTCGGTGTCGGTGAGCCGGTCGCCGAGCAGCCGCTCGACGTACTTGGCCAACACGTCCACCTCCAGGTTGACCGGGTCGCCGACGCCCTTCGCGCCGAGCGTGGTCAGCTTGAGCGTGGTCGGGATCAGCCCGACGGTGAACTCGTCCGCGCCGACGGCGGCCACGGTCAACGAGACACCGTCGATGGTGATCGAGCCCTTCTCCACCACGTACCGGGACAGGGCGGTGGGCAGTCGGAACCGGACGGTCTCCCACTGCTCGGCCGGCTCCCGGGAGATCAGTTCACCGACGCCGTCGACGTGGCCCTGCACCAGGTGCCCGCCGAGCCGGCTACCGAGCGCGGCGGCGCGCTCCAGGTTGACCGGGTCGCCGGGGCGCAGCGCGCCCAGCGCGGAGCGGCGCAGCGTCTCCCCCATCACGTCGGCGGTGAAGACCCCGTCGGCCACCTCCACGACGGTCAGGCAGACACCGTTGACGGCGATCGAGTCGCCGTGCCGGGCGTCGGACGTGACCAGCGGGCCGCGGACGCCGAGCAGCGCCGAATCGCCCGCCGTCGGCTCTACCCGGACAATCTCGCCCAATTCCTCGATAATGCCAGTGAACATGTCAGCCCTCCCGTTTGCGGGGCAAAGCGGTGATCCGGAGATCCGGACCGATCTGCGTAACGTCGACGAACTCCAGATCGATGGCCTCGGCGATGGTGGTCACTCCCGCGTCGACCAGAGCGGTCGGGCCGGCGCCGAGCAACCGCGGCGCGACGTACCCGACGATCTTGTCCACCAGGCCGGCCTTCAGGAACGCGCCGGCCAGCCGGGGGCCGCCCTCCAGCAGTACCGCGCGGACCCCGCGCTGGTGCAGCGCCGCGAGCAGCGCCGGCAGGTCGACGCGGCCGTCCGGGTCGGTGCCGACCTCCTCGGCGGTCGCGATCCACGTCCGCGCGGCGCCGTCGCGGACCTTGGCGTCGGCCGGGGTACGCCCCGAGCTGTCCACCACCACCCGCAGCGGCTGGCGAATGGCCAGGCTGCCGTCGCGCAGGTTGCGGGCGGTCAACCGGGGGTCGTCGGCGAGCACGGTGCCCACCCCGGCGATGACCGCGTCGACGGTGCCGCGCAACGCGTGCACGTCGATCCGGGCCGCCTCCGAGGTGATCCACATGCTGGTGCCGTCCGCCGCCGCGGAGCGCCCGTCGAGCGTGGCGGCGTACTTCCAGATCACGTACGGCCAGCCCCGGCGCATCGAGGTCAGCCACGCGACGTTGCCGGCCTCGGCCTCCTCGCCGCGTACCCCCAGATCGACCCGGACCCCGGCGGCGCGCAGGGTGGCGGCGCCCCCGGAAGCGACCGGGTTCGGGTCGGGTACGGCGATGACCACCCGGCCCACCCCCGCCTGGACGAGCGCGGAACTGCAGGGGCCGGTGCGGCCGGTGTGGTCGCAGGGTTCCAGAGTGACGACCGCGGTGCCGCCCTTGGCCCGCCGCCCGGCCTGCGCCAGGGCGACGATCTCGGCGTGCGGCCCACCGGCGTACGCGTGGAAGCCCTCGCCCACGACCTCGCCGTCCTCGTCGAGCAGTACGCACCCGACCACCGGATTGGGGCTGGTGGTGCCGAGCCCGCGCGCCGCCAACTCGATCGCACGCCGCATCGCCTCATCAACGGAGACGCTGGCCATCGCCCTGCCCCTGCCCTCTCACTCGCCGGTCCGCGCGCGGGCGGTCAGGGAGGCGGTGGCCATGGGGCCACGGGCAGGCGGTGGCGGATTCCGGGAACGGCACAGCCGCCCCCGGAGGGTCGGTACGGCACGCTGAAGCCAGCGGCCGGCTCGGACCCGTCCGTCCCGCGCGCTGTCTCCCATCCGGACTGTCTGGGCGCGGACGAACCGCCCCCAACCGTCGGCCCCGGATTTTCACCAGGTCCACCGGACGGCAGAGCCGTCCGGGTCGCGGGCTGACCACGGTTGGACCGTGGATCACCGCCGGTTCGGAATTTCACCGAGTCCCGCCAGCGCGTGGTGGGTACACGGGAAGTCTTACACGCCGATCCGGCTCTGCCGCCACCTAGGCGAGCTACTTCACAGCGGTATTCACGCTCAGGTGACGCCGCGCCGCCGGTCCACGGCCACGTACGAGCCCGGTTGGCTCTTGGCCACCGTCTTCATCTCCGAGGCCACGGCGATCGCCTCGAGGGGGTCGGTGAACCGCTTGCCGGCGTCGGAGAGGGACACCCCGATGGAGAGCGTGACCAGGGCCGCGCGCCGGATGTTGCCGCGTCGATCCTTCAACTCGACGAAGCCGCGCTCCCGGTCGGTGGCGTCGTAGAGCGTGTCGGCGGCCTTCTCGAAGTCGACGACCGCCCGGGACGTCAGCGGGCGGACCTGGTCCGGGGCGCAGACGATGACGAAGTCGTCGCCGCCGACGTGGCCGAGGAAGGCCGGTGGCAGGCCCACCTCCACCACCGCCCGGTGCAGGCTGCGGGCCAGCGCGGAGATGAAGTCGTCGCCGCGCACGAAGCCGTACCGGTCGTTGACGCTCTTGAACCGGTCGATGTCGATGTAGCCGACGGCGTAGTCCACGCCGTTTCGGACCCGGTCGCTGATCTCCCGACGGATCCGGCTGTTGCCGGGCAGCCCGGTCAGCGGGGAGACCTCCCGGAACTCCTTGTTGCGGCGCAGCGTGGACGAGACCCGGGCCACCAGCTCGGCGGTGTCGAACGGCTTGACCAGGTAGTCGTCCGCGCCGGCGCTGAGCCCGTGCACCTTGTCGACGGTCATTCCCTTGGCCGTCAGCATGATCACCGGGAGGGCGGAGGTCATCGGGTCGGCGCGCAGCCGCCGGGTCAGCTCCAGCCCGTCGATCCGGGGCATCATGAGGTCGACCACCGCCAGGTCCGGCCGCTGGCGCTCGATGACCTCCAGGGCCTCCTGGCCGTCGCTGGCGTGGATCACCTCGAAGCCGTGCAGCCGCAGGTTGAACTCGACGAAACGAGCGATGTCCTCGTCGTCGTCCACGACGAGGATGATGTCCTTGCGGTCGGCCTCGGGCTCCACCTCAGGCCCCGGGAGCCGCGCGTTCCGCCAGTGCCCGCAGGTGCCGTACCGCCTCCGCCGGGTCGGCGGCCCCGTACACGGCGGTGCCGGCCACGAACGCGTCGGCGCCCGCGGCGGCGGCCTGTTCGATGGTGTCGGCGGCGATCCCGCCGTCCACCTCGATGCGCAGCTCCAGGTGCCCGGCCGACACGTGCCGCCGGGCCGTCCGCACCTTCTCCAGCAACTGCGGAATGAACCGCTGGCCGCCGAAGCCCGCCTTGATCGTCATGATCAGCAGGGTGTCGAAGCTGGGCAGCAGGTCCAGGTAGGGCTCGATCGGGGTGTCCCGGTCGATGGCCAGGCCCGCCTTGGCGCCGGCCGAGCGCAGGTCCTTGGCCAGCGCCACCGGGTCGTCGGACGCCTCCGCGTGGAAGGTGACGTTGTACGCCCCGGCGTCGGCGTACCCGGGGGCCCACCGGCGCGGGTCCTCGATCATGAGGTGTACGTCGAAGGGCATCGCCGTGACAGCCCGCAGGCTCTGCACCACGGGCAGACCAATGGTCAGGTTCGGTACGAAGTGGTTGTCCATCACATCGACGTGCAACCAGTCCGCGGCGTCCTCGACGGCACGGACCTCTTCGGCGAGGCGGGCGAAATCGGCGGCCAGAATGCTCGGCGCGACGATCGGCGGCGGTACGGTCACGGGGCCAGTGTACGAACGTGGCCACCCGCCAGCCGCATCGCGCCACCTTCGGGGACTCGCTGTGACCCGGCAGTGACCAGTGGTGCAGAATTGGACGCTCCGGACCCCCGAATCCGGACGAACAGACATCAGCGGCTGGCCGATCGACGGAAACGCGACGACACTCCAACCGGGACGGTGCCATAGGCTGCACGCCCGCCGGGGTCTCGCCGCGGGGCGCGGTGACCGGCCGCCAGCTCCCGGGAGGGCGGACGATGCGACGGTGGCTTCCAGCGCTGGCGCTGGCCGGCGTCATGACGATGCTGCTGCTGGCCGGCTGCGCGCCGGCGCGGGGCGCGGACGGTGATCTCACCGACGACTGGCCGACGCTGCGGGTGCCGAAGCCGTTCACCCCCGCCACCGACACCTGCCTGCCGCGCGTCACCACCGTCGTGCAGGCCAGCACGTACGAGACGGTGGACTGCGCGCGTAACCACCTGGCCGAGACCATCCACGTCGGCACGTTCGTCGGGCCCGACGCGCTGACCGAGGCCCGACCGGAACCCGGATCGTCGGCGCTACGCACGGCTCGCGCGGAGTGCGACCAGCGGGCCCGGCAGGTGCTCGGCGGCGACTGGCACACGGCCCGACTCGCGCTGTCCCTCGCGCTGCCGTCCGCGCCCGCCTGGACCGGCGGCGCCCGCTGGTTCCGCTGCGACCTCAGCGAGACCGGCAGCATCGACAACACCCGCCCGGTGAACCGCACCGGCAGCCTGCGCGGCGCGTTGATCGGCGACACGCCCCTGACGCACCGTTGCTTCGACCCCAAGCTCATCGGCGACAACCTCAACTACATGGCGCCGGTGCTCTGCACCGAGCCGCACCGCGCCGAGTTCGTGGGCGTCTACGAGGAGCGGGACATGAGCTGGGCGGAGTTCGCCAAGTCCGCGGAGCAGGCGCACCAGCGCTGCATGGCGCTGATCGCCCAGTACGCGGCGGTGCCCAACAACAGCGAGCTGCCGTACCGGGCCGGGTCCATCTACTACCCGCCGTCACAGCGAGAGTGGGAGGAGGGCGACCGTGGCGTGCGCTGTTTCCTGTGGAGCGACGACCGCAAACTCACCCGCTCGATGCGCGGCGCCGGCCCCGAGGGACTGCCCGCGATCTGAACATCGGTGCCGTATGCTGCTGCGCCGTGGCGCTACCGACCGGCTGGGTCCGGTCGGGGGCCACCAGCGGCGGGAGGTCGGGATGCGACGGTGGTTGGCGGCGTTCGCCGGGGGTGGGGCACTGGCCCTGGCACTGGCCGGGTGCGGCGCACCCGCCGGAGTCGACCGTGACCTCGTCGACGACTGGCCGGCGCCCGTCGCGGCGCAGCAGTTCGTCCCGGCCGCCGACGTCTGCCACCAGAGTTCCCAGCAGGTCGGCTTCCTGACCGGCTACAACCCGACGGCGTGCACCGAGGCGCACCGGGTGGAGACCATGCACGTGGGCGCCCTCACCGGCCGGGCCGCCGAGGGCGGCGCGCCCCCGCAGCCCGGCTCGGCCGGCATGCGGGCCGCGCAGGCCGGGTGCGACACGGCGGTCAACAAGGCGGTGGGCGCCGACTGGCGGTCCGGGCGGCTCGGCCTGACCGTCGTGCTGCCGTCGCCGCAGGCCTGGTCGGGCGGGGCCCGCTGGTACCGCTGCGACGTCACCGAGATCGCCAGCATCGACGACACCGCGGTCGACCTGCGCACCGGCAGCCTCCGGGGCGCGCTGTCCGGCGCGGCCCCGCTGGCATACCGCTGCTTCAACCCGAAGATGGTCAAGGACGACATCGACGAGATGGTGCCCGTCTCCTGCACCGCCAAGCACCACGCCGAGTTCGTCGGGGTCTGGCAGGCCCCGGACACCAGCTACGCCGAGTTCACCCGCGGCGTCAAGCGGACCCACCGGGCCTGCCAGACGAAGATCGCGAAGTTCGCCAACGTCCCGGACAACTCCCAGCTCGACTTCCGGGCCGGGACGATCTACTACCAGCCGTACGAGGAGGAGTGGCGCAACGGCAACCGGGGCGTGCAGTGCTTCCTCTGGATCTCCGACCGGGACCTGACCCGCTCGATGAAGAACGCCGGCACCAAGGGCCTGCCGATAACCTAGGGCGGGTTCCGGATGCCGGCCGACACTTCCGCCGGCCGGCACTTCTGAACGCACGGTGTGTCCGGCCGGTCGGGTGACCGGCCGGACACGTGGAACGGTCAGCCTCGGCGCAGGACGGCGAGGAACATCGCGTCGGTGCCGTGGCGGTGTGGCCAGAGCTGCACGGTCGGCCCGTCGCCGAGACCGGGCATGCCGGCCGGCAGCAGTGGGCGGGCGTCCACGAAGTCGACCGCGACCCCGCTGCGGCGGGCCGCCTCGGTCACCGTCACGTGCGTCTCGACGGTGTGCGGCGAGCAGGTGACATAGGCGACCAGGCCACCCGGGCGGACCGCCCGCAGCGCCGCGCCGAGCAACTCCCGTTGCAGCCGGGTCAGCGGCGGCAAGTCCGACGGCTGGCGACGCCAGCGCGACTCCGGCCGACGACGCAGGGAACCCAGCCCCGTGCACGGTGCGTCCACCAACACCCGGTCGAAGTGCTGCTCCGGCAGCTTCGGGTCGCCGCCGACCTCACGGCCGTCCATGGCCAGCACGGACACCGGCAGGTCCCGGGTCGCCAGGGAGACCAGCCGGGCGCGGTGCTCGGCCACCTCCACCGCGGTCACCCGGGCACCCCGCTGCGCGGCCAGCGCGCCGAGCAGCCCGGCCTTGCCGCCCGGGCCGGCGCACAGGTCCAGCCAACGCCCGTCCGGGCCGTCCAACGGCGCGTCGGCGAGCGCGGTGGCCACCAGTTGGGAGCCCTCGTCCTGGACGTGGGCACGGCCGTCGACCACCGCCGGGATGTCACCCGGCGACCCGCCGGGCAGATAGACGGCGTACGGCGAGAAGGCGCCGGGCGCCCCGCCGACCTGGTCGGCCAGCTCGATCGGGTCGATCAGCCCGGGCCGGGCACACAGGTGCACCGGCGGGCGCTCATTGTCCTCGATCAGGAGACGCTCCGTCTCACCCAGATCGCCACCGAGCGCCTCGGAGAAGGCCCGCACGATCCACTGCGGATGGCTGTACGCCAACGCGAGGTGCCCGACCGGGTCGGTCTCCGCCGGTGGGGCGAGCTTCTCCACCCAGGCGTCGGCGTCACGGGTGGACACCTCGCGCAGCACCGCGTTGGCGAAGCCGGTGGCGCCCGGTGCGACCGAACGGACCAGGTCCACCGTCGACGAGACCGCGGCGTGCGCCGGAACCCGGGTGTGCAGGAGTTGGTACGCCCCGAGCCGCAGCGCGTCGCGCACCGGCGGGTCGATCCGGGCCACGTCCCGGCCGGCCGCGTCGGTCAGGATCGCGTCCAACGTGCCCAGGTGGCGCAGGGTGCCGTAGGTCAGCTCGGTGGCGAAGGCCGCGTCCCGACCGAACAGCCCCTCCTCCCGCAGGATGATGGGCAGCACCAGGTTGGCGAACGCGTCGTCACGGTGCACCGCCGCCACCGCCTCGTACGCGGCGCGGCGCGGTCGGTCCAGCGGTGGCCGGGCCGGACGACGATCTCCGCCACGATCGGCCCACGAGCCGGAGCGCGTCGGACGGGTTCCCTCCGGTGCCGTCACGCGAATTCCTCTCCAGTGCCGACCCGGACGCCGCGCGCCCAGTCGGTCGCGCCCATGGCCCGCTTGCCCGCGGCACGGACCTCGCCGAGCCGCACCGGCACGGTCGCCGTGCCAACCAGCACCCGGGACTTCTCCACCAACAACTCCCCCGGCTTCAGCTCGGGGCCGTCGGGCACCGGGACGACCGGGCCGAGCTTCACCCGCTCGTCGCGGAACGTGGTCCACCCGCCCGGCGCGGGCGTGCAGGCCCGGATCCGCCGGTCCACGGCGAAGGCCGGGTCGCTCCACCGCACCCGCGCGTCGTCCACGGTCAGCTTCGGCGCCAGCGACACCCCGTCGGCCGGCTGCGGCTCGGCGCGGGCGGTGCCGTCGTCGATCGCGTCGAGCACCGCCACCAGCAGCCCGGCACCGGAATCGGCGAGCCGCCCCAGCAGGTCACCGGAGGTGTCGGCGGCGCGGATCTCGTCGGTCAACGTGCCGTAGACCGGGCCGGTGTCCAGGCCCTCCTCCAACTGGAAGACGCTGGCCCCGGTCAGCTCGTCGCCGTGCAGCACGGCGTGCTGCACGGGCGCGGCGCCACGCCACGCCGGCAGCAGGGAGAAGTGCAGGTTGATCCAGCCGTGCCGGGGGATCTCCAGGGCCGCCGGCGGCACCAGCGCGCCGTAGGCGACCACCGGCACGCAGGCCGGCTCCAGCTCGCGCAGCCGGTCGAGGAACTCCGGGTCGCGGGGGCGGGCCGGCGTGAGCACCTCGACGCCGTGCTCGTCGGCCCAGGCGCCGACCGGGGAGCGGGACAGGCCCCGTCCACGCCCGGCGGGCGCGTCGGGCCGGGTGACCACGGCCACCAGCTCGTGACGGGAGGCGGCGACGGCGGCCAGGGCGGGCACGGCGACGGCCGGCGTACCGGCGAAGATCACGCGCATCCGGGTCAGCGCCCCAGACCGAAGGGGTCGCTGAGGTGCGGGCTGAGCTTGACCGTGGGCGGGGCCGCCGCGTCGTACCACTCGGCCTGGCGGATAGCCTTCATGGCTTCCTTGCGCCCCTCCGGGTCCAGTCGGTCCAGGAAGAGCACGCCGTCGAGGTGGTCGGTCTCGTGCTGCACGCAGCGCGCCATCAGACCGGTGCCGACGATCTGCATCGGATCGCCGAACGAGCTGAAGCCCTTGGCGACGACGTTCTGCCGACGCTTGGTGTCGAAGTAGAGCCCGGGAATCGACAGGCAGCCCTCCGGGCCGTCCTGCTCCTCCTCGTCGGGGAACTCCAGCACCGGGTTGATCAGGTGCCCGAGGACGTCGTCGACGTCGAAGGTGAACACCCGCAGGCTCACACCGAGCTGCGGCGCGGCCAGGCCGGCGCCGTTCTGCTCACGCATCGTGTCGGTGAGGTCGGCCACGAGCCGACGGAGCTCGGCGTCGAAGTCGACCACCGGATCGGCCGGCGTGCGCAGCACCGGATCCCCAAACAGACGGATGGGCTGGACGGTCACGCGGGACGGCTCCTTCTTCGGGTGGACGAGCGGTGCCGTACCAGTCTACGGAGTGCCCGGGCGGACGCCGGGCGGCGCACCTCGGTCGACCACGGCCGGTGTGCCCAGCGTCACCGGCAGGCTCTCGTAGCCACGCAGGGTCAGCCGGGTCCGGTGCCGGGGCGGCTCGGCCAGAGCCAGCTCGGGCAGGCGGCGCAGCAGCATCGGGAAGGCCAGCTGCGCCTCCAGCCGGGCCAGGCCGGCGCCGAGACAGTAGTGCGGGCCGGCGCCGAAGGACAGCGGGTGCGCCTGGCCACGGGTCGGGTCGAAACGCTGCGGGTCGGGGAACCGGCGCGGGTCCCGGTTCGCCGCGCCGAGCAGCAGCAGCGCCGTGCTGCCGGCCGGCAGGTCGAGCCCGCCGCAGCGCACCGGCGCCGTGCTGGTCCGGGTGGTCAGCTGCACCGGCGAGTCGTAGCGCAGCAGCTCCTCGACGTACGCCGGGGCGAGCGTGGGATCGGCGCGCAGCTCGGCGGCGGCGGCGTGGCGCAGCAGCACGACGAGGCCGTTGCCGAGCAGGTTGGTGGTGGTCTCGAAGCCGGCCACCAGCAGCACCACCAGATTCGCCAGCAGTTCGGCACCGGTGAGCCGGTCGCCGTCGGCGTCGTGCACCTGGACCAGCGCGGTGGTCAGGTCGTCGGCCGGCGCCCGCCGCCGGGCGACGATCAGCTCGACGAAGTAGTCGCGCAGCTCGGCGGCGCCCGCGTCGGCGACCGTCAACTCCTCGGGGGTTATCTCCGGCTCCAGCACCCCGGTCAGGTCACCGGCCCAGCGGCGAAACTGCGGCCGGTCGGCCGCGGGTACGCCGAGCAGCGCGCAGATCACCCCGACCGGCAGCGGGTACGCGAAGTCGGCCAGCACGTCGACCGGAGCGCCGTCCTCGGCACGGGAGACCATCGCGTCGAGCAGTTCCTCGGCCTGCGCCCGCACCACGTCGCGCATTCCGGCGATCCGACGCGGACTGAACGCCCCGGCGGCCAGCCGCCGCATCCGACTGTGGTCGGGCGGGTTGGTCCGCAGCATGGACCGGGCGATCGACGACACCGCGGGGCTCTGCCGCCAGTTCGGCCAGACCTGGTCGCGCAACGCGTCGTCGAGCACCCCGAGCCGGGGGTCGCGCAGCAGCTCGTCGGCCTCCGGGTAGCCGGTCACCACGTACAGGCCCGGCAACGCCTGCACCACCGGCCCGTGGGCGCGCAGCCGCTAGTACGTCGGGTACGGGTCGACGCGCCCCTGCGGTGACATGAGCAGTGTGAGCGCTTCGGCAGCCTCCATGGCCGGCCTCCCCCGTCGATACGTCGGAGGCTCCATCATCCCGGCACAGCCGCCATCCGGCAGCCCTCGACGCCGGGCTCAGGCGCTGGCGGCCGGATCCCCGGCGAGCACCGCGTCGCCACGGAGCAGCGCCGGCTCGGGCAGCGGCAGTTGGATCTTGTGAGCCGCCTCCCAGTCGTAGATCAGGCCCGGGCGCACCTGGGCGGCGAAGTAGTCGATGGCGGTCATCCCACCCACCACCGGCTCGTCGACCTCGGCGACCAGCTGGGCGGGGACCAGGGAGAAGCCGTTCTGCAGGGCGGCGCTGAGACGGCGGTGACCGTCGACGACGAAGAAGTACTCGCCGGTGAACCCGATCTTCAGCGGTTCGAGGGCCTCGTCGCCGGCCTCGGCCACCCCACCCACGAAGTCGGTGTCCCACAGCCCCCGCAGGGTGGCGATGTCCTCGGTCGGGTAGACCCGGGCCGGGTCCAGCAGCAGCAGCGGCGGCGCGTCGCGCAGCACCTCGGCACCGAGCGTGCCCTCGTACGCGGCCACGATGTGCTCGATCACCTCGGCGGCGGACGCCCGGGTGGTGTCGCAGATCAGGTCGTAGTTGCGCAGCCGGGCCTTGTCCACCCCGTAACGGATGATGAACCGGCTGCGCTCGCTCGCGCTGCGCTCGCGGAGCTTGGCCTTGGCCTCGTCCAGAGAGGCGTAGCTCTCCGCCGGCCCGGAGGGTCGGGCGAGCACCCGGCGGGCCGCCTCGCCCGGCTCGGTGATCATGTGCACCTTGAGCGCGTCGGTGAAGAAGTGCCAGGCCAGCCGGGAGTCCATGACGAGACGCTCACCGGAGGCGGCGATGTCCCGCTGGAGCTGGTCGACGTAGCCGTCGACGGCCTGGTCGAGCTCGGCGTGCAGGTTGAGCTGCAGCGCGGTCATCTGCCGCTGCTGCGCCATCTCCCGGTAGAGGTCCCCCACGCTGACCCGGCGCATGCCGAGCCGCTTGGCGATCTCGACCGACACGGTGCTCTTGCCGCTGCCGAGGTCGCCGTTGAAGACGATCGATTGTCCAACGGTCACGACTGGTCCACCCCTGATCACCGGCTCATTGACATCATCGACCTCGCGCCCGACCGACGCGTTCCCGCCATCGTCGTGCCATTCCGCGACGGCTCCAGCTCGGCGCGGCTGACGCCCCCTCGCGACCTGGAGCCCGTCGTACGCCTCGGCATGACGGGCGATGCTACCACTCGGCCGCCACCGCTTTGCCGGACGCGGTGTGCGAGGGCCGCCGGCAGCGGGCGGGGTCCACGACCGTCGGCACCGGCCGAAACGCCTCAGAACAGGCTCAGCGGATCGACCTGGAGACGAACCGGATCGGCGGCCTTGCGGGCGGCCCGAACGCCGGCGGCCGAGTGCAATGCCTCGGCGAGCGCGGCAGCCCGGGCCCGGGGCACCCGGACCAACATCCGCTCCCGGCCCTCCTCGGCCGGCACCGGCCCGAGCACCTCGGCGTCGTCCGGCAGCCGGGCCGCGGCCAGCAGGTCGGCTACCGCCTCGGCCGCTCCGGTGACGCTCGCCATCCGCACGGCCGGTGGGAAGCCCAGCTCGCGGCGCTCGGCCAGCTCCCGGCCGGCGAACCAGCCGGCGTCCCAGCGCAGCAGTGCCTGCACGGGGGCGAGCGCGCCGTCGGCGACCACCACCACCCGCCCGGCCGGCGCAGGGCGGGCCAGGGCCGCCGCCGCCAGCCAGCGACGCAGCGCCTCCTCGCCGGCGCGCAGGTCGGCCCGGGTCAGCAGGGCCCACGAGTCGAGCAGCAGCACCGCGCCGTAGCCGCCCTCGGCGACCGGCTCGGCGCCCGGGGTGGCCACCACCAGCGCCGCGCCGCCGGGCACGTCGGTCAGCACCTCCTCGCGCCCCGAGGTGCGCACCGACACACCGGGGAACGCCCGGCCCAACTCCTCGGCGGTCCGCCGGGCACCGGTGACCGCCGCCCGCAGCCGCCGCCCACCGCACTCCGGGCAGGCGTACGCGGCCGCCACCCGGGCGCACCACCGGCAGGCCGGTATGCCCCCGGCCGAGGGGAGCGCGAGCGGGCCGGCGCAGTGCGCGCAGCGGGCCGGGGTGCGGCACTCGGCGCAGGAGATCGACGGCAGGTAGCCGCGGCGGGGCACCTGCACCAGCACCGGCAGGTCCTGCCGGAGCGCGTCGCGAGCTGCCGTCCAGGCCAGGCTGGGCAGCCGGGCGGTGGCGGCCCCGGGGTCACGGGCCAGTTGGGGGTCGTCTCCGGTCGGCGCGATGGCCGGGATCCGCGCCCGCACGGTGGCCCGGTCGGCGACCACCTCCGGGGCCCAGCCGGTCTCCACCAGCAGCTGCGCCTCGGCCGTGCGGGCGTACCCGCCGACCAGCGCGCCGGCCTCGGCGAGGTGGGCGCGGGTGAGCAGCACGTCGCGGGCGTGCGGGTAGGGCGCCCGGGGCTCGGAGTGCAGGTCGTCACCGTCGTCCCAGACGGCGACGAGGCCGAGCCGGGCCACCGGGGCGAACATCGCCGCCCGGGTGCCGATCACCACCGGCACCTGTCCACGGCGGGCGGCGAGGAAGGCCCGGTACCGCCGGGCCGGGCCGAGCGCGGCGGAGAGGCTGACGTGTCGCCCCGGCCCGAGCACGTCGGTGAGCGCGGCGTCGAGGCGGTCGAGGTCACGCGCGTCGGGCACCACGACCACCGCGCCGCGCCCACCGGCGACGGTGGCCGCCACCGCGTCGGCGTAGCGGGCCGCCCAGTCCTCACCGGGCAGCGCCGACCAGACCGCGCGGGGCGCCCGGCCGTCGGTGAGCGCCCGCAGCAGGGCCAGGCCGGTCGGGTAGTCGCGCCACCCGCGCGGGTCGACCGCCTCGGTGCGGGCTGCCGGGGCGGGCTGGTCGTCGCGGGGTTCCTTCTCCACCCGCGCGTGCCGGGGTGGCACGGCGAGCCGGAGCACGTCGGCGAGGCTGCCCGCGTACCGGTCGGCGACCGCCCGGGCCAGCCGGGCGATCTCGGGGGCCAGCACCGGCTCCGGCGAGACCACCTTCTCCAGGTACGCGAGGCGGCCGGTGTGCCCGGAGTCGTCGGCGCGCGACAGCAGCCACCCGTCGACCAGTTGCCCGGCGAAGCGCACCTTCACCCGGGTACCGGGGACCGCCACCTCGTCCAGCTCGGCCGGCACCAGGTAGTCGAACGGCCGGTCCAGGTGCGCCAACGGGACATCCACGCAGACGCGCGCGACCGGCGACCCGTCCGCGGGTCGCCGGTCGCTGCGCTTGGTGGCGGTCAGGCTCCCGCGGCCGACTTGAGGTCGGCGGCCCGGTCGGTGCTCTCCCAGGTCAGGTCCGGCAGCTCCCGGCCGAAGTGGCCGTACGCAGCGGTCTGCTGGTAGATCGGGCGGAGCAGGTTGAGGTCCCGGATGATCGCGGCCGGACGCAGGTCGAAGACCTCGGTGACGGCCTTCTCGATCGAGGAGACGGGCACCGTCTCGGTGCCGAACGTCTCGATGAACAGGCTCACCGGGTGCGCCTTGCCGATGGCGTAGGCGACCTGCGCCTCGCACCGCTCGGCGAGACCGGCGGCGACCACGTTCTTGGCCACCCAGCGCATCGCGTACGCGGCCGAGCGGTCCACCTTGGACGGATCCTTGCCGGAGAACGCGCCGCCACCGTGGCGGGCGTACCCGCCGTAGGTGTCGACGATGATCTTGCGGCCGGTCAGCCCGGCGTCACCCATCGGGCCACCGATCTCGAACCGGCCGGTCGGGTTGACCAGCAGCCGGTAGCCCTCGGTGTCCAGGCCGAGGCTCTCCAGCTCCGGGGCGATCACGTGGTCACGCACGTCCGGGGTGAGCAGCGAGTCCAGCGAGATGTCGGCGGCGTGCTGGCTGGACACGACCACGGTGTTCAGCCGGACCGGGCGCAGCCCCTCGTACTCGATGGTGACCTGGGTCTTGCCGTCCGGCCGCAGGTACGGGATCGTGCCGTCCTTGCGCACCGCCGAGAGGCGGCGGGCCAGCCGGTGGGCGAGCGCGATCGGCAGCGGCATCAGCTCGGGCGTCTCCGAGCAGGCGAAGCCGAACATCATGCCCTGGTCGCCGGCGCCCTGCGCGTCCAGCGCGCTCTCCGATGCCCCGGTGCGCAACTCGAAGGCGTTGTCCACACCCTGCGCGATGTCCTCGGACTGCGCGCCGATGGAGACGCTGACCCCGCAGGAGGCCCCGTCGAAGCCCTTCTTCGACGAGTCGTAGCCGATGTCGAGGATGGTCCGGCGGACGATCGTCGGGATGTCGGCGTACGCCTTGGTGGTCACCTCACCGGCGATGTGCACCTGACCGGTGGTGATCATGGTCTCCACCGCCACGCGGCTGTGGGGGTCCTCGGCCAGCAGCGCGTCGAGGATGCCATCGCTGATCTGGTCAGCGATCTTGTCCGGGTGGCCTTCCGTGACCGATTCGGACGTGAAGAGACGGCGTGTCACGGCACTCCTAAGCGTGTGAGGTCGTTCCGCGGCAGTCTAATCACCACTGCGGCCGGTGTCGGGATCGGTCGCGCCCTGTTCCACCCGTCAGGAGCGGCCGGGAAGCCGCGCCACGACGAGATCCCAGACGGCGTCGGCCACAGCTTCCTTGGCCTGCTCGGGCAGCCGGCTGACCGAACCGTCCGCGCCGATGACCGTCACCGTGTTGGTGTCGGCGCCGAAGACCAGATCCGGACCGACCTCGTTGACCACGATCAGGTCGGCCCGCTTCCGGGCGAGTTTCGCCCGGCCGTTGGCCTCGGCGTCGCCGGTCTCGGCGGCGAACACCACCAGCACCTGCTCCGGTCGTTTGCGCTGGCCGAGCTCTGCCGCGATGTCCGGGTTCGTGACGAGCTCGATGGTGGGCGCGACACCGTCGTCCGACTTCTTGATTTTGCCAGGCGCGTACGTCGCGGGCCGGAAATCGGCCGGAGCCGCCGCCATCACCACGGCATCGGCCTCGACGGTGGCCTTGACGGTCGCCTCGCGCAGCTCGGCGGTGGTGCCCACCCGGACCAGGTCGACGCCGGCCGGGTCGGCGAGGCCGACGTTTGCCGCGATCAGGGTGACCCGGGCACCCCGGGCGACCGCCGCCCGGGCGAACGCGTACCCCTGCTTGCCCGACGAACGGTTACCCAGGAAGCGGACCGGGTCCAGCGGCTCGCGGGTGCCACCGGCGGTGACGACCACCCGGCGACCGGCCAGGTCGGCGGGGGCGGAGTCACCGCGGGCCAGGAGCCGACCGGCGACGGCGAAGATCTCCGCCGGGTCGGGCAACCGGCCCTTGCCGGTGTCGGCGCCGGTGAGCCGGCCGACGGCGGGCTCGATGACCCGCACACCCCGGGAACGCAGCGTGGCGACGTTGGCCACGGTGGCCGGGTGCTCCCACATCTCGGTGTGCATGGCCGGGGCCAGCAGGACCGGGCAGCGGGCGGTCAGCAGGGTGTTGGTCAGCAGGTCGTCGGCGAGGCCGTGCGCGGCCTTGGCGAGCAGGTCCGTGGTGGTCGGCGCGACCACCACCAGGTCCGCCTGCTTACCGAGCCGGACGTGCGGCACCTCGTGGACGTCGGTCCAGACGTCGTCGGCGACCGGTTGACCGGAGAGCGCGGCCCAGGTCGGCGCTCCCACGAAGCGGAGCGCCGACGCGGTTGGCACGACCCGAACCCGGTGACCTGATTCGGTGAAGAGTCGCAGCAGCTCGCACGCCTTGTAGGCGGCGATGCCGCCACCGACCCCGAGGACGATCGAGGCGGACATCGGCCAGCGGAGGCTTACGGCTGGTCGGTCGGCTCGGCGGTGAGCAGGCCCGAGTTGATCTCGCGCATGGCGATCGAGAGGGGCTTCTCCTGCGGGGTGGTCTCGACGAGCGGGCCGACGTACTCCAGCAGACCCTCACCGAGCTGGCTGTAGTAAGCGTTGACCTGGCGCGCGCGCTTGGCGGCGAAGATGACCAGCGCGTACTTCGACGTCGTCTTCTCGAGGAGCTCGTCGATCGGCGGGTTGGTGATGCCTTCGGGGTTGGCGATGGATCCCACGAATTAACCTCTGCGTCTTTCGAGCCGCGCGGACGCGGTGCTGAGTCTCAACGGCGGCCGACCGTCAGCCACGCACGCGCGACCAGGCCGGATCCGGATAAGAAGAACCGAGTAAGCCTACCAGCTCGTCGACCACCCGTTCGGTGTGGTCGTGGGTGAGCGCGTGCTCGACGGTGGCGGCCACCGTGGCGGGCGGGGCGTACCCGGGTGGGCTCAGCAACACCAGCCGGGCATCGGGCAGGCGCGCGCGGACCAGCGGGACACCGCGCAGGTCGAGCGGGAGCAGCACCGGCTGCCCGGCGTCGAGCCGGGCGCGCAGCGGCGGGTACGGGGTGCCCCGGCGGTGCGAACCGATCCGGGACCACTCCAGCAGCTCGCCGTCGACGATCCAGCGATCGAACTCGGCGGGGGCGAGGAAGACGCGGTCCACCCCGTCGATCTCCGACTCCCGGCGCGGCCTGGTGGTTGCCGCAACCGGGATCCACACGGACGGAGAACGCGCCCGGACGAGCTCGACGACACTCTCCCTGCCGGAACCCGAAGGTCCAGCCAGGACAGTGAGCCGAGCCGCCGGGCGCGCCTCGTCATCCGTGCTCACTGCTTGTTTCTACACGCTGCCAGGTTCAGTTGGCGGCGAACTCTCCAAGCAGTGCCTTGCGCTGCTGCTCGCCGAGGCCACGCAGGCGACGGCTGTCGGCGATCTTGAGCTTCTCCATGATCTGGGTGGCCCGGATCTTGCCGATGCCCGGCATGGCCTGGAGGACGGCCGACACCTTGAGCTTGCCAACGACGTCGTCGCTCTCGGCCCGCTCGAGGACAGCACCGAGGGTGGTCTTGCCCTGCTTGAGCTGCTCCTTCAGCTGAGCACGGGCCTTGCGGATCTCCGCGGCCTTCTCGAGCGCGGCAGCGCGTTGTTCGGGGGTCAGTGACGGGAGCGGCACCAGTTCTCCTCAGGTCCCTATCGCGGCGGGCGGGGCGCACCGCCGCATCTGTGAAACGTGGTGTCGCTGTGAACCAAGGGGTCCATGGTTCCCAGCGCGGGGAAAACTAGCGGCCAACGGAGCTTTCGGCAACGTGGGGGCCGCATGATCACCGTAGAGTGACCGACCCGTCAGTCAGTCACCGGGCAGGCAGAACGGCCCGGCAGTCGACCAACACGCGGTCCGCGGCGGCCCGCAGCGCAGCCACGTCGGGGCCGGCCGAGAGCACTTCCCGGGAGTACGACGGGAGCACCGAGGCGAGGCTCGAACCGAAGACGGTACGCAGATCGGCTGCGCCGGCACCCTGTGCGCCGAGCCCCGGAGCGAGCAGTGGGCCCCCCACACCGGAGAGGTCGTGACCGGTGTCACCGATGGTCGCCCCGACCACCAGACCGAAGCCCCCCAGCGGGCTCGCACCCCTGTTGAGCTGGGAAATCTCGTCGATCACGGTCTGTGCCACAGTGCGTCCGTCGGCCGTGACGGCCCGCTGCACGGCAGCGCCCTCGGGGTTGGAGGTGAGGGCCAGCACGAACACCCCGCCGCCGTGCTCGGCGGCCAGCTCGAACATCGGCGCCAGTGAACCGACCCCGAGGTAGGGGCTCGCGGTGACCGCGTCGACATACACGGGGCTGGATGGATCAAGGTACGCGGCGGCGTACGCGCTCACCGTCGAGCCGATGTCGCCGCGCTTGACGTCGAGCAGAACGAGCGAGCCGGCATCCCGTAACTGTCGGATAGTTGACTCAAGAATCGCCACACCTCGGGACCCGAACCGCTCGAAAAAGGCCGACTGAGGCTTGACTACCGCAACCCGGTCACCGAGGGCTTCCACGACCGTCCGGCTGAACCGGTCGAGCCCCTGAACGTCGTCCGGGAGGCCCCACTGGGCCAGCAGACCGGGATGCGGGTCGATGCCCACACAGAGCGGGCCCCGCTCGCTGATCGCCCGGTGCAGCCGGGTACCGAAGCTCTCCATCGGAAGGTTCCCCTCTTCTCGTCCGGGCGGCTGCCCCGCCCGGGTAACCCGTCGACCCGGTGACCGGGCCGACTCAGCCGGCCGCCACCGCCGCCGCCACCCCGCCCGCGATCCGGGCCAGGTCGGCGTCGTCGGTGACGTACGGCGGCATCGTGTAGATCAGGTCGCGGAACGGGCGCAACCACACCCCCTGGTCGACCGCCGCCGCGGTCGCCGCGCCGAGGTCGACCTCGTGATCGAGCTGGACCACCCCGATCGCGCCGAGCACCCGTACGTCGATCACGCCCGGCGCGCCGCGTAGCGGCTCCAGGCCGGCGCGCAGGCCGGCACCGACCCTGGCGACCCGGCCGGCCCAGTCCCCGGCTCGCAGCAGCCCGATGGAGGCGTTCGCCACCGCGCAGGCCAGCGGGTTGCCCATGAACGTGGGCCCGTGCGCCAGCACGCCGGTCGCCGAGATGCCCCGGGCGACCTCCGGGGTGCAGAGGGTCGCCGCGAGGGTCAGGTACCCGCCGGTCAGCGCCTTGCCCACGCAGAGCACGTCCGGCGTCACCCCGGCGTGCCCGGCCGCGAACATCTCGCCGGTACGGCCGAACCCGGTGGCGATCTCGTCGAAGATCAGCAGGATCCCGTGCGCCCGGGTCACCTCGCGCAGCACCCGCAGGTAACCCGGGTGGTGGAAGCGCATCCCGCCGGCACCCTGGACGACGGGTTCGACGATCACGGCGGCCAGCTCGTCGGCGTGCCGCTCGACCGTCTCCACCAGCGCCGCCACGTACGCGTCGTCGGGTGGGTCGGTGAAGCCGCCCGGCGGCACCGGGGCGAACACCTGCCGGGGCAGCACGTCGCCCCAGAGGTGGTGCATCCCGCCCTCGGGGTCGCAGACGCTCATCGGGTGGAACGTGTCGCCGTGGTAGCCACCCCGCCAGGTCGCCAGCCGGCGCCGCTGGGGGCGCCCGACGGCCCGCTGGTACTGCAGGCACATCTTCACCGCCACCTCGACGCTGACCGAGCCCGAGTCGGCCAGGAACACGTGCTCCAGGCCGTCCGGCGTCAGCTCGACCAGGGTCCGCGCCAGCCGCACGGCCGGCTCGTGGGTGAGCCCGCCGAACATCACGTGGCTCATCCGACCGAGCTGGTCGGTCACCGCCGCGTCCAGCACCGGGTGCCGGTAGCCGTGGATCGCCGCCCACCAGGACGACATCCCGTCCACCAACTCCCGGCCGTCGGCCAGGGTCAGCCGTACCCCCTCGGCGCCGCGCACCACGTACGGCGCGTTGGCCGGCGGCAGCGCGGCGTACGGGTGCCAGACGTGCGCCCGGTCGACGGCCAGGATCTCCTCGGGTGTCACGCGTACTCCTCTGTTCTGTGCCTCAAGCGGTCCGGACGGCGGACGTCCTGCGGCCGGATCGAAGCTCTCCGCCGCCGCCTCCGTCGTGACAGTCGGCGGTGGACGCCGCCTGCCCCTGGGTGTGGTTGCCGCTCCCAATTCCGCTGCCTTTGCTCTGCACCCGCGGACGCGGCCCCCCCGGGGGGGGGGGGGGGGGCCCGGGGGGGGGGTGGGGGGGGGGGGGCGGGGGGGGGGCCCCGGGGGGGGGGGGCCCCCCGCCGGGGGGGGGCCCCGCCCCCCGGGGGGGGGCCCGGGGGGGGGGCCCCCCCCGCGCCGGGGGGGGGGGGGCCCCCCCCCCCGGGCGCCCCCCCCCCCCGCCCCCCGGGCCCCCCCCCCGGGGGGGGGGGGGGCCCCGCTCCGGGTGGTGCGTTCAGGGGTGCGGAGCGAAGGGGCGACAGCGGGCGTGGGCTCCCCGGCGCGGAGCGGGCCCGGCACCCGGTTGCGCCGGGCCAGCGCCGGGCCGGGGCGGTCACCGGCCCGCGACGGGGTCCGGTGCCGCCGATGTGGCAGTCGTGCGGGCGGCGGCGCGGACCAGGGCCGGTCCCCGGTAGATGAAGCCGGTGTAGAGCTGCACCAGGGCCGCGCCGGCATCGAACATCCGCGCCGCGTCGTCCGGGTCCAGCACACCGCCGACGCCGATGATCGGCAGCCGGCCGGCGGTCTCCCGGTGTACGAAGGCGACCACCTCCCGGGCCCGCCCGGTGAGCGGCCGACCGGAGAGGCCACCGGCCTGCGCGCCACGCTCGACATCGACGCCGGCGAGCCCGTCCCGGGACAGCGTGGTGTTGGTGGCGATCACCCCGGCCGCGCCCCGGGCCAGGCAGACCTCCAGCAGCTCGGCGATCGCCGCCTCGGTCAGGTCTGGCGCGATCTTGACCAGCACCGGCTTCTCCCCCACCAGCGCGCCGAGCAGCGCGTCCAGGTGGGCGCGGTCCTGCAACGACCGCAGTCCCGGGGTGTTCGGTGAGGACACGTTCACCGCGAAGTAGTCGCCGTGCCCGCGCAGCGCCCGGTACGAGGCGAGGTAGTCCTCGACCGCCTCGTCCAGCGGGGTCACCTTGGACTTGCCCAGCGAGATGCCCAACGGCACCCCGAGCGGGCGCGGCAACGCCGCCAACCGGGCGGCCAGCGCGGCGGCCCCGGCGTTGTTGAAGCCCATCCGGTTGACCACCGCCTCGCTGGCCGGCAGCCGGAACAGCCGCGGCCGGGGGTTGCCCGGCTGGGCGTGCGCGGTGACCGTGCCGACCTCCACGAAACCGAATCCGAGCGCCGGCCAGGCCGGCAGCGCCGCGCCGTCCTTGTCCATGCCGGCGGCCAACCCGACCGGGTTGGGGAAGCGCACCCCGAACACCGTGCGCGGCGCGTCGACCGCGTACCGGGCCCGCAGCGCGGCGAGCGCGGCCGGCCGACGTGACAGGGCCGCCAACCGCCGCAGTGTCCACTCGTGCGCCGCCTCGGCGTCCCCGCCCCCGAGCCGGAACAACCACGGCCGTACCGCCTGCTCGAACAGGGTCACTGGGCCGCCCGCAGGGTGGCGTGCAGGTCCTGCAGGGGACGGACCTGCATGTCGCCGCGGATCCGCGCCTCGATGCCCATCACGGCCGCGGCGGCGCCGGGGACCGTGGTGATGCAGGGGATGTCAGCGGTGACGGCCGCGCTGCGGATCTCGTAGCCGTCGGACCGGGCGCTGGCACCCGAGCCCTGCGGTGTGTTGATCACCAGCGCCACGTGGCCTCCGCCGATCAGCGACACCGCGTCGTCGCCCGCACCGGCCTGGTAGTGCTTACGGATCTGCTCGCAGGCGATGCCGTGCCGGCGCAGCACCTCGGCCGTGCCGGCGGTGGCGACGATCTCGAAGCCCAGGTCGGCCAGCCGCTTGATCGGGAAGATCATGCCGCGCTTGTCCCGGTTGGCCACCGAGACGAAGATCTTCCCGGCGGTCGGCAGCGACCCGTACGCGGCCGACTGGCTCTTGGCGAAGGCGTGCCCGAAGTTGGTGTCGATGCCCATCACCTCGCCGGTCGACTTCATCTCCGGCCCGAGCAGCGAGTCGATCCCCTTGCCCGCGCGGGTCCGGAAACGCTTGAACGGCAGCACCGCCTCCTTGACCGCGACCGGCGCGTCGGCGGGCATCGTGCCCCCGTCCCCCGTCGCCGGCAGCAGGCCCTCGGCGCGCAGCTCGGCGATGCTCGCCCCGAGCGCGATCCGGGCCGCCGCCTTGGCCAGCGGCACCGCCGTGGCCTTGGAGACGAACGGGACGGTCCGCGACGCCCGCGGGTTGGCCTCCAGCACGTAGAGCACGTCGTCCTTGAGGGCGTACTGCACGTTGAGCAGGCCGCGGACGCCGACGCCACGCGCGATGGCCTCGGTGTAGCGGCGGACCTCGACCAGGTGCGAGCCGGCGAGGGTGATCGGCGGGAGCGCGCAGGACGAGTCGCCGGAGTGGATGCCGGCCTCCTCGATGTGCTCCATCACGCCGCCGATGTAGACCTCGCCGTCGGCGTCGCAGAGGGCGTCCACGTCGATCTCGATGGCGTCGTCGAGGAACCGGTCCACCAGCACCGGGTGGTCCGGGGAGATGTCGGTGGCCCGGCCGATGTAGTCGCGCAGCGTCGGGTCGTCGTAGACGATCTCCATGCCCCGCCCGCCCAGCACGTACGACGGCCGGACCAGCACCGGGTAGCCGATCTCGTCGGCGATCGTCTTGGCCTCGTCGTACGAGGTGGCCATGCCGTGCGCCGGTGCGCGCAGCCCGGCGCGGGCCAGCACCGCGCCGAACGCGCCCCGCTCCTCGGCCAGGTGGATCGACTCCGGGGAGGTGCCGACGATCGGCACACCGGCGTTCTTGAGCCGCTGCGCCAGGCCCAGCGGGGTCTGCCCGCCGAGCTGCACGACCACCCCGACCACACCCGGCCCGCCGGCCGCCCGGCCGGACGAGTCCTCCGCGTGCCAGACCTCCAGCACGTCCTCGAAGGTCAGCGGCTCGAAGTAGAGCCGGTCGGCGGTGTCGTAGTCGGTCGAGACCGTCTCCGGGTTGCAGTTGACCATGACGGTCTCGTAACCGGCCGACCGCAACGCCTGGACGGCGTGCACGCAGGAGTAGTCGAACTCGATGCCCTGCCCGATCCGGTTCGGGCCGGAGCCCAGGATCAGCACCTTCGGCCGGTCCGACGGCACGACCTCGGTCTCCAGGTCGTACGTCGAGTAGTGGTACGGCGTGGTCGCCTCGAACTCGGCCGCGCAGGTGTCCACCGTCTTGTAGACCGGGCGCACGTCGAGGCGGTGCCGCAGGGTCCGTACGCCGTCCTCGGCGGCCAGCTCCGGGCGCAGCGCGGCGAGCTGCCGGTCGGACAGACCGGCCCGCTTGGCGCGGCGCAGCAGGTCGGCGTCGAGCACCGGCGCGTCGACGATCTCGGCGCGCAGCTCGATCAGCGCGGCGATCTGGTCCAGGAACCACGGGTCGATCCCGCCGGACGCCTCGGCGACCTCGGCGATCGACGCGCCGAGGCGCAGCGCCCGCTCCACCGTGTACAGCCGGCCGTCGTGCGGGATCCGCAGCGCGGCGAGGGTGTCCGCCAGGGTGACGCCCGCCGGGTCCGGCACACTCCAGAAACCGGCCGACTTGGTTTCCATCGAGCGCATCGCCTTGTTCAGCGCCTCGGTGAAGTTGCGCCCGAGGCTCATCGCCTCGCCCACCGACTTCATCGTGGTGGTCAGCTCCGGATCCGCGCCGGGGAACTTCTCGAACGCGAACCGGGGGATCTTCACCACCACGTAGTCGAGGGTCGGCTCGAACGCCGCCGGGGTCTTCAGGGTGATGTCGTTGGGGATCTCGTCGAGGGTGTAGCCGATGGCCAGCTTCGCGGCGATCTTCGCGATCGGGAAGCCGGTCGCCTTGGAGGCCAGCGCCGAGGAGCGCGACACCCGGGGGTTCATCTCGATCACGACGATCCGGCCGTCGACCGGGTTGACCGCGAACTGGATGTTGCAGCCGCCGGTGTCCACCCCGACCTCGCGCAGCACGGCGATGCCCAGGTCCCGCAGGTGCTGGTACTCCCGGTCGGTGAGCGTCATGGCCGGGGCCACGGTGACGCTGTCGCCGGTGTGCACGCCCATCGGGTCGATGTTCTCGATCGAGCAGACCACCACCACGTTGTCGTGCCGGTCGCGCATCAGCTCCAGCTCGTACTCCTTCCAGCCGAGCACGCTCTCCTCGATGAGCACCTCGTGCACCGGGCTGGCGGACAGGCCGTCACCGGCGATGCGGGCCAGGTCCTCCGGGGTGTGCGCCATGCCGGAGCCCAGGCCACCCATGGTGAACGACGGCCGGATCACCACCGGCAGGCCCAGCTCGGCGACTGTCGCCTCGACCTCGTCCATCGAGTGGCAGACCCGTGAGCGGGGCACCAGCCCGGTCGGGTCGTCGACGCCCAGCCGTACGCCGGCCTTCGCCACGATCTCCTTGAACAGCTGCCGGTCCTCGCCGCGGTTGATGGCGTCGATGTTCGCGCCGATCAGCTCCACGCCGTACTTCTCCAGAACGCCGGCCTCGTGCAGGGCGACGGCCGTGTTCAGCGCCGTCTGCCCGCCGAGGGTGGCCAGGATCGCGTCCGGGCGCTCCTTGGCGATGACCAGCTCCACGAACTCCGGGGTGATCGGCTCGACGTAGGTCGCGTCGGCGAACTCCGGGTCCGTCATGATCGTCGCCGGGTTGGAGTTGACCAGGCTGACCCGGATCCCCTCGCTGCGCAGGACCCGGCAGGCCTGGGTGCCGGAGTAGTCGAACTCGCAGGCCTGCCCGATGACGATCGGCCCGGAGCCGATCACGAGGATGTGCTTGAGATCGCTCCGCTTAGGCATTGCTGCGCCCCCTGCTGTGGGTCCGGCCCTCGATGAGATCGGCGAATCGGTCGAAGAGGTAGTCCGCGTCGTGCGGGCCGGCCGCCGCCTCCGGGTGGTACTGGACGGTGAACGCGGGCAGGTCCACGGCCCGCAGCCCCTCGACCACGTTGTCATTGAGGCAGACGTGCGACACCCGTACGCCACCGAAGTCGGTGTCGATCACCTGGTCGGGGACGACCGCGCCGGCACCCGCACCCGGCACCTGGACGGCGAAGCCATGGTTGTGGCTGGTCACCTCGACCTTGCCGGTGACCCGGTCGAGCACCGGCTGGTTGATCCCCCGGTGGCCGTAGCCCAGCTTGTAGGTGCCGAAGCCGAGCGCCCGACCGAGGATCTGACTGCCGAAGCAGATGCCGAACAGCGGCACCTCCCGCCGCAGCGCCTCCCGGGCCAGCGCCACCGGCGCGTCGGCGGTGGCCGGGTCGCCCGGGCCGGGCGACAGGAAGATCGCGTCAGCGCCGGTGGCGAGCATCTGGTCGATGCTCGACGACGCCGGCAGCACGTGTGTGGTCACCCCGCGGGTGGCCAGCCGGCGCGGCACGTTGCGCTTGATGCCCAGGTCCAGGGCGGCCACGGTGAACCGGTGCTCCCCCAGGGCCTCGACGACGTACGGCTCGGCGGTGCTCACCTCGGCGGACAGGTCCGCGCCGACCATCTGCGGCGCCTGGCGGACCCGGGTCAGCAGGCTCTGCGGGTCGTTGTCGACGCTGGAGATGCCCACCCGCATGGCGCCCCGCTCGCGCAGGTGCCGGGTCAACGCCCGGGTGTCCACCCCGCTGATGCCCACCACACCCTCGGTGGCGAGGCGGTCCTCGAGACCACCGGTGGCCCGCCAGTTCGAGCCGATCCGGGCCGGGTCACGGACGACGTAGCCCGCCACCCAGATCCGGCCGGACTCGTCGTCCTCGCCGTTGACGCCGGTGTTGCCGATGTGCGGGGCGGTCTGCACCACCACCTGACGGTGGTAGGACGGGTCGGTCAGGGTCTCCTGGTAACCGGTCATGCCGGTGTTGAAGACCGCCTCGCCGAAGGTCTCTCCGACGCTGCCGTACGCCTCACCGGGGAACGTGCGCCCGTCCTCCAGCACCAGGATTGCGGGTCTGCGCTTGCTCACTTGACAGCCTTTCCGTCCAGGACCGTCGGCTCGCCGCGCAGGAAGGTCGCCACGATGCGACCCGGCAGCGTCATGCGGGCGTACGGGGTGTTGCGACTGCGACTGGCCAGCTCCGCCGGCTCGATGGTGCGGCGGGCGGCCGGGTCGATCAGGGTCAGGTTGGCCGGCACACCCGGCGCGGGGTCGACGCCGTGCCCGGTGAGGCCGGCGATCCGTGCGGGGGTGCGCGACATCCGCTCGGCGATCAGGTCCCACTCGGGGCCGAGCACGTCCAGTGCGATGGAGAGGGCCGTCTCCAGACCGAGCATCCCCGGCCGGGCGTACGCCCACTCGCACTCCTTGTCCTCCACGGCGTGCGGGGCGTGGTCGGTGGCGATCACGTCGATCACCCCGTCGGCGAGGGCGGCGCGCAGCGCGGCGATGTCCACCGCGGTACGCAGCGGCGGGTTCACCTTGAAGACCGGGTCGTAGGCTCCGGCCGGGCTCCAGTCGGTGGCGAGTTCCGGGCTGGCCAGCTCACTGCGCCCGCTGACGAGTTCGTCGGTGAGCAGCAGGTGGTGCGGGGTCACCTCGGCGGTCACGCGTACCCCGCGGGCCTTCGCCTGGCGCAGCACCTCGACGCTGCCGGCGGTGGAGACGTGGCAGACGTGCAGTCGGCTGCCCACGTGCTCGGCGAGCAGCACGTCCCGGGCGATGATCGCCTCCTCGGCGACCGCCGGCCAGCCGATCAGGCCGAGCCGGGTGGAGACCTCACCCTCGTGCATCTGGGCGCCCTCGGTGAGCCGGGGCTCCTCGGCGTGCTGGGCGATGATCCCGTCGAACGCCTTGACGTACTCCAGGGCTCGACGCATCAACTTCGGGTCGGCGACGCAGTGCCCGTCGTCGGAGAAGATCCGCACCCGGGCCGCCGAGTCGGCCATCGCGCCCAGCTCGGCCAGCTGCTCGCCGGCCAGCCCGACGGTGACCGCGCCGATCGGCTGCACGTCGACCAGGCTGGCCTCCCGGCCGAGCCGCCAGACCTGCTCGACCACGCCCGCGGTGTCCGCAACCGGGGAGGTGTTGGCCATCGCGCAGACCGCGGTGTAGCCGCCGAGCGCCGCCGCCCGGGAACCGGACTCGACGGTCTCGGCGTCCTCCCGACCGGGCTCGCGCAGGTGGGTGTGCAGGTCGACGAGGCCGGGCAGGGCGACCAGGCCGGTGCCGTCGACGACTGTGGCGTCCGGCGCGGTGAGGCCGGGACCGACCTCGGCGATCACGCCGTCGCGGATCAGCAGGTCGGTCGGCGCGGCGCCGACGACACTCACGCTGGTGATCAGGTACGCGGTCACCGGTTGTTCCCTCCGAGCAGCAGGTAAAGGACAGCCATCCGCACGGAGACCCCGTTGGTGACCTGTTCGACGATGGTGGAGCGGGGTGAGTCGGCGACCTCGGGAGTGATCTCCATCCCCCGGTTCATCGGGCCGGGGTGCATGACGATGGCGTGCTCGGGCAGCCGGCGCATCCGCGGCCCGTCCAGCCCGTAGCGGCGGGCGTACTCGCGCGCGGAGGGGAAGTAGGAGTCGTTCATCCGCTCCCGCTGCACCCGCAGCATCATCACCACGTCCACGTTGGGCAGGACGGAGTCGAGGTCGTAGGAGACGTCGGTGCCGGGCGCGAGGGCGCCCGCGATGTCGACCGGGATCAGGGTCGGCGGGCCGACCAGGGTGACCTTGGCGCCGAGCGTGGAGAGCAGCAGCACGTTGGAACGGGCCACCCGGGAGTGCAGCACGTCCCCGACCACCGCGACCGACAGGCCGGCGAGCCGGCCCAGCCGGGCCCGCATGGTGTACGCGTCCAGCAGCGCCTGGGTGGGGTGCTCGTGGGTGCCGTCACCGGCGTTGACCACCGACCCGTCCACCCAGTTGGCCAGGCGGTGCGGCGCACCGGAGGCGGGGTGTCGGACGACCACGGCGTCCGCGCCCATGGCCTGCAGGGTCAACGCGGTGTCCTTCAGGCTCTCACCCTTGGTGACGCTGGACCCCTTCGCGGAAAAGTTGATCACATCCGCGCTGAGCCGCTTGGCCGCCGCCTCGAAGGAGATCCGGGTACGCGTGGAGTCCTCGTAGAAGAGGTTCACCACGGTCCGTCCCCGCAGCGCGGGAAGCTTCTTGATCTCCCGGCCGGCGACGGTGGCCATCTCGGCGGCGGTGTCCAGGATCTCGGTGGCGGTGTCGGCGTCCAGGTCCCCGCCGGACAGCAGATGCTTGATCATGATTGGCCCCCGTACAGCTTGACCTCGTCCGTCCCGTCGATCTCGGCGAGCGTCACCTTGACGCTCTCGGCGAGTGAGGTCGGGATGTTCTTGCCGACGTAGTCGGCGCGGATCGGCAGCTCCCGGTGGCCCCGGTCGACCAGGACGGCAAGTTGCACCGACGCCGGGCGGCCCACGTCGTTGAGCGCGTCGAGCGCGGCCCGGACGGTGCGGCCGGAGAAGAGCACGTCGTCGACCAGGATGACCCGTTTGCCGTCGATCCCGCCGGACGGCAGCTCGGTCGGGCCGACCGCGCGGGTGGCGTGTCGACGGAGGTCGTCGCGGTACAGGGTGATGTCGAGCACACCGACCGGAACGGCAACGTCCTCGAAGGTGCTGATCCGGTCGGCGAGCCGCCGGGCCAGGGGGGTGCCCCGGGTGGGAATCCCCAGCAGCACCGTGTTCGCGGCGCCCTGGGTCTTCTCCAGGATCTGGTGGGCGATGCGGTCGACCACGCGTTGCACGTCGGCGCTGGCGAGGATCACCTTCACCGAGGGTTGTCGCGGTGGTGACGAGCGGGCAGCCGGTGGGTATGCCACGGCGGACCTCCTTCCCCGCCTCACGGGACGGGTCGTTAAAGGATGTCGGGCACCTCCGGCCGGACCACGCAGCGGACCTGGACCGGGGCTTCCGCCACGTTACCAGTGGTCACCGGGGTGAGGGACGGCGGCCGCTGACCACCGGGTCAGGCTCCGGAAAAGGGGAAAACTCCCCGGACGCTCCGCAACGGTAGGGGCACGACCACTTGACCACGTGTCGCATTCCCCGTACCGTCACGCTCCGTAGCGATCGACGGGAGAACCCCGAGCAGCACTGGGAGTGTCCGAATGCCCTCTGAATACGCCAAGTCTCTGGGCGCCCGCCTGCGCTCCATCCGCCAGCAGCAGGGTCTCTCCCTGCAGGGTGTGGAGGAGAAGTCGAATGGGCGGTGGAAGGCCGTGGTGGTCGGCTCGTACGAGCGTGGCGACCGGGCCGTGACGGTGTCCCGTCTGGCCGAGTTGGCCGAGTTCTACCGCGTGCCCGTCTCGGAACTGCTGCCGGACGGCAGTGGTGTCCGTCACGAGCCCACCAGCAAGATTGTCCTGGACCTGGAGCGGCTCTACGACGAGGCCTCCGAGGACCTGGCCTACGTCGCCCGCTACGCCCGCGCCATCCAGCAGCAGCGCGGCGACTACAACGGCCGGGTGCTCTCCATCCGCGCCGACGACCTGCGGGCGCTCGCGATCGTCTACGACGCCTCACCGTCGGGGCTGATCGAGCGGCTCACCGAGCACGGCGTGCTGGTGGCCGACCCCCGGGCGTTCTTCGCCTCCTGATCTGCCGCTCCACCTGATCTGCCGCTTCACCGAAAGGGCCCGTGCCGACTGGCACGGGCCCTTTCGCAGTACGGCGTTCGGTGGGGACGCTCAGCGGGTGGCGTACTCGGCGATCCGGCCGAGCACCCCGTTGAGGAAGCGCGGCGAATCGTCGGTCGACATCTGCCGGGCCAGCTCCACGGCCTCGCTGATCGCCACCGCGTCGTCGATCTCGTCGACGTAGAGCAACTCGTAGACGGCGATCCGGGCCAGATTACGGTCGACGACCGGCATCCGCTCCAGCGTCCAACCCTCGGCGTAGCTGGCGATCAGCTCGTCGATGCGGTCGAGGTGCTCGGCGACACCCTCGACCAGGCCCACCGCGTATCCCAGATGCTCCGGTCGGGGCTGCTCGATCCGCTGCACGTAGCCGGCGAGCACCTCCACCGGAGGCTTGTCCCGTAGGTCGGCCTCGTAGAGGACATCCAGCGCCCGCTTGCGCGCCTTGCGGCGCGCCGGCATCTGCTGCTTGGAACCCTCAGCCATCAGGCGCGGCCGAGGTAACGGCCGTCGCGGGTGTCGACCTTGATCTTCTCGCCGGTGGTGATGAACAGCGGGACCGGCACGGTGGCGCCGGTCTCCACGGTCGCCGGCTTGGTGCCGCCGGTCGAACGGTCGCCCTGCAGGCCCGGCTCGGTGTAGGTGACCTCCAGCACGACGCTGGTGGGCAGCTCGATGTAGAGCGGCACACCCTCGTGCTGGGCGACAGTCGCCTCCGCCTCGGGCAGCAGGTAGTTGGCTGCCTCACCGACGGTGCCACCGGGAACGGTGATCTGGTCGAAGGTCTCCAGATCCATGAAGACGAAGTCCTCGCCGTCGGCGTACAGGTACTGCATCGTGCGCTTGTCAACGGTCGCGGTTTCGACCTTGGTGCCCGCGTTGAAGGTCTTGTCGACCACCTTCCCGGACAGCACGTTCTTCAGCGTGGTGCGCACGAAGGCACCACCCTTACCGGGCTTGACGTGCTGGAACTCGACGACGGCCCAAAGCTCGCCGTCCAGGTTGAGTACCAGGCCGTTTTTGAGGTCGTTGGTGGAGGCCATTTCCTGCCTTGATCATCAATTGGCGGACAGACCCTACGAGTCTACTAGCTGCGTCGAATCGGCCGGTCCCCGCTCGGGGCGGCCGCTCAACGGGTGGCGAGATGGTGCAGAGCGAGACGATACCCGTCGATGCCCAAACCGCAGATCACCCCGGTCGCCACCGCCGACACCACCGAGTGGTGCCGGAACTCCTCGCGGGTGTGGATGTTGGAGATGTGCACCTCCACCAGCGGCCCCCGCAGCATGGCGCAGGCGTCCCGAACCGCGTACGAGTAGTGCGACCAGGCGGCCGGGTTGAGCACCACCGCGGCGCCCTCGTCGGCCGCCGTGTGCAGCCAGCCGAGCAACTCGTGCTCCGCGTCGGTCTGCCGGACCGTCACCTCCAGCCCCAGCTCCCGACCGGTGGTCTCACAGAGCGCCACCAGGTCGGCGTAGGTGGTCGCGCCGTACACGTCGGGCTCGCGGGTGCCCAGCCGACCCAGGTTCGGCCCGTTCAAGACGTGGACCCTCACCGGTCTGCGACCTCGCCGTAGGCGGCCTCCAGCAGCGCGTCGTCCGGGCCCTCCAACATCGCCGGGCGGGCCAGCCCGTCCAGCACCACGAACCGCAGCCGGCTGCCCCGGGCCTTCTTGTCCACCCGCATCGCGGCCAACAACTGCGGCCAGGCGTCGGCCGGGTAGCTCACCGGCAGGTTCAGCGCGCGCAAGGTGACCCGGTGCCGGTCGGCGGTCGGCGCGTCCAGCCGCCCGGCGAGGCGGGCCAGCGTGGCCGCGTACACCAGACCGACGGCGACGGCGTGGCCGTGTCGCCAGCGGTAGCCCTCGTTCTGCTCGATGGCGTGGGCCAGGGTGTGACCGTAGTTGAGCACCTCCCGCACGCCCGACTCGCGCAGGTCGCCCGAGACGACGTCGGCCTTGACCCGGATCGCCCGCTCGATGAGCTCCCGGCTCACCGGCCCACGGGGGTCGGTGGCGGCCTCCGGGTCACTCTCGATGAGATCCAGGATCGTCGGGTCGGCGATGAAGCCGCACTTGACGACCTCGGCCAACCCGGCCGCCAGGTCGACCGCGGGCAGGCTGTCCAGGGTGGCCAGGTCGGCCAACACCCCGACCGGCGGGTGGAACGCGCCCACCAGGTTCTTGCCGGCGGCCGTGTTGATGCCCGTCTTGCCGCCCACCGCGGCGTCGACCATGCCCAGCAGCGAGGTCGCCACCGGCACCCAGCGCACCCCCCGCAACCAGCAGGCCGCGACGAAGCCGGCCAGGTCGGTCACCGCGCCGCCGCCCACCCCGACCACCGCGTCGGTACGGGTGAAGCCCGCCGCGCCGAGTCGGTCCCAGCAGGCGGAGGCCACGTCGATGTGCTTGCCCGACTCGGCGTCGGGCACCTCGATCGGCAGTGGTTCGACGCCGGCGGCGCGCAGGCGTTCACCGAGCGCGTCCGCGAGAGCCTTGAGCGGAGGCGCGTGCAGCACCGCCGCCCGTGTCGCGCCGGGCAGCAGGCCGGGCAGCGCGCCCAGCAGGTCACGTCCCACCAAGACGTCGTACGGCCGCTCGCCGCCGACCGGAATCCGGGTCACCTCGTCCATCGCCGGCAGCCTAGTCCAGCGGGCGGCGCGGCGAGGGCGGCTGTCCACCTGCTGGCCGGGCGGCCCACTCCGCCAACCGGCGGGCGTGCTCGGCCACTGCGGCGCGCAGCGCGTCCGGATGCCGCACGGTGAACGGACAGCCCAGCCCGGCGAGCAGCGCCGCCATCCCGGGCAGGCTCTCCGCCCGGGCCCGCAGCAGCACCCCGTCGGTGGTGACGCTCAACTCGGCCACGCTGGGCGGGATGCGACGACGGGCGGCGACCAAGTCGGTCTCCAGCACGACCTCCACCTCGTGCGCGTACGGCACCCCGGCCAGTGACCGGGTCACCCAGGCCACCGCCTCGAACCCGTCCGGCACGGTGAACGTCGCCACGCCGGGCGTCACCGCGCCGATCCGGTCCAGTCGGAACGTGCGGACCTCGCCGCGCCGGTGGTCGTGGCCGGTGACGTACCAGCGGCCGGAATGGAAGACCAGCCCGTACGGGTCGAGCTCGCGGTGCGACTGCTCGCCCCGCCAGGAGCGGTAGTCCAACGCGACCCGCTGCCGGTGCCGGGTGGCCGAGGCCAGCGCGAGCAGGGTGCCCGACGCCGGGCCGCGCTCCGGCTCCGGGCGACGCAGGGTGAAGCCCAGGTGCTCCTGGACGGCGGCGAGTCGGTCGGCGAGCGCCGCCGGCAGCACCCGGCGGATCTTCGCCAGCGCGGTGGCGGTGGCGGGTTGCTCGGTGGCGAGCCCGACCCGTTCGGCGACGACGAGGCCGAGCAGCACGGCCACCGCCTCGTCGTCGGTGAGCATCAGTGGCGGCAGCTTGTATCCGGAGTGCAGTCGGTAGCCGCCGTAGCGGCCCCGGTCGGCGGTCACGGGGATGCCCAGCTCGACAAGTGTGGTCGCGTACCGCCGCACGGTCCGCTCGTCCACCCCGAGCTGGCCGGCGAGGTCGGCGGCCGTCGCCCGGTGCCGGGTCTGCAGCAGTTCGAGCAGGGCCAGCACCCGTCCTGCGGGATGTGACACGGGCCACTCCTCCAACCGGGCGGATCCTGTCCGGATTCGATCGTACGGTCTGTCGGTAACCGAGAGAAGGAGCCACAGATGGCGACATTCGTGCTGGTGCCGGGATTCTGGCTGGGTGCCTGGGCATGGCGGGACGTGACCGTCGCGCTGCGGTCGCAGGGGCACGAGGTCTATCCGATGACACTGACCGGGGTGGCCGAACGCGACCACCTCGCCGGGCCGGAGGTCAGCCTGGACACGCACACCACCGACATCGTCCGGCTGATCGAGGTCGAGGACCTGCGGGACGTCCTGCTGGTCGGGCACTCCGGCGGCGGGATGCCGGTCGCCCAGGCGGCGGACCGCGTTCCGGACCGGATCGCCCGGGTCGTCTACGTGGAGAGTGGGCCGTTGCCGGACGGCACGGCGCAGTTCGACACGGTGCCACCGGAGGAGCAGCAGCGGCTGCGCGCGGCCATCGGCACCGGGCACCTGTTGCCGCCGCCGGCCTGGGACCCGACCGCCGACCCGACCAACCTGGCCGGCCTGGACGAGCCCACGCTCGCGCTGCTGCGCACCCGGGCCACCCCGCAGCCGCTGCGGGCCGCCACCGACCCGGTCCGACGCACCGGTGGGCGCCCGGTGCCGACCGCGCTGGTCGCCAGCACCTTCCCGCTCAGCGTGGTGCGGCAGATGATCCAGGAGGAGCACCCGTTCTTCACCGGCCTGGCCGACGGCCAACTGCACGAGCTGCCCACCGGCCACTGGCCGATGCTCAGCGAGCCGAAGGCCCTGACCGACGTCCTGGACCTGGTCGCCCGCAGCTGAGGACCACCCACCCCACTGCGCCGATCTTGCAGTTCCGGTTGCCGAGATGCGGCGAATGCCCCTTACGCCGGGACAGCAAGTGCAAGATCGGCGCGGCAGGGTGGGGGCGTCAGCGCGGGAGCAGAGCGGCGACCTCGGCGGCTACCTGCGCCGGGGCCCGGCCGTCGGTGACCACCGTCTCGGTGGCCACCTCGGCGTAGAACGGCCGGCGCTGGTCCAGCAGGTGCTTGAGGGTCGCCCGGGGGTTGATCGCCAACAGCGGCCGGCCGGCGCCGAGCCCGACCCGCCGCACCGCGTCGGGCAGCTCGACCGAGAGGTGCACAACCCGGTGCCCGATCAGGGCGGCCCGCGTCTCCTCGGCCAGCACCGCGCCGCCGCCGAGGGCGAGCACGCCCGTGCCGGCGGCCAGCGCCGCGGCCACGGCGGCCCGTTCCAGGGTACGGAAGTGCGCCTCACCCTCGTCGATGAAGATCTCCGGGATCGGCTTCCCGGCCATCTGCTCGATGTCGGCGTCGGTGTCACGGAACTCCACGCCGAGGGTGGCGGCGAGCGCCCGCCCGACGGTGGTCTTGCCGCAGCCGGGCGCGCCGACCAGCACGACGACCGGTGCCATCAGCGGATGACCAGCGCGTCGAGGTACCCGGCCAGGTTGCGACGGATCTCGGCGATCGAGTCGCCGCCGAACTTCTCGGTGGCCGCCTCGGCGAGCACCAGCGCCACCATCGCCTCGGCGACCACCGCCGCGGCGGGCACCGCGCAGACGTCGGAGCGCTGGTTGATCGCGGTGGCCGGCTCGCCGGTGGTGATGTCCACGGTGGCCAGCGCCCGGTTCAGCGAGGAGATCGGCTTCATCGCGGCGCGGACCCGCAGCGGCTCACCGGTGGTGATGCCACCCTCCAGCCCGCCGGCCCGGTCGGTGACCCGGCGGACGCCGGTGGCCGACGGGATGATCTCGTCGTGCGCCTCCGAGCCGCGGGACCGGGCCTGCTGCCAACCGTCGCCGATCTCCACACCCTTGATCGCCTGAATGGACATCAGCGCGGTGGCCAGCCGGGCGTCTAGCTTGCGGTCCCACTGCACGTGGCTGCCGAGCCCCGGTGGCACCCCGTACGCCAGCACCTCGACCACGCCGCCGAGAGTGTCGGCGGCCTTCTTCGCGGCATCGACCTCGGCGACCATCAGGGCGCTGGCCTCCGGGTCGAGGCAGCGCAGCGGGTCGGCGTCGATCCGGGCGGCGTCGGACGGGGTCGGGCGCAGCCCGGGCTTAGCGGCCACCGGACCCAACTCGACAACGTGCGAGACGATCTCGATGCCGAGCGCCTGACGGATCAGCGCCTTGGCGACCGTGCCGACGGCCACCCGGGCGGCGGTCTCCCGGGCGCTGGCGCGCTCCAGGATCGGCCGGGCGTCGGTGTGGCCGTACTTCTGCATGCCGGCCAGGTCCGCGTGGCCCGGCCGGGGGCGGGTCAGCGGGGCGTTGCGGGCCTGCCGGGCCAGCTCGTCGGGGTCGACCGGGTCGGCGGCCATCACCGTCTGCCACTTCGGCCACTCGGAGTTGCCGACCCGGATCGCCACCGGGCTGCCCAGGGTCACGCCGTGCCGCAGGCCGCCGAGCAGCTCGACCTCGTCGCGCTCGAACGACATCCGCGCACCCCGGCCGTAGCCCAGCCGTCGACGGGCCAGCTCGTCGGCGATCTCGGTGGTGGTCACCTCGATGCCGGCCGGCACCCCCTCCAACATCGCGACGAGGGCGGGACCGTGCGATTCACCTGCAGTCAACCAGCGCAACACAGCGGTCAGTCTGTCACGGCGGGCCACCGACCCGGCGCGCTCCCCGGGGCGTCCCGCCCAGCGGACCTCGCCGCCCACTCGCGCGGGCGGCGGCTCAGATCCCTCGACCGCGCTTGTGCAGGGTGCGCAGCACCGCGTCGGCCCGGACCACCCGACCGGCGACGGCGAGGGCCAGGTAGGCGCGCGGCTCCCGGGGGTTGCTCCGCAGGGTGCGCCGGGCCCAGCGCAGCGCGCCCCGGCGGTCGCCGGAGGCGGCCTGGGCGAACGCGATCTGCCCGGCCACCCGGGCCTCGCCGGCGGGTTGACTGGCGAACTCCGGGTAGCGCTTCAGCAACCACTGCAACGCCTCGGAGATGGTGTCCCAGCGTTGCGCGAAGTACGAGCGCTTGTGCCACCGGACCAGCACCGATGGCGTGCGCAGGTTGATCAGCGGGGCGCTGCGCGCCGCCCGGAGCAGGAACTCGTAGTCCTCCGCGTAGCTGCCCGGGATCTCCTCGTCGACCAACCCGAACCCGTTGCGCAGCGCGCTGGCGCGGATCAGGAAGGTCGACGGGTGCAGCTCCGTCATCCGGTCGCGGAGCAGGTCGTCCAGGGTGATCCGGTCCTTGTCGAGCACCCGGTCGACGGTGTGCCCGTCGTAGTTGACGCGGATGCCGCAGCAGACGAACTCGGCGGCCGGATCGCCGGCCAGCGCGTCGACCTGGGCGGCCAGCTTGTCGGGCAGCCACTCGTCGTCGTCGTCACAGAAGGCGACCAGCTCACCCTCGGCCGCGAGGGTGCCGCTGTTGCGCGCACCCGCCAACCCGGGGGTACGGGCGTTGCGGATCACCCGTACCGCGCGGGACGGGCCACCGCCCAGCTCGGTCAGCGACTCGTCCGGCGCGGACTGGTCGAACACCACGACGACCTCGATCAGGCCCGGGTAGTCCTGTGCCAGGATCGCGCCCACCGCGGCCCGCAGCAGCTCGGGGCGGTCCCGGGTGGGCACCACGACGCTGACGCTCGGCTGCTGGGTCATCGAGTCTCCTTCGTACCCGGACGCGGCCGGGACCAGACCCGCCACCGGAGTGGGCGCGGGGTCGAGCGGGCCACCAGGTCGTCGATGATCTGCCCGACCCGGGCCACCGCCGCCCGTTGTGCCTCGTGTGCCTCCGGGTCGGCGGCCACCGCGTACCGGGATGGGTCGGCCACCCCGGCGGCCAACGCGTCGTGCAGCGCCTCCCGGGTCTCGCAGAGCGCCACCAGCCCGGCGGCGCCGAGCCGGCGGGCGAAGAGAAGCTGGTGGTTGTCGACGTGCTCGCCGCGAGCCGGGTCGCGGGGCACCACGATGGGCAGGTGGCCGTGCCGGCGGGCCTCCAGGATCGTCGCCGGACCACCGTGGCAGACCACCAGGTCGGCATCGACCATCGCCTGTTGCAACGCGTCGTGGCCGAGGAACGGCACCGCGCCGGGGAGCTGGGGCGCGCTGGTGTGCCCGTGCTGCACGGTCAGCCCGATCGGGCCGGCGGCCTGCGTGTGCCACTGGGCCACCCAGTCGACGAGCCGGTCGAAGGGGTGCTTGTCGGTGCCCACCGCGACCAGCAGTCGCAGCTGGGCGACCGGCGAGCTGTCGCGCTGGCGCGGCAGGCGGGCCGCCTCGGTGGTCGGCCGGGGTTGCGGACGCCGGGCGGTGCCCGTCTCCCCGGTCACAGCAGCGTCCCGACGACGGTCGCCTCGGGGTACTGCCGGCGCTGCTCGTCCCACTGCACCAGCATCGCGGACAGGAACGGCCGGCAGAGCCGAGCGGTCAACGTCGGGGTGTCGATCCGGTCGTACACCTCGATGTAGACGGTCGGGATGCGCCGCAGCCGGGCCAGCACCACGAACGGCACCGCCACCCCGGCGCCGGTGGTGACCACGGCGGCGACCCGCCGTGCCCGCAGCACCCGCCAGGCCAGCAGCGCGTTGCGCAGCAGGTTCGGCACGTTGCGGGTGGTCGGGTGGTACGCCGGCACCAAATCCTCGCCGGTCAGCAGCGACAGCGCCTCCGGGGTGTCGAAGGTGACCCAGCAGCGCCGCCACTGTTCGTACCAGGGCCGCAGGGCCAGTAGTTGGGCCAGATGGCCGCCGCTGGAGCCGACCAGCAGCAGCACCGGCGCCCCACTGTCGTCGTTGTTCGTGTCCACGCGACTCCCCACAAGTTCGCTTGGAATTTCAGTTCACGCCACGCAGAAGCAGATCACACGATCCCCGGTCGTTGAATAGCGCGACCGGCCGAGATGACGATCTCCACGGCGGGCGCTTCGACGCGCCGAACGTCCGAGGTCCATCGATCGTCATCACCACCTGCGATTATGTCGTCACTCTACGACGGGCCGTCGCCGCCGCGATTCCTCCAGATCAACCGCTATGTCTTTTCTCGATGACGTCCAAGAGAGCGGGATGCAGTGCGGCGTTCCAACCCGCGCCCGCGTCGGCCAGCCGCCAGGTGCGCAACCACATCTCCACCAGGTACGCGTCGGCGACGAGCCGGCGACGAGCCGCGTCGAGGCCGAGCCGCTCGCCGTGCCGGCTCAGATACCCGTCGACGGCCGACGCGGCGGCGTCGGCCGGCTCCCCCCGCAGCACGAGGGCCCGCTGGAACGCGTCGTGCGCCAAGTCGAAGCCGACCGGCACGTCCGGCCCGCTGTGCTCCCAGTCCCAGGCGACCAACCGGCCGGCGTGCCAGCCCAGGTTCCACGGCACCCAGTCACCATGCCAGTGACCGAACTCGACGTTGGTGTCGCCATGCCGACGGGCCAGCGCGGATACCGCGGCGACCGCCCGTGCGCCGGCTGGCTCGGTCGCGGCGGCCCGGCCGGCCTGATCGGCCAGCCGGCGCAGGAAGGCCGAGTCGCCGAGCGGTCGAGGTGTGCCCGCCGGGCCGCCACGCCGGGCGACCGCGAGCAGCGCCGCGATCCGTGGTGGATCGTCCACCGGCACACCGCGTACCGCCGGGGGCAACGGCTCGATCACCGCGACCACCTGGCCGGCCCACGACGTCTCGGTGAGCAGCCTCGGCGGCGTCGGGTGGTCGGCGACGCCGACCACCGCGCGCAACGCCCGCAGCGCCGCCGCCTCCGCGCTGACCAGCGCGCGGGTCGCGTCGTTCCAGCCGATCTTCGCGTAGCCGCGCGGACGCCCGTCGGCGCTGAAGAGTTGCAGGGTGGGCTTGCCGTTCGGGTCAGGGGGGCGAACCCCGAACGCGGCCAGCAGCGGCGTGTCACCCAGGTCGGCGGAGAGCCGCTCGCTCAGCAGCAGCTCCGCGGCCGGCCCCCCGGCCGGCACCGAGACGGTCAACGTCGGGAAGGGCGCGAGCCCCACCCGGCCGAACCGGGCCAGCCCGCCGAGCACCGCCCGCAGCGCGCGCACCTTCGGTGGCCGCAGGGCGTTGTACGCCAACAGGGACGCCGCCCCGGCCCGGGGCGCGCCCAACGGCACCAGGAACCGGGCCCGGGCGACCGACGGCACCACCGCGTACCGGGCCACCGCCTGGTGACCGGCCGGCAGGGCGCCCGCCACGGTCAGGCCGACCCGGTCGTCCGGGAAGACCGCGCGGCTCACCCAACCCAGGCCGTCCACTCGGGAACGCGGGTCGGTGGCCGGGCCCACCCGGGTCGTCACGCCGCCCGGTCCGCCCAGTCGAGGTCCAGCCCGAGCCGCTGGCGCAACGCGTCGTTGTACGGCCGGTAGTAGTCGGTCAGCTCAGCGCGCACCGTCGGCTCCAGCGGTGCCGAGCGCCGATCGTTGTAGACCTTGAAGTTGGGCAGGTCGTACGCCGGCAGCCCGAGGAAGTCCAGGGTGCGCCGGTACGTCGCCCGCGAGTCGCGGTACAGGTCCTCGCTGGGCAGGAAGAGGATCTGCTGCCTGTCGAAACGCTCCAGCCACGGCTCCAGGTGCTCCAGGTAACGCCCCCGGGCCCGGTACGTGTACCAGTCGTACGGCTCGCTGAACGACTCCGGCTCGGCGATCAGCCGCTCCCGCTCCCCCGCCGTGCGCTCCGGCTCGGCCGCCAGCGCGGCGGCGAAGTCCAGTGGTTCGATGCCGTGGGTGCGGCGTTCCTTCCAGTGCGAGTACGCCCGCTCCACCGGGTCCCGCAGCAGCACGATGAGCTTCACCGTCGGCATCAGCGCGGCGACCCGCTGCGCGGCGAGCGGGTGGAACATGTACAGCGGGGCGGCCTCACCGACCCGGACCGGCCCGCCATGCCGCCTGGCCAGGGCCTCGCGCTGCCGCTCGGTCGGGAAGTGCGAGCGGTACCAGGATTCGCCGCGGCCCCAGTGCTCCTCGAAGTAGTGCGCCGACTTGGTGTTCCAGGCGGGAAAGAGCCGGGGCACCAACGGGTGCTGGATGAGGTAGTTCCACAGGGAGGTGGTGCCACCCCGTTTGGTCCCGATGATCAGGAAGTCCGGCAGCGGGCGGCGATCGCTGGTGCGAACGCCGTAGTCGACGAGCGACTCCTTCACCCGGGTGGTCACCTGGGTCGGAACCAACTGCTTGACCCGGTCACGGATGGACACCACGACGAACCTCACCTGCCTCTCGTCGATGCCGAGGTGGGGCCGGCGGCCGCGGCCGCGTTGTCCCCTCCACGGATCTGCCTCATGGTCCCCCGGATGCCGGCGCGCACCCGGGGCAACGTCAACATGCCGACGCAGCCGGCCAGCAGCACCACCAGCGCCACCGCGAGACCGGGCAGGCCGCGACCGCCCACCAGCACACCGGCGGCGGCGGCCAGGCCCACCCCGGCGACCGTGACCACCGCGGCACGCGCCATCGCGGCGTCGACCAGCGGCTGCCGGACCACCGACCGGGCGAACCCGGCGGCGGTGAGGTTCTCGGTGACGATGCCGGCCGCCCAGGCCACCGCCGCGCCCGTCGCGCCGTAGCAGGGGATCAGCCAGAGACCCAGCGAGACCGTCACCGTCAACCCGGCGACGGTGGCGACCAGGTGCAGCCCGCTGCGCCCGCCCATCAGGAGCAGGCTCTGCACGTTGCCCACGCCGGTGTTGACCAACATCGCCAGCGCGAGCACCGTCATCGCCGGCACACCGGCGCTGAACTCCGGTCCGAACAACTGGAGGAAGGCCAGCGCGAAGACCGCCAGCAACAGGTACACCGGCCAGGACAGCACCAGCCCCCAGGTGGTCAACTGCCGGTGCACGGCCGCCGCCGCGGCCCGCTCGCCCCGCCCGAGCAGCCGGGACAACTGCGGAGACACCGCCACCCGCAGCCCCTGCATGGCCAACTGACCGGCCAGCACGTACCGGCCGACGGCACCGAACACACCGGCGTCCGCCGGCCCGGCCAGCACCGAGGTGAGCAACACCCCCACCCACATGCTGCCGGCGTCGATGGCCGCCGAGGCGGCCCGGGGCAGCGCGAAGCGCCAGAACGTCGACCAGTCGGAGCGGTGCGGACGCAGCGTCGCGCCCCGGCCCAGCCCGAGCGGGCCGGCGACGAGAACGAGGCAGGCCAGCAGCGCCAACGCCGCCGGCACCAACCAGCCGGTCATGCCGGCGAGCAGACCACCACCCGCCAGCGCGGCGGCGCCGACAAGCACCGGGCGGGCGACCGGAAGCAGCAGGAACTGCACCCCGACGTACGCCCGGATGGGCCGCACGCAGCGCAGCGCGGCCAGCAGCAGGGTCATGGCGACCACCACCGGCACCGCTGCGAACGTGACGGTGAGCAGCGCGTCGCCGCTCGCGCCGGAGCCGCGCAGCAGCCGGGGCGCGAGCGCGTCGGCGGCCAGCACGCCCGCGCCGGCGACCAGGACCCCGGTCAGCAGCGGCGGGATCAGCGCCACCGGGAGCACCCGGGCCGCGTCACCGCGCACACCGGCAGTGCGGCGGGGCAGCGCCCACATCAGACCGGTCTCCGCGCCGAGCGTGCAGATCGCGGTGGCCACGGTGACGACCCCGATCGCGGCGAAGAACGCGCCCGCGCCGGCCGTGCCGTACCCGCGGGTGATCACGACGGCCAGCACGAACCCGAACAACCCGCTGGTGGCCGCGCCGAGCAGACCGGCCACGCCGCTACGCGCGCTGCGGCGGGTCTCGGCCGAGCCGACGTCCCCGGCGGGCGACGCCGTGGCCCGGCCCTCGACCGGGGCGGGCGTCGGCCGGGCCCCGTCAGCGCCGGCCGGTGGCCGGGTCGCGGCGGTCACGCGGACACCGGGGCGTTCCGCGCCGCCGTCGGCGACGACCCGGCCAACCGGGCCAGCCGTTCGCGTTCGGTCAACGCCATCGCGAAGGCGACCGCGAAGAACGCGACCGCCAGGTTCTGGTTCGCCATGCCGTAGAACGGGATCTGCACGAGGCAGACCACAGGCACCACCGCCAGCCACTGCCCGGCCGCCGAGGTCGCCCGGGCGCAGATCACCGCGGCGGCGACGAACCAGGCCAGGAAACAGATGAGCGCGGGTACGCCGTGGCTGAACAGCACCATCCACAACTGCCCCTGGGTGCCGATCGGCGCGGCCGCCGACACCGTGTCGACGTTCACCGGAGCGCCGTAGCCCAACCACGGCGACTCCTGCACCCGGCGGATCACCTCCGTGTAGAGCGAGAGCCGGTCGGTGTTGGTGTCGCTGGAGTCGACCCGTCGGCTGATCAGCTCGGTGATCGGAATGAACAGCGTGGCCAACGCGCCGATCACCACCACCCCGACGATGGACGCGGCCACCCGGACGTTGCCGCGCAGGCTGGCCCGCACCCCGAGCACCGCCAGCCCGGCGCCGAGGCTGAGGAACATCGCCCGGTTGAGGGTGAGGAACGCCGGCGCCAGCGACAGCGGCAGCGACGCCAGCAGCGCCCAGCGCAGCAGCCCCTGCCGGCGCAGCATCGCGAAGGCCACCACGCAGGGCAGGGTCATGGCGTACGCGCTGCCGTAGTTGTTGGTGTACGCGAACGGCGCGGCCGGCCGGTAGATCGGGTTGAGCGAACGGGCGCTGTATTCAGCGGTGGTGAGGTGCACCATGTCCTGGATGAACGGGGTGCCGGCCACTCCGCTGGGCAGCAGCACCTCCACCGGGGTCGTCATGGCCAGCCGGGGCACCAGCACCCCGAGCCAGCCCAGCGCCACCAGCCCGAACCAGAACGCGCAGAGCGGGGTGAGCACCGCCACCAGGCTGGCGCGTTCCCGGGCGGCGGCGTAGACGTAGACGCCGACCACCAGCGCGGTCAGGTAGAAGGCCAGGCGCAGGGCGAAGGTGAGCAGCGAGGCGGGCGACGACAGTTGGGTGGCGCTGACCACCACGACCGCCAGGAAGAGCAACCAGATCCCGACCGCCGGCGGCAGCGGCACGCGCCCCCGGGTGAGCAGCAACGCGAACAGCAGCGCACCCAGCAGCGGCCAACCGAGGTAGAACGCACCGAGCAGCCACCAGAGCGGCACCAGGCCGAACATCATCGACAGCGGCCAGAGCGGCAGTTGCGGCGGCGCGGGCGGCGGCACCGGGGCGGCCTCCTCCGGGGCGCCTCCGGGCGGTGGTTCGGTCGCCGGGGCGCGGGTCACCGACACACTCAGGCCCGGCCGTTCCGGGTGAGCACGAAGCCCAGCGGGGTGACCCCGGCGGCGCGCAGCCGCTCCACCAGGCGGCGCAGGTCGCTCTGCCGGGTACGGTCGCGCTCGACGACCACCACCGCGCTGCCCTGCCGGGCCACGGCGACGCCACGCTCGTCGGACTCCGCCGGAGGGGCGTTGAACAGGACCAGGCCGTGATCCGCGCCTTGCCGCCAGGTGCCGAACCGGACACTGCCCACCCCCACGGCGACCTCGTCCGGGGCGACGACGCGACCGTTGTCCGGGCGGGCCGACGACACCCGCGGCAGCGTCAGTGTGGCGTCCGGGTCGGTGGACGGGCGGGCGCCGGGCGGGTGCGGGGAGGGTCGGCGGGCGGGCGTGCCGTCCGTGGCGGCACCGGCGGCCGGTGTGCTGCCGGCCGGTCGGGGCTTGGGCACCAACGGCCGGGACGGGTCGATGGGCAGGCGCCCCCGGTCGGCGAGCACGCTGGTCCGTAGCCGCTCGATCCGTCCGCTGTCGTCGGCGACGAAGACCTCCCGGCCGTCCACGGCGAGCGCCACCGCGAGCCCGGCGGTGAGCGCGGTGGCGTCCTCCCGGGCGGTGACCAGCGCCACCCGGGCCGGCTGCCGGACCCGTTCGGCGACCGCCATCGCCACGTACCGGACGTCGGCGTCGACAGCCCGGGGGCTACCCCGGAACCCCGGTCGGCGCACCGTGCCGAGCAGCGGAAGGCCGGAGGCCTCCCGGCCGTCGGCCACCGAGCGGACCCGCCGGTCGGTCGACTCCCAGAGGTACGCCAGCACGATGCCGACCAAGGCGCCACCGAGCAGGCCGGCGACCAGGTAGAGCGGGCGGTGCCCGGCGGAGGTGACCAGCGCCTTCTCGGCGGTCTGGGTGACCCAGCCGGGGTTGACGTCGACCGCCGCGATCTCGGTACGGGCGGCGTTGAGCTGGGTGAGCTGGTTGTTGATGCCGGCCAACTCGGCCACCAGCGCGTCACCGGCGGCGGTGTCCTTGGCGGTGTTCGCCCGCTTCTGCAACGCGGTCTGCTGGGCGGCGACCTTGGTGATGCTGGCGTCGTAGGAGCGCAGCATCTCGGCGCGCTGCTGCTCGTACATGGTCCGGCGCACGCTCAGGTAGGCCTCGGCGGCCAGGTTGGCGCTCTGCACGGCCCGGTGCGCCTCGCGCGCCTGGTAGGTGAAGCGCAGGATCTGCCCGCCGGTGGGCACCTCGACCTCGAGCGCGTCACGGATGTCACGCGGGTCGCCGCCGGCCGATTCGGCGAGCCGCTGCACCACCTCGGTGCCGGTGGCGATGCCGCTCTCCACGTTCATGTTGACCGCGCGGTCGGCGCCCGCGCCGCTGGGGGTGAAGGCGTCGGTCACCACCGGCCGGACCGCGACCACGGCGCTCGCGGTCATCGCCGCCGGCACCAGCAGCACGTAGCCGAGCGCGGCCAGCAGACCGACCATGGCGACCGCCCCCACCAACCGCAACCGGTGCATCGGCACCCGCAGCAGGTCGGTCAGTGTCACGGCACGAGAGGTGCCGGAGGACGGGCCGTCCGTGGGCCAGGGGGCGGGCGCTGCATCAGTCATGGAACTTCTTCACCGTCTGTTGAGGATTACCGACGACCACGACGCCGGGTGGTACGTCGGTGCGGACCACAGTCGCCGCGCCGACGACGCTGTCCCGGCCGATCCGCACGCCCTTCAGGACCAGGGCGTGCGCACCGACCCACACGTTGTCCTCAAGGACGATCGGGGCCCGGGTGAGCGGGCCGGGCGGTGCGTGCCGCTGCTCGGGGGGCAGGTTGTGGAAGTCGTTGTCGAGCAGCTCGCAGTCCGACAGGAGGCACCGGTCCCCCACCGTCACCGACGTCCAGGTGCCGATCCAGGTGGCGTTGAGCAGAGAGTCCGCGCCGACGCGTACCTCGCCGGGGCCGGCGAAGCGGACGAGTTTGTTCAACCGGGTGCGGTCTCCGATGGTCACCCGCACGCCGCGCCGCAACCGGATCCGGCCTCGGATCTCCACGTCCCGACCGAGCGTCAACCGTCGGTAACGGAGCTGATACCAGCCGCGTTTGACCGCGAAGACCAGACGCACCACGCGTCTCGTTCGGATGCCAGCGGCGCCGAGCAACGACCCTCCCCCACCGTCGCGGGCCGGCGGCGGTGCTACCGCCACCGGCCCAACGCGAACAATCTACCGATGCTCCGTCACGAACGGTTGACCCTTACTGTACGGAGAAGAATGTCGATGGGGTAGACCAGGACAACTCGGGCGTCGCGCTGCTGATGACGGTCGCCGTGGCGCCGTTGACCACCGCGCTCGGCGCGGCCGTCGGGTCGAACGGCACGCTCCGCAGAGCGCCGTCGGTGGAGCCGTAGACGATCCGGCCGCCCACCCACGCCATGCCCCGCACCGCGGACCAGGTCACACCCGTGGTCGGCAGGGCGAACTCGGTGGCACCGAGGTAGTTGCCGTCGATCTCGAAGTAGCGGTAATAGAGGCTGTTGGCCCCGGTGCGGGTGTAGTAGAGCCGACCGTCGAGGAAGAAGGCGCCGGTCAGCAACGCCGGGTTGTACCAGTCGTTGTAGCCGGACGCCTCCCACGGCGAGCCGATCGCGCCCCCGTTGAAGAGCGAGACGTCGATCCGACTACCGGTGGGCGTGCCGGCCACCGTGTGCGACCAGTAGATCCGGTCGTCCACCCGCCAGGTCGCGCCGGCCGCCGTGTACGCGGGCTGGCTGACGCTGGTCGCGGTGCCCAGCGCGGTGCCGTTGAACGGGACCTTCGCCACGGTGCCCGAGGCGGTGCCCAGGTAGAGGTTGCCGGTGGTGGCCGACGGCGGGTTCTTCGGGGTGAAGGTGCGTCCGCCGGCGAGCGGGAACATGCCGAGCCGGCCGTGGTACTCCTCGCCCATGCCGTCGGAGTTGTGCCCGAAGTAGAGGCCGTCCGAGCCACGCCAGAGCACCGGCACCGAGGAACCCCAGTTGCTGGTGCCCGACGGCATCGAGGCGCTGCCGCTACGGCGCGGGTTCCAGTTCACCGGCATGCCGGTCGCCGGCGTGACGGCGGCGATGCCGAGCCGGTCGACCGCACCCGGGCCGGCGTTGTCGCTGGCGTTCGGGTTGTTGACCCAGCGGAAGTGCCCACCCAGGTAGATGACGTTGTCCGCCACCTCGACCGCGGTGATGGTGTCGTTGCCGGTGTAGTCGACCCAGGTGGCGAGCAGGCCAGAGCCCCGCTCGGCGGTCTCGAAGCGGACCAGGGCGTCGCAGTACGCGGCCGGCCAGCCGGCGCCGCCGTTGGTGCCGACCACGAACCAGGTGCCGTCGCCTCCGAACTTCACGTCCTGCACGTAGTGCACGAAGGTCGCCGGCGCGGCGCACGGCGGAACGAACTTGTCGGTGCTCCAGTCGAGCACCGTGGGGGTCCCGGAGACGCCCACCAACGCCATCTGGTTGCGCGGCAGGTCGTTGACGAGCGTGAAGTTGCCGCCGACGACCAGAGTGCCGCCGTCCGGCGCGACGTCGATGGTCCAGACGTACGACGTGGTGCCGTGCCGCCCCACGGTGGCGTCGACGCTGAAGCTCGGGTCGATCGCGCCGGTGGTCGCGTTGAGCCGGCCGAGACCGGCGTGCGCGGTGCCGTTGAGCCAGTTGAACGCGCCGGCCACGTACAGCCAGTTGCCGTGCAGCGCCAGGTCACGGACCGTACCGCCGTCGGAGCGCCCGACCCAGCTGTCGACGATCGCGCCGGTGGACGGGTTGAGCGCCACCAGGTTCTTCCGGGAGACGCCGTTGACGGTCTTGAAGGCGCCGCCGACGATCAGCGTGCCGCCGGGGCCGGCGAGGAGGGTGTTGACCGCGCCGTCGAGCACCGGCAGGAAGGTGGTCGACATGGTGCCGGTGGTCCGGTCGTACGCGAAGAGGTAGCGCTGCGTGATCCACGCGGAGCTGGCGGTCTGCCGGAGCTGGGTGAAGCTGCCGCCGACGAAGACCGTGTTGCCCACCTGCGCGAAGGCACGGGTCTCACCGTCTCGCGCGTGCGGGGTCGCGTCGGCGGGGTTCGCCGACACCAGGGTCGCCGTGGCCGGGACCGGTACCACCGCGGCCGACGCGGTCGTGGGCACGCCCAGACCTGCGGCGATGATCGCCAACGCGACCATCCCCGCCCGAGTACGACGTCGTCCTGCAAAACGCCACGAGTGCGAGAGTTTGGGCACGCTTCGCCTCCAGATTGGATGAGAACCCGAGGTAGCGTGCCTCGTCCAGCCTGGTTAACAAAATCCGCCGATTGGGCGGTGCATGAATCCGCAAGCCGACAGAACGCCGGAGGATCGGATCTCCGACCCCCGGCGAACCGCCGTTCGATCAGCCCGTTTCGAACGTCAGCGGCTACCTCCGGTGGGTTGCCGCAGGTAGGGGTCCTGTCCGGCCTGCGCGAAGCCGGCCACCGCCGAGGCATCGTGGTTCATCGTCATGTCGCAGGTCGACGTGCGGCTGGTCATCCCGGCCGAGTTGAAGTAGATCGCCGCCTTGATCTTCGGGTGCGCCTTCAGCGCCGCAGGGAAGTCCTGGAACCAGCGCTGCTTGGCGCCCGGGTCGGCGGAGTTGAAGTTGGTGCCGAACTCGGCGAGCATCCGTGGCTTGCCGGCGCCGATGCCGCTGTCGTCCAGCCATCGGTAGAAGCCACTGACAGTCGTGCTCGGGCTCTTCCACACCGTGCTGCCGTTGCAGACGTGGAAGTTGTACGGGTCGTAGGCCACCCAGTCGACGTACTGGTCGCCGGGGTACAGGCCGGCGTACCGGGAGTAGTGCCCGGACCAGCCCATCATCGTCCAGACCCAGACCGCGTTGGTCGCGCCGGCGTTGGCGAACCGTTCGTGGACGTAGCGCCAGGCGCGGACGAAGTCGGCGTCGCTACCCTTGGCCGGCTCGTCCTCCGGCTCGTGGTCGAAGCCGATGAAGACCGGCACGCCGGCGGCGCGGATCCGGCCCGCCACCGCGTCGATGGTGTCGTCCTGCTTGCCGCCGTAGACGTCCGACCACTTGAGAGTGGTGCCGGCGGAGAAGTCACGGGACTCCCAGGCGAAGAACATCAACCGGCCTTCGCGCATCTGCTGCGACTCGTACACGTCGGGGAAGGCGCCGTTACTGCCGGAGTTGGAGAAGTCGTGGTAGCGGTGCACGATGTCGAACTTGCGCCCGACCTGCGTCTCCACGTCGGTGACGGCCTTGCCGTGGTCCCAGCCACCGGCCGCGCCGGCGGGCGAGTACATGCCCCACCAGGCACCACAGGACGGGACGAGCTTGTCCGAGACGGACCCGCACTTGCCGGACGGAAGGCTGCCGCTGGCGCTCGGGGTGGCCGTCCGGGTCGGGGCGATGGTCGGCGACGGCTTCGGCGCGGCGGTGGTCGGCGGCGCGCTCGGCGACGGTGGCGGAGCCGGCCGGGTGGTCGGCACCGCCGACGGCCGGGCCCCGAGGTCGTAGCTGATCAGCAGGCTGGGCCGCAGGTCCGGGTTGCGGTTCTCGACCGACGCCCAGTAGATCCGGCTCTCCAGGCCACTCTGGGCCAGCGAGACCGTCCAGGTGCCGTTACCGGTGACCAGCTTGGAGACGTCCCACTCGTTGAAACCCTTGGCCACACTTGTCACGCTGTCCAGTGCGGCACCGGCCGGCGTCAGGGGAGGCCGCGACTCGCGGGCGCTCAACGGGGAGGCGTGTGCCGTCACCGTGGCGGCGAACGGCTGCCAGGCGTGCACCCGCAGCGTCGCCCGGACGTTGACCGCGGTGGCCGGCACCGCGGTCACCGCGAACTCGATGACCGCCTCGCGGCCACCGCGCGGGTTGCCGTCGCAGCGCGTCGCACAGGTGGCCAGGGTCGACTTGGCCGCGTTGTCACCGTCCTGCGTCACCGCGGTCGCGGTGGTGTCGGCCGCCGCCCGGATCGACAGGTCGTCGCTGGCCAGCAGCGGCATCATGGTCGCCACGATGCCGGCCACCACCGAGCCGCCGAGCACGCCGATGGCAATCGCCTTACGCCGGGGTCCAGAACGGAACCGGGTGATGCGGTGCAGTCCGTGCCTGGTCAAGGAAACTCCCTGTGTCTGCGTCCGTAACGGTGAGCAGCGTATCGATGACCAGGACATGTGGCAGGTAGGACAGTTTCCCGTAAGCGCGTCTTAACCGTCAGCTAAGGTGCGGGCGTCTCAGCCGGCGCGAGCAGCGGTCAGCGCGGCGGCCATCGCGGCCCTCGGTGCGGCCACCCCGGTGAACTGCTCGAACTGCCCGACGGCCTGGGCCAGCAGCAGGTCCAGGCCGGGGACGATCCGGCAACCGGCCACGTCGGCGGCCGTCGCCAGCGGTGTGGGCCACGGGTCGTAGAGCGCGTCGAAGAACACCGCGCCCGGCCGCCAGGCCACCGCGCCGGCCAGCGGGTCGGCGACCCCCTTCGGCACCGTGGAGACGACCACGTCGGCGGCGGAGAGCTGCCGGGGCGCGTCGCCCCATGGCGCGGGCGTCAGCGCGACACCCAGCACGCCCGCCACCGGACGCAACTCGTCGACCGCCTCCGGTCGGCGGGCCACCACCGTCACCGACGAGCACGCGAGCTGCGCGGCGGCGGCGAGCGCGGCGCGGGCCGTCCCGCCGGCACCGAGCACCGTCACGGCGGCACCGGCGGTCACGCCGGCGTCGGTGAGCACCCGCACCATGCCGGCGACGTCGGTGTTGTCCGCGTACCAGGAGCCGTCCGGACGGCGTACCAACGTGTTGGCCGCGCCGACGGCGGCGGCGACCGGCGACGCGGCGTCGGCCACGGCGAGCGCCGCCTCCTTGCCCGGCATGGTCACCGACAACCCGGCCCACTCCGGGCCCAGGCCGGCGACCAGATCCGGCAGCTCCGCCGCCGCGCACTCGATCCGGGTGTACGACCACCCGGTCAGCCCGGCGGCGACGTAACCCGCGGTGTGGATCACCGGCGACAGGGAGTGCGCGATCGGCTTGCCCAGCACCGCGGCCCTACGGGTCGACACGGTCACCGCCGGTCGTTGCCGCAGACCCGGTCACTGTCGACATCGCTTCCCCGCTCTCTGCCGCACGTCGGGTCCGACCCTACCGAGCACCCCGTCCGGGCACCAGAAAATTCGGCTGCGGCCGCCCCGGGCGACCGGGTTATCGCTTTGCCCCCATCGACGTTGGTGAAAGCATTCCGACGACGGAAGCGCCGATCCGAAAAAGCGGAAACCTTGAACAAAGCATTCTTCGTGCCCTTATCGCGATTGCCGAGGTTTTCACTCGGTCGGGCCGCGGACCTGGGGCAAGGCGTACGGCGCGGTCAACCGCAACACCGGGTTCGACACGAGCACCCAGACCGGGTACTTCTACTACGGCTACAACCGCACGTTCGGTCTGCGCAAGCAGAACAGCAACGGCGTGTGGACGTTCCTCAACCCGCGCACCGGCACGTGGACCGGCACGAGTCACTGACAATGACGCCGTAATCGCGCGTCAAGACTGACGCGCGTAAAGGCTCCCTTCCCGACGGCGACCAATAAATGCGGTCGCAATGGGAAGGGAGCCTTTACGGCGTTTTCCCGGTCGGTCAGATGATGCCGGCCTCGCGGGCCTTGTTCTCGTTGCGCTGGTGCTGCTCGTACGTCTCGGCGAACGCGGAGTGGCCCTGCTTGTCGATCGCCACGAAGTAGAGCCACTTGCCGGTCGGCGGGTCCATCGCCCCTTCCAGGGCCTGCTTGCCCGGGTTGTTGATCGGGGTGGGGATCATGCCCGGCAGCTTGCGGTTGTACGGGTTCTTCGGGTCGTCCAGCTCGGCCGCCGTCATCTGCTTAGACGACTTGGTCGGCTTACCGATCGACTCCAGGTAGTAGTTGACAGTGACGTCCATCTCCAGGCAGTTGCAGAAGAACTCGCCGTACACCCGGTTGTAGGCCACCCGGGCGACCTTGCCCAGGTCGTCCTTGTTGCCCGCCTCGGCCTGGGCCAGTGAGGCCACGATCAGCGCCTCGTACGGGCTGACGCCGCCCCGTTCCTTCTGCACCGTGTCGGCGAACTTCATCTCCCCGGTCACCGACAGGAAACGGTTCACCATCAGCTTGAGGATGCTCTCGGCCGTGGACTTCGGCGGGATCTCGTAGGTGTCCGGGAAGAGGAAACCCTCGACGGACTTGACGCTCTTCTTGCCGTCGGCGCGCTTGAACCACCAGTCCGGGATGCCGAGCCCCTCCGGGTCCTTCGCGGCGGCCTGGAAGTCCTTGACCGGAATCTTGGTCTTCTCGGAGAGCAGCTTGTAGATGTTGAAGCTCGTGCGGCCCTCGGGGATGGTCAGCCCGTTCACGATCTTGTTCTTCAGGTCGAGCATCGCGGTCACGGCGCTCGCGCCGCTCATCTGCTTACGCAGCTTGTACGTGCCCGGCTGGATGTTCTTGCTGCGCGAGTTGGCCTCGGCCGCCTCGATGAAAGCCTTGTGGCTCTTCACCACGTCGGCCGCCACGAGGGCGTCGGCCATGTCGGCGATCAGCGCGCCGTTCTTGATCTCGACGGTGATCTCACCGGACCCGCTGCCGTCGTAGTCGGGGGTGACGAAGTAGTTCTGGATGCGGTCGAAGCCGTAGAACGCGCCACCGCCGATGCCGCCCAGCAGGAGCAGGGCCATCAGCAGAGCCAGGAATGTCTTGCCCCGGCCGCCGCCGGACCCGCCCTTGCGCTTGCGGAAGCCGCGCCGGTGCCGACCCTTCTCCCCCCGCTCCGGCTCGTCGAACCCAAGGTCCAGATCGTCGATCATTACGTCCGCCTCCGCTGCGCGTCCAGCCAGCTCTGCAGGATCTCCACCGCGGCCGCCTGATCGACAACCGCACGTTGACGTTTACCTCGGACGCCACGCTCGGCAAGCCTACGAGAAGCGACCACGGTCGACATCCTCTCGTCAGTGAGCGTTACCGGGACAGGCGCTATCACATCGACCAGTCGGTCAGCGTACGCCTTCACATGGACGGCCGCAGGGCCATGCTTGCCAGCGAGATTGACCGGAAGACCGACGACCACCCCGACGGCCTCGTGCTCGGCCACCAACGCGGCCAGCTCGGCGAGGTCGCTCGGCACCGCGTCCGGTGCCGCCGTGAGATCGCGGGCCAGGGTGACCAGCGGCGTTGCCAAGATCCCGTCCGGATCCGAGCGGGACACGCCCACCCGTACCTGACCGACATCCACGCCGATCCGCACACCTCGCGTCAACTCAGCCACCGAATGTCACCACCGACCGGGTACGAACCAGGGCGGACCAAATGGCCCGCCCTGACTCACAGTGATGATCTATCACGCCTCAGTGATCGCCTTCTCGACGGTGAGCAGCAGGTTCGGTGCCTCGGCCGCCGGCAGACCGCCGCCCTGGGCCAGGTCGGGGCTGCCACCGCCGCGCCCGGAGAACGCCGCCTTCACCAGGTCCGAGGCGGCCAGACCCCGACCGCGGGCGGCAGCGTTGACCGCCACCACCAGCGACGCCTTGCCGTTCGACCGCGCCGCCACCGCGACGACCGCCGGCCGCGCCGGGTCGATCTTGCCGCGGATCTCCTGGGCCAGGGTCCGCACGTCGTTGCCGGCCGCGCCCTCCGGCGCCTCGGTGCCCACGTACGCGACCCCGCGCACGTCCTTGGCCTGTGCCGCGAGCGCCCCCGCACCACCCAGCACCAGCTGGGCGCGCAGCTTCTCCAGCTCCTTCTCGGCGTCCCGAAGCTGGGTGACGGTCTGCTCCACCCGGTCGGCGACCTGGTCGTTGGGCACCCGGTACAGCTCGGCCAGCCGGGAGACCAACAGGTGCTCCTTGGCCAGGAAGCCGAAGGCGTCCATGCCGACCAGCGCCTCGACCCGGCGGACACCGGAACCGATCGACGACTCGGAGAGGATCTTCACGAGGCCGAGTTGGGCGGAGCGGGCCACATGCGTGCCGCCGCACAGCTCCCGGGCGTAGTCACCCACCTCGACGACCCGCACCTCCTCGCCGTACTTCTCGCCGAAGAGCGCCATCGCGCCGATCCGCCGCGCCTCGTCCAACGAGGTGATGAAGGCGTGCACCTCCAGGTCGGCCAGGAGCACCTCGTTGACCTGCTGCTCCACGTCGCGCAGGACGCTCGGCGACACCCCGGTCGGGGTGTTGAAGTCGAACCGGAGCCGACCGGGGGCGTTCAGCGACCCGGCCTGCGTGGCCGACTCGCCGAGGAAGTTGCGCATGGTCTGGTGCACCAGGTGCGTGGCGGTGTGCGACCGGGAGATCGCCCGACGCCGGGTCGTGTCGATCTCGGCGAAGCCGGCCTCACCGGCGCGTACCTCGCCCCGGATCACCCGGGCCCGGTGCACGATCAGACCGGGCACCGGCTGCTGCACGTCGAGCACCTCGACCTGCCCGCCACCAACCGTGATCATGCCCTGGTCGGGCTGCTGACCACCGCCCTCGGCGTAGAACGGCGTCGTGTCCAGCACCAGCTCGATGGTGTCGCCCTCGGTCGCCGCCTGACGCGGGCCGTCGGCGCCGAGCAGCGCCCGCACCGTCGACTCGCGGGACACCTCGCTGTACCCGGTGAACGTCACCGGCCCACCCGCGTCCAGCACCGACCGGTACGCCGACAGGTCGACGTGCCCCGTCTTGCGGGCCTGCGCGTCCGCCTTCGCCCGGGTCCGCTGGTCGGCCATCAGCCGCCGGAAACCCTCGTCGTCGACCGTGAGGCCCTGCTCCGCGGCGATCTCCAGGGTCAGGTCGATCGGGAAGCCGTACGTGTCGTGCAACTGGAACGCCTTCGCCCCGGACAGCGCGGAGCCGCCCGCCGTGCGGGTCTCCGCGATCGCGGTGTCCAGGATCGTGGTGCCGGCACGCAGGGTGGACAGGAACGCCTCCTCCTCCGCGTACGCGTAGTCCGCGATCCGGTCGAAGTCGGTCGCCAGCTCCGGGTACGACGGCGCCATGCAGTCCCGGGCCACCGGCAGCAGCTCGGGCAGCGCCCGGTCCTGCCAACCCAGCAGCCGGATCGACCGGATCGCCCGGCGCATGATCCGGCGCAGCACGTACCCGCGGCCCTCGTTGGACGGGGTCACACCGTCGCCGATCAGCATCAGCGCCGTGCGCACGTGATCCGCGATCACCCGCAGCCGCACGTCGTCCGGGTGCGACTCGCTGGCCACGTGCCCGGAGTGCGCGCCGTACCGCTTACCGGTCAACTCGGCCGCCCGGGCCAGGATCGGCCGGACCTCGTCGATCTCGTACAGGTTGTCCACACCCTGCAGGATCGAGGCCATCCGCTCCAGGCCCATGCCGGTGTCGATGTTCTTCGCCGGCAGGTCACCCAGGATCGGGTAGTCCTCCTTGGTCGTGCCCGGACCCCGCTCGAACTGCATGAAGACGAGGTTCCAGTACTCCATGTACCGGTCCTCGTCGACCGCCGGACCGCCCTCGCGGCCGTACTCCGGGCCCCGGTCGTAGAACAGCTCCGACGACGGACCGCACGGCCCGGGAATGCCCATCGACCAGAAGTTGTCCGCCTTGCCCCGGCGGACGATCCGCTCGGCCGGCACGCCTACCGACCGCCAGATCTCGTACGCCTCGTCGTCGTCGAGGTAGATCGTCGGCCAGATCCGCTCCGGATCCAGGCCGTAACCACCCTCGGCGATCGGCTTCGTGGACAACTCCCAGGCCAGCGGGATCGCACCGGCCTTGAAGTAGTCACCGAAGGAGAAGTTGCCGTTCATCTGGAAGAACGTGCCGTGCCGGCTGGTCTTGCCGACCTCGTCGATGTCCGGGGTGCGGATGCACTTCTGCACGCTGACCGCGCGCTGGTACGCGGGGGTCTGCTGACCCAGGAAGTACGGGACGAACTGCACCATGCCGGCGTTGACGAACAGCAGGTTCGGGTCGCTGATGGCGGGCAGCGGAGCGGACGGCACCACGGTGTGGCCATTCGCCTCGAAGTGCGCGAGGTACCGCCGCTTGATCTCCGCCGTCTTCATCGCTGGTGTTCCTCCGGAAAGATTTCTCGATCGCCGATTCGCGGGTCTTCCCGCAGGTCGGCGAACTTGTCGTCGAACGCCTCGCCCTGGGCGAACGCGTGGTGGATCTCCTGCTCGCGTTCGGCCATCCCGACCCGGACGTCCTCCACGAAACTACGCAGCGACTCGACGAGCCCGCCAGCGGATTCCGTCAGCGAGCTGGCGATGCCCGCCGGCGTGTACGCCTGCGCGGTCCGGGTCGCCTTGCGGACCACGATCACACCGACGGCCACCCCGATGCCGAGCCAGAACAAGCGCCTCATGTCCCGCTACCTCCTGGTGCGCCGGCCGGTCAGCTGTTGCCGCGTCGCGCGGCCCGTCGCTGCTGCTTGATGGTGTCGCGTACCTCACGCTCGGTCTCGGCGTGCCGACGACCGGCGGCGGCCTTACGCACGCCGTAGCCGAAAGCGGCCACCTTGACCAGAGGGTTTGCGGCCGCGGCGGAGACGACGGTGGCCAGGTTGGCGACGTTGGCGGTGACGTTCTGTGCGTGGCTGGTCATGGTGTCGACCTTCGCCAGTTGGAGGTTCACACCGTCGAGCGAGGTCTGCACCTGCTCCAGCGCGGTGTTGACGTTCTTCACCGTGGTGTTCACGTCACCGAGCAGCGGTGCGGTCCGATCGTTGAGGTCGTTGATCATGCGGGTGGTGGCGTCAACCGTGTGCCGCAGCCGCAGGATGGGCAGCGTCAGGATGAGCACCAGCACCGCGAACGCGCTTGCCGCGATCAGCGCCGCGATCGCTCCAATGTCGCCCACGCCTGTCCTCCTCAAGCAGAGTTCCGCAGGACCCGACGTCCCCGGAACGCACAACCATGGCACCCGTACCGGCCGCCGAACCGTCGGCGGTCACCGGTAGCGGGCGTGCCCGCCAGCCCCAGACCCTACCGTCCGTGATGGAGACCGGCTCAGGACGGTGAGGGTGTCAGCTCACCCAACGGATCGGCACTGACCGTCGGGAACGGATCCTCACCGGTCAGTGACGGGTCGGTGGTCGGCTGCGGCCTGGTCCGCTCGTCGTCGATCGCGTTGCGCACCTTCACCGACACCAACGAGCCGGTGCACTCGGTCGCAGCGGCCGACGGGTCGCCGGACGGCACGACTGCCGGCTCGCCGTCGACCGGCGGCGGCACACAGGTCGGCTCGCGTACCCACAGGTCGAGGGTCAGCTCGTCGCGACGCCAGCAGGTGTAGCTGCCCTTCGTCTGCTGCTCCGGGCAGCGGTTCACCTTCCAGGGCCGCCACCCGTCCTGGCGCAGCGCGTCCTCGTAGACCTGCGCCGTCTCCTTGGGCGCCTTCTCCGAGGTCACGGTGCGCTCACGAAGCCGGCAGTCGAGCAGGCACCACCGGCTGCCGCTGACATCGTCGACCGTCTTCGCGGCCGCCCAGCCGGGCACGCTGAGCTGGTCCAGGTTGTCGAAGACCGGGTCGCGGCTCAGCGTCCGGATGCCGAAGAAGAGCGGCACCGCGCCGAGCAGCACGACGCTGACCAGCACCAACACCGCCGCACGCAGGCGCCGTCGTTCACGGGTCTCCCGACGCTCCTCGGAACGGGCGCCGGCCGCGGCGTCGTCCTCCGGCGCGTCCTGACCGGCCGAGCGCAGCGCCGGTCCGTCGGAGGGCTCCGGTGCCGGCCGCTCCACCGGGCCGGACGCGGAGGGCACCACGACGGCGGCGCGGGCCACGCCGACCGGCTCGCCGCCGCGGCCGGGTGGCGGCACGGGCGCGACGCCGCTCGGCTCGGCACGACCGGGCTCCCGGTGCGGAGGCAGGGCGCGTCCGGCGGCACGGTCGGCCGGAGAGGGTCGGCCGACCGGCGCGCCACCGCGGGCCGGACCGGCCGGCCCCGGTTCACCGGTCGTCCGGTCGTCGGTGGGCGGCTGCCCGCCGGGTGGGCGGACGGCGGCGCGAGCCGGACCGTCCGGACGTGCACGTGGCGGACCATCCACACCCGGCGGAACCGCCGCACGAGCCGGACCGTCCGGACGCGAACGCGGCGGACCATCCACACCCGGCGGCACCGCCGCACGAGCCGGACCGTCCGGCCGGGTCGCGTCCCGGGGTGCCGTCTCGGCACCCGGGCCGGTGCGCGGTGGGCCATCAGCGCCACGGCGCCCGGTGCCGGGTGCCGGCGCTTCGCCGGGAATGGGCCGGGCCCGACCGGGTGCGGCGGCGCGGGCAGCACCCCGAACCGCGGGACCAGCACCGGGGGCGGCTCGTCCACCGGCGTACGGGTCGTCGCCGTGGTCACTCGCCGGTCCGGGTCGACCGGGACCGGCCGTACCGTCGGGGCCGGGCTCGGCTGACGGACGACGCCGTCGGCCGGTTGGGTCCGGGGTGGGCGGTGCGTCCGGGCCGGGCCCCGCCACGGCGCGGCCGCGCCGGCCGGTGGGGTCGCCAGCGGGTACTGCCGCCGCGCCCCGCCCGTGGGCGGGCCGTTCACCGGGGGTCGGCGGATAGGGCTGCCCGTGCTCGCCGGTGGATCCCGACGCGTCGGGCCGGACGGCGCGACGACCCGTCGGCGCGTCCGCGCCCGGGTCGACCGGCGGGCCGGTGGGGCGGCGGGCGGCGGTGCGCTCCGCGGCCGGGTCCGGCACGGCGAGCCGACCGGACGCCTGGTCGGCGAGGTCTACTGGCCCGGCGGGCGGCGCCGGACGGCGACCTGCGGCCGGCGGGCTGCCGTCTCGGCGATTGACCACCGGCAGGCCAGGGTCGGTGTGCGGCAGGCGGCCGGCCTGGCGGAGCCAGTCCGCGGGCCGCTCCGGGCGGTCCGGCCGGTCCGGGCGGGGCTCGCCGCCGGGCGGCGTTCGGCGTTCCGGTTCGTCGGAGACGACCCGGCGACGGCCGGTGCCATCGGCGGGGCCGGTGGTGGGCATGGCGCCGCTGTGCGCGCCGGTCGCCTCGGGCACCGACGTCGCGTTGCCCGCGCGGGGCACGGGTGGCGCGTTGCCCGAGCGGGGCACCGATGGGGCGTTGCCCGAACGCGGCACCACCGGCTCGTCCGGTTCCGCGGCGCGGCGACGCCCGCCGGCTGCCGGACGGGGACGCTCGGACGCGCGTCGCCCGGTGGGCTCGGGTGCACCCGGGTCGGCCGGGCCTGGGCGACGCCGGGCGGTGCGCGGGTCATGATCGATGGCGGGGTCGGGCCGCAGTCCCTCCGCGGTCGGCGGCACGACGCCAGCCGGAGCGCCGTCGAAACGGGCCGGGCCGGGGGCGGCGGGCGCTCCGGCGGCCCGCGCCGGGTCGGTGGTCGGGCCGGCGGCGCGTCGACCGGCGGGCGGGCCGTCGGTGGCCGGCAGGGCACGCCCCGGCTCGACCGGCTGTTCCGGACCGGGCCGGCGGCCCGGCGAGCCCGCGTCCGGACGGCGCAGCGGCGGCATCGCGTCCGGGTGCCCGCCGGGTGCGGCGGGGTCCTGATGGCGGCCCGGCGGAACAGCGGCGTCCGGACGACGGCCCGGCGAAGCGGCGTCCGGGCGGCGACCGACCGGCGCGCCTGAGGTCGGTGGGCCCACGGGTGGGCCGGGAGGGGCCGCCGCACCGCGAGCACGGATCGGGCCGCCCGGCGCGTCGGGTGCCGGGCGAGGTCCCTGCGGGCCGGCCGGGTCACCTCCGCCCGGACGAGCGGTGGGCGGCGACGGTGGTACGGCAGCGCGGGCGCCGGGCACCGGCTGCACCCCGCGGCGCGGTGGCTGCCCGGGTGCGGCGGGTGGCCGGTCATCGGGGCGGCGCGCGCCCGCTGGCGGCGTCTCCCCCGGCCATGGGCCGTCGACCGGTCGACGAGTGGCGGCACCGCCCGGCTCACCCTGGCGCGGGGCCGGCGGCGCCGAGGACTCCGGCCCACTGCCGCGGGCACCGGCCGGCTCCGCCGGCGTACGCGGGGTGGACTGTGCCGGCGGCCCGGCCGGGTCTGCCGGCGGCATGCCCCCGCGGGGCCGGTTCGGCTCCGCCGGTGCGCCGTCCGGGCCGAGCTCGGTGCGTTGCTGCTTGGCCGAGCGCAGGTCGTCGATCCAGCCGAACTCCTCGCCGGCGACCGGCTCCTCCGGCTCGGGCTCAGCCGCCCGTCCGCGACCCCAACGGCGGGTCTTGGCGCGGGGATCGCGCCGCTCGTCCGGGCCCTCGTCCGGGCGGTCCCCACCACGCGATCTCACTGTTGACCCTCTCCTGCGGCGTCGGTGCCGCTGTCCTGCATCGTGCCGGGGGCGCCCGTGCCCGTCGTCGGACGGGGGGCCCCCGGGGATAGCGCTGGCGCGGTCTGCGCCGTTACGGACGGCTCGGATGTCGGCGTCTCCGGGCGGGTGGCCGGGGCCGGCAGACCACGCACGATCCGGCGCAGCAGCGGCAGCCGGCTGGCCACCGACCGCTCCGCGCCGTGCGGGCTGGGCTGGTAGTAGTCCGTGCCCACCAGGTCGTCCGGGACGTACTGCTGGGTGACCACGCCGCGCTGGTCGTCGTGCGGGTAGCGGTAGCCGGTCCCGTGGCCCAGGCCGCGGGCGCCGGCGTAGTGCGCGTCGCGTAGCCCTCGCGGCACCGGGCCGCCGCGACCGGCCCGAACGTCGGCGATCGCGGCGCCGATGGCGGTGGTGGCCGAGTTCGACTTGGGCGCGGTGGCCAGGTGGATCACCGCCTGGGCGAGGTTGAGCTGCGCCTCGGGCAGCCCGACGTACTCGACCGCGTGCGCGGCGGCGGTCGCGACGCTCAACGCCCCGGGGTCGGCCATGCCCACGTCCTCGCTGGCGAAGATGACCAGACGGCGGGCGATGAACCGGGCGTCCTCACCGGCCACCAGCATGCGGGCCAGCCAGTGCACCGCCGCGTCCACGTCCGAGCCGCGCATGCTCTTGATGAAGGCGCTGACCACGTCGTAGTGGGCGTCGCCGTCACGGTCGTAGCGCACCGCCGCCACGTCGACCGCCTGCTCGGCGGTGGCCAGGTCGATCCGCCCGCCGCCGAGGGCCGTGGCGGAGGCCGCCGCCGCCTCCAGGGCGGTGAGTGCCTTACGGACGTCGCCGGCGGCCAGCCGAACCAGGTGGTCCTCGGCCTCGGTGGTCAGGGCGAGCGCCCCGTCCAGACCACGCTTGTCGGCGACCGCGCGGCGCAGCAGACCCCGCACCGCCTCGTCGTCCAACGGTTGCAGGGTGAGCAGCACGCACCGCGACAGCAGCGGTGAGATGATCGAGAAGTACGGGTTCTCGGTGGTCGCCGCCAGCAGGGTGACCGTGCGGTCCTCGACGGCGGCGAGCAGGGAATCCTGTTGGGTCTTGCTGAACCGGTGCACCTCGTCGATGAAGAGCACGGTCTGCGGGCCGCCGGAACGGCGCTGGCGGCGAGCCGCCTCGATCACCGCCCGTACGTCCTTCACGCCGGCGGAGAGCGCCGACATTGCGACGAAGCGGCGGTCGGTCGCCCCGGCCACCAGGTGCGCGATGGTGGTCTTGCCGCTGCCCGGCGGGCCCCAGAGGATCACCGACATCGGAGCCCCGCCGGAGACCAGTTGCCGCAGGGGCGCGCCGGGAGCGAGCAGGTGCTCCTGCCCGACCAGCTCGTCGAGGGTCACCGGGCGCATCCGGACGGGCAGGGGCGAATCGTCGGCCACCGCGGTGAAGCCGTCGACACCGGCGGGACCGTCGGGCGCGCTGCGCGACCCGGCGGGTTCACCGAGGGAGAAGAGGGCGTCGGACTCCATCACGAAGACAGTACCGGGCCGGGCCCGCGACGCCGGAATCGCGCCACGGGCCCGCCACCGGTGATCGGTTCCGGTCAGCCACGCCCGGGGCGACGGCCCCGGTACCAACGGCCACCGCCACCGGCGCCGCCGCCGCGCGGGCCGCTGCCCACGCCGGCCAGGTAGAGCGAGAGCAGGAGTAGCCCGATGAGTACGAGGGTGTTCCAGTTGAACAGGTCGGGTGCGCCGAAGTTGGTGTCGAGCAGATCGATGAGCAGGGCGAAGCCGAAGACAATCGCGGCCAGGATGGCGAGCATGTCGGTCCTCCGGTGGGGGTTCCCAGTAGGTCGGCGCGTGATGTACCCAATCGGTCGACTCGTCAATCTCCACGGTGGAGGTGGCCACGCCGCGACGGCCCGGCGCGGGCGATCGACCCCCGACTCCTAGGCTGGACCGCATGATCATCGACGACCGGGGGCTCCAGGACCGGAGCGCCATCCTGGCCGCCGTCGGCCACCACCCGTTCGCCCGGCACGCGCTCAAACGGTCCGTGCCGGCGCGCGCGTACCAGCGCGATGGCGTCGTGCTGTGGCTGGTGCCGCCCGAGCACGGCCCGGCCGGCTGCGCGATCGGCCTGGCCGAACCGGCGCTGGAGATCTGTGTCGCGCTCGCCGCTGACGGGGTGCTCCAGCCTGGACAGCGGCTGCACCTGCCTCGACACGACCGCGGGCGGCTGGTCGACCGGCTGCCGGTGGCCGAGCACAGCGACTGGGACTTCCACTGGACCGACACCTCGCCGCCGACGCAGCCGGACGAGCGGTCGGTGGTACGCCTCACCGACGCCGACCAGCCGGCACTGGCGGCGCTGGTCGAAGAGTCGTTCCCCAGCAGCACCTCCCGTCCGGGCGACCCACGGGTGGTCGACTGGTACGGCATCCGGGCCGGCGACCGGTTGGTGGCGTGCGGCGCGGACCGCAGCCAGGGTGACATCGGCTTCCTCGCCGGCCTGACCGTCGCCCCCGACCAGCGAGGTCGCGGGCTGGGCGCGTCCCTGACCGCGGGGATGACCCGAGCGCTGCTGGCACGCCACGACACCGTGGGACTCGGCGTCTACACGGACAACGTCGGTGCGGCGCGGCTCTACCGTCGGCTCGGCTTCACCAACACCCTCCCACTCAGCTCGATCCGCCTCGCCTGACCGGCGGGAGGGCCTTTTGCGCACAAGGGGCCCCACTCAACGGTCGGCGGCGGGAACCGGGACCGCGGTCGGCTCCACAACCGGGGCGGCCCGGCGGCCGGCCAGCCAGGCGGGCAGGTACAGCGGGGCGGCGACGGCCAACACCACCGCGCCGACCACCATCGCGGTGCTGATGCTTGTGGCGGCGGCGAGCGCGGTCAGCACCACCCCGCCGAGCGCGCCGGCTGGCTGCGCCATCATCGAGTTCAGCGAGAGCACGCTGGTCCGGTACGGGCCGTCGACCTGCCGGTGCAGCAGCCCACTGTGCAACGGGTTGGACGCGCCGTGCACGGCGTAGCAGGCCAGGTAGGCCACCAGCACGCCGACCGGCCCGGCGAACAACCCCATCCCGACCACCGTCACGCCCTGCAGGATGCGCAGCAGGGCCGCACCCGGCGCGGCGCCGAACCAGCGCAGCAGCAGTGGAGTCAGTGCCGCCCCGGCGGCCGAGGCGAGCCAGGCGGCCGAGTTCGCCGGCCCGAGCAGCGCCGCGGCGCGTTCCGGATTGCCGATCACCTCGGCGAGCCGAACCGGCAGCAGCGACTCGAAGGTGACCATGCCGAAGCCCCAGAACAGCTCGACGGCCACCAACGCCAGCAGCACCCGGGAGCGACGCAGCAGCCCGACGGCCTGGCCGATCATCCGGGGCGCCTGGACCACCGAGGCCCGCAGCGCCGCGAACCCGGTGGCCGGCCGCTCCTCGACCAGCAGCACGACCAACGCGACGAGCGCCGCCGCCTGCGCGACGATGGCGGCCAGCACGGGCACCGTGAGCGCGCTGACCGGTCCGAGCGGACCGAGCGCGATGAGACCACCGCTGAGCAGCGCGCCGCCGCCGATCGCCCCGCCGATGACGGTGCCGGCGTACCCGAGGCCGCGCTCGTACTCGGCCTCCGGGTCGGCGGCCAGGGTGGCGTCGACGTACCAGGACTCCAACGGGCCGCTGTCCAACGCTCGGTAGATGCCCTGTAGGGCCCAGACCACGAAGAACAGCACGAACGAGTCGGCCACCGCGAACAGCGCCAGTGAGGCGAGGTTGAGCACCCCGGCGGCGAGCAGCACCGGCCGACGACCGAGTGCGTCGGCGAGCCCGCCGGTGGGCAACTCCAGCGCCAGCACCAGCAGCCCCTGCGCCGTGCCGACCAGACCGATCTGCGGCAACGACAGGCCGCGCTCCTGCATAAGCAGGATCATCACCGGGATCATCAGACCCGTCGGCAGCCACCGCAGGCCGTAGAGCGTGAGGTAACGACGCCGAACCTGGCGTACGGTCAGCGCGCTCACGACGCCACCTCTGTTCGCGACCGCGGGGCTCGCAAAACCGGCTCACTCATCGCGCTCACTGGTATTCCTCTCGCAGCGGGTAGGCGGCCAGGAAGACCTGCACCGGGCGGGCGTCCGGGTCGGCGAAGGCATCAGGCTCGGCCTCACGGTGGTAGCGCTCCAGCACCTGCCACACCTCCGCCTTGAGTTCCTCCAGCCGGGCCGGCGGGATGGTCATGAAGATGTCGCTCATGCCGAACCCGTCCCGCCAGGCGGGAGACCACTCGTGCTGGGTGGCGAACCAGCGGTCGGCGGTCTCGGCGAGGAGACGCACCTGGTCGCCCTGGATCCACTCGATCGCGGCCCGGGCGTCGGGGTCGTCGTCGAAGTCGGTCACTTCCCAGTTGGTGACGTCGTGCGCCGCCTGCCACCAGCGCTGCCGCCCGCTGCCCCGGTCGGGATCCTCGACGACCAACCCGACCTCGGCGAGTTGGCGCAGGTGGTAGCTGGTCGCGCCGGTGTTGGTACCGAGCATCTCGGCGAGGGTGGTGGCGGTGGCGGGTCCCTTCACGCGCAACGCCCCGACCAGCCGCATTCGCAGCGGGTGCGCCAGCACCCGGACCTGCCGTTTGTCGATGCGTACCTCGACCGGCGCCGGCCGAGGGGTGTCCTTGTCGTTCGCCATGAGTGCACACTATCTCTGCACACTTTCTGTGCACAAGACTTGTGCATAGAAAGTGTGCAAGGTTAGTGGGCGAGAACTTCGCGTACTCCGCGCAGCCGGGTGCGCAGCAGGGCGGCGGCCCGGGTGGAGTCCAGGCGTACGTCCAGGGGGCGGACCAGGCCGCTGGCCGCACTGGTGGTGGTCTTCAACCCGGCCGGGTCCAGGCCGTCCCGCTCGGCGACCAGCAGGCCCAGCTCGGCTCGGCTGACCGCGTCCGGGCCGGCCACGTTCAGCAGACCGGCGCACGACGCGGCGACCAGCTCCAGCACCGCGTCGGCCAGGTCGGTGACGTCGATCGGGCAGCGCAGTTCGTCGCTGAACAGGGTGGCCCGGCCGGCGAGCGCGTCCCGGCAGAGCTGGATCTGCTTGCTGCCCTCCCCGACGATCAGGGAGGTCCGCACCAGGGCCGCGCCCGGGTCGATCGCCCGCACCGCGGTCTCGGCCGCGGCCTTCGCGGCACCGTACGCGTGCACCGGCGTGGGTGGTTCGTCATCGGCGTACGGCACGGGTCGTCCGGCGTGCAGCGCGTCGCTGGACACGTGCACCAGCCGGGCGCCCACCTCGGCGGCGGCGAGCGCCACGTGCGCGGCCCCGTCGGCGGTGACCGCCCAGTCCCCGTACCGGTAGGGGGTTCCGACCACGGCGTCCGGCCGCACCTCGGCGACCAGCGCGCGCACGGCGGACCTGTCGGTCACGTCCAGCCGCCGTGCCACGACACCCGGCACGGCGATCTCACCGGAGTGGAACGTCCCGACAACCGACCAACCAAGCCCGAGGCCCCGCCGACAAACCTCGCGCCCCAGAAATCCACTACCCCCGACAACAAGCACCCGCATCCCAGCCCACTCCCCCACCAACGATCAAGAGGTTTGCGTCATCTCGCGGGGCGATGATGACGCAAACCTCTTGATCAACCAAGCAAACGGGCGGGAGGTGGTGCGGTCAGACCGGGTCTGCTACCGGGGCTGCGGGGCCGGCCGTTCCGGTGTGGGCGGTGGCCGGGGGCTTGGGCTTGGCGTCGATGCCGGCCTCAAGGCGCTGCTGGGCGGTGATCGGGGTGGGGGCGCTGGTCAGCGGGTCGAAGCCGCCGCGGGTCTTCGGGAAGGCGATGACCTCACGGATCGAGTCGGCACCGGCGAGCAGCATGCAGACCCGGTCCCAGCCGAAGGCGATGCCGCCGTGCGGCGGCGCGCCGTACTTGAACGCCTCCAGCAGGAAGCCGAACTTGTCCTGCGCCTCCTCCGGAGTGATGCCGAGCAGGTCGAAGACCCGCTTCTGCACGTCACCCCGGTGGATACGGATCGACCCGCCGCCGATCTCGTTGCCGTTGCAGACGATGTCGTACGCGTAGGCCAGGGCGCGGTCCGGAGCCTCCTCGAACCGGTCGACCCACTCCGCGTTCGGCGAGGTGAACGGGTGGTGCACGGCCGTCCAACCGCCCTCGTCGGTGCGCTCGAACATCGGCGCGTCGACCACCCAGCAGAACGCCCAGGCGCTCTCGTCGATCAGACCGGACCGCTTGGCGATCTCGACGCGGGCCGCCCCGAGCAGCTCCTGCGCCTCCCGGGTGGTCGCGCTCGCGGCGAAGAAGACCGCGTCACCCGGCTTGGCGCCGACCGCGTCGGCGAGCCCGCCCAGGTGCTCGGCGGAGAGGTTCTTCGCCACCGGGCCGCGCGCCTCGCCGGTCTCGGCGTCCAGCACCACGTACGCCAGGCCACGCGCGCCGCGCGCCTTGGCCCAGTCCTGCCAGCCGTCCAGCTCCTTGCGGCTCTGCGCCGCGCCGCCGGGCATCACCACCGCGCCGACATAGCCGCCCGCGTCGATCGCCCCGGCGAAGACCCGGAACTCGGTGCCGCGCAGGTAGTCGGTCAGCTCGGTCAGCTCGACGCCGTAGCGCAGGTCCGGCTTGTCCGAGCCGTACCGGGCCATCGCGTCGTGCCAGGTGATCCGCGGGATCGGTCGGGTGATCTCGTGCCCGGCCAGGTCCTTCCACAGCGCCGAGACGATCGCCTCGCCGAGGTCGATCACGTCGTCCTCGGTGACGAACGACATCTCGATGTCGAGCTGGGTGAACTCCGGCTGCCGGTCGGCGCGGAAGTCCTCGTCGCGGTAGCAGCGGGCGATCTGGTAGTACCGCTCCATGCCGCCGACCATCAGCAGCTGCTTGAACAGCTGCGGCGACTGCGGCAGCGCGTACCAGCTGCCGGGCTGCAGGCGCACCGGCACCAGGAAGTCGCGGGCGCCCTCCGGCGTCGAGCGGGTCAGCGTCGGGGTCTCGATCTCCAGGAAGTCCCGCTCGTGCAGCACGCCCCGGGCGAGGTGGCTGGCGCGCGAGCGCAGCCGCAGCGCGTTCGCCGGGCCACTGCGGCGCAGGTCCAGGTAGCGGTACCGGAGTCGGATGTCGTCGCCGGCCTCGATCTGGTCGTCCACCGGCAACGGCAGCGGCGCCGCCTCGGAGAGCACCTCCAGCTCGACGGCGGTCACCTCGACCTCGCCGGTGGGCAGCTCCGGGTTCTCGTTGCCGGCCGGGCGGCGGGTCACCTCGCCGACGACCTTCACGCAGAATTCGTTGCGCAGCGCGTGCGCATCTTCCTCGCGGAACACCACCTGGACAACACCGGAACCGTCGCGCAGGTCGACGAAGATGACCCCGCCGTGGTCGCGGCGGCGGGCCACCCAGCCGGCGAGCGTCACCGTCGAGCCGGCGTCCGCGGCGCGCAGGCTTCCGGCATTGTGGGTACGGATCACGGCTGGCAACTCCTCATCGTGGAACAGTCCTCACCCGCATTCTGTCAGGGGTGACCGCCCCGCCTCCGGGCACCCGGTAGGCCGGCACGATTCGCTGGTGGGGTGGGCCGGCGAACCCGACTCCCCCGGCAGCCACGCCGGTTAACGTGGCGAAATGCGCGCCGTACCGAACTGGGCCGTCGCCACGGCGGCGGCGGCGCCGGTGCTGCTGGTAGCCGGGTGGACGGTGGCGGAGGCCCGACAACCCATCGGGTACGACCCGGTCCGGGACACCATCAGCGAGCTGGCGGGGCAGGACGCCACCGATGCGTGGATCATGGTGGTGGCCCTGGTGCTGCTCGGCTGCTGTTACCTGTCGGTCGCCGCCGTCCTGCACGCGGCCGGGCTGCCCAGCCGCTTCCTGCTCGCGATCGGTGGCGTGGCCACCATCGCGCTGGTCGCCTTTCCCCGGCCGCCGGTCGGCGGGTCGCTCAGCCACGGCATCGCGGCGACGGTGGCCGTCCTCGCCCTGGTGCTCTGGCCGGCCGGCTCGGCACTGCGGCTGCCGCGCGGCCACGACACCGAGCACCCCACCCGACCGGAGCCGCCCTGGGCGTTCCGTCGGGCGGTGGGGCTGAGCGCCACGCTCGTGCTGCTCGCGCTCTTCGGCTGGTGCACCTTCGAGGTGACCAGTGGGTCCCGTACCGGGCTGGCCGAGCGGGTGACGGCGGTGGCGGTCTCCCTCTGGCCGCTGCTGGCGGTCCTCTCCGCCCGGCGGGCGCACCTCGCCTGGTCGGCCGGCGGCACCGTACGCGTCGGCCCGGACCTGCCGACCATGGGCGTCGTACCCCCGGATCCCCTCGGACCACCGAGCGGGCCCGCCCCCGGGCGACCCGACCGGCTGCCGTGAGCCGTCGCCCCACCTGATCTGCATCGTCGCCCCCGCCGGCGTCGGCGCTGGCGGGCCCGAGTGCGCGGCCGGGGATCCGCCGGTCACACCGCTAGGATCGCCCGATGTCCGCCGTTCCCCGTTGGGCCCTGCTGTCGGCCGGTGGCGCACCGCTGTTCCTCGTCGGCGGCTGGACCCTGGCGCAGGCCGCCCAGTCCGACGGGTTCGACCCGGTGCGGCAGACCATCAGCGCGCTCGCCGCCACGGGTACGGACCATCGCTGGATCATGACGATCGGGCTGGCCGGCCTGGGCCTCTGTCACCTGACGACCGCGCTCGGCCTGGTCAGCGCCGCGCCGGCGGGGCGAGGGCTGCTCGCGCTGGGCGGGCTGGCGACCCTGGTCCTGGTCGCGTTCCCGCAGAACGCGGGCGGTGACTCGACGACGCACGCCGTGGCCGCCGGTGTGGCGTTCGGGGCGTTGGCCGTCTGGCCGGCCCTGGCGGTGCCCCGTCGAGCGAGGCCGTCCCCCGACCGGGAGCACCGCCACCTGACAGCTCCCGTACGCGCGGGGGCGCTCGCCGCGGCGGCGCTCCTCCTCGGGCTGGTCGGTTGGTTCGCCGTCGAGTTCTTCACCGACGGGGCATGGATCGGGCTGACGGAACGACTGGCGGCGGCCGCCGAGGCGGGCGTACCGCTGGCCGCCGTGCTGGTCTCCCGGCGGTGGCCGCGACCGTCCGGGCCCGCCTGACCCCCGTCGCGCTCGCGGTGTCGGCGGGATCCGGTGGCTCGCAACGCGACGCGGGCCGCCGGATGGTTCCGGCGGCCCGCGAGCGGTGCGTGGATCAGAAGACGCTGACGCCGTAACGGCTGAGCGCCTCGGTGACCGGCTGGAAGTAGGTCGTGCCACCGGTGCGGCAGTTGCCGCTACCACCGGAGGTCATACCCAGGGCGGTGCTGCCGGCGAAGAGCGAGCCGCCGCTGTCGCCCGGCTCGGCGCAGACGTTGGTGCGGATCAGACCGGAGACCGAACCCTCGGCGTAGTTCACCGTGGCGTTGGTCGCGTTCACCGAGCCGCCGCGCAGGCCGGTGGTGCTGCCGGAGCGCTGCACCGACTGGCCGACGGAGGCGTTACCGGCGCTGGTGATGTCCTGGTAGCTGCCGTTGTAGAGGTAGACGTTGCCGGCGGCGTTGGCGGAGTTGCTGTGCCGCACGATGCCGTAGTCGTTGCCCGGGAAGCTGGTGCCGGTACGGGTGCCGATCAGCGCGGTCTGGGCGGAGTTCGAGTACCAACTGGCCGAGATGTTGGTGCAGTGCCCGGCCGTCAGGAAGTAGTAGGTGCTGCCACTGCGCACGTTGAAGCCGAGCGAGCAACGCCCGCCCCCGCCGGCGTAGATGGCCTGGCCGCCGGAGATCCGGGTGCTCAGCACGCCGGCCTCGGCCTCGACCCGGACCGCGCCGTTGGCCCGCGCGGCGGCGGCCTTGACCCGCTCCAGCTTGGCCCCGGTGACGGTGCTGTCGACGGAGACGACGACCTGGTTGGTGACCGGGTCACTCCACCAGGCGGTGCCCGGGATCTTGGCGGAGCGCTCCAGCTCGGCCGTGGCCCGGTTGAGCTCGGCGGCACCGCGGGTGACGTAGCGGACGACGGCGCCGGCCTTGCTCGCCTTGCTGGCGGCGGCCGCGTCGGTGACCGTGACGACGGATTTGCCGCTGGCGTCGATGTACGAGCCGGCGGAGCGGTCGCCGAGTTCCGCGGAGATCGCGGCGGCGGCGTCGGGCGACGCGGCAGGAGCGGCCTGGGCGGGCGCGCCGATGAGCGAGCCGACGACCAGGGTTCCGGAAACGGCGACTGTGGCCGCAACGCGGAATGAGGACCTCGTGGGTCGCATGTAACAAACCTCCTGGGCGGGGGAGCGGGTCTGCCGGGGGCGGCTGACCCGAGGGCAACCCGGCCGATCTGGGGAAACCGGCCGACTGAGACTGAAGTATTCACATACTTAAGATCATTGACAAGGCTTGAATTCGCCCGGATTCACCGACCATGATCGGCCACACGGCCGCAACACCCCTGACACGCTGGCGAACAACCACCGTCACACCCCACCGACATCCGACCAATTTTGGCGCGCACGATCATCGATGCGTTCCCGCACCGGGCGTCGGGTGCGGCGGGATCGGGTCAGGGGGTGCGGCGACGGGCGCCGGGGCCCGGCCTTGGCACCACGTCGCGGGGCCGACCCACGTCGTGCCCGTCGGCGCAGCGCAGTTCGGCGCGGACCTCGGCGCCGCAGTCGCGGTGGGTGACGCTGAGCGGCGCGCCCTCCGTGTCGGCGAGGTACCGGTCGCCCCAGCCGAGGACGGCGACCAGCACCGGCCAGAGATCCAGACCCTTCTCCGTCAGCCGGTACTCGTGGCGCAGCCGACTGCCGGGCTCCCGGTAGGGCTCGCGACTCAGCACGCCCTGCTCCACCAGGCTGGCGAGCCGGTTGGTCAGCACCTGGCGCGGAATCCCGGTGCGCACGCGCATGTCGTCGAAGCGGCGTACGCCGGTGAACACCTCGCGGAGGACCACAAGCGTCCACCGCTCACCGAGGACCTCCATCGCCCGGGCGATGGTGCAGTTCTCCACTGACCAGTCCAGAGCCGCGGGTCGCATCCGACCAGGCTAGGTCTCGTTGACAGACTCAGCAAGCTGCTGCCAGGCTGCGTCCATGACGCAGACGCAGGAACCAGCGCGCAGCCGTACCTTCACCTGGGCGGACCCGTCGGTCAACGCCGCCCAGGTCGGTCGCCGCAGCGGCCTCGACATGCTCCGGGCGATGATCGCCGGCGAACTGGCCGCGCCGCCGGTGATGCACCTTCTCGACATGACCCGGATGGAAGCCGACGAGGGTCGGGTCGTCGTCGAACTGACTCCGCAGGAGTTCCACTACAACCCGCTCGGCAGCGTCCACGGTGGCGTGCTCTCGACCCTGCTGGACACCGCCGCCGGGTGCGCCGTGCACACCACCCTGCCCGCCGGCGTGGGCTACACCTCGCTGGACCTCAACGTGAAGTTCCTCCGCCCGGTCACCGTCGACAGTGGCACCCTGCGTTGCGAGGGCACGGTGCTGCAACGCGGCCGCCGCACGGCCCTGGCCGAGGCCCGCATCACCGACGCCACCGCCCGCCTGATAGCCCACGCCACCAGCACCTGCCTCCTCCTCCCCCTCCCCTAACCCCGACCCCTCCCAGTCCCCTCCGCACCTCTGCGTTGATCATGAAGTTATTGCCCCGACACGCCGTCGCGAGTGGCAATAACTTCATGATCAACGATCTGAGGGCGGGGGTGGGGTGGGCTAGCGGAGGGCTAGGCGGGCGGCTCGGGCGTCGCGCTTCTCCTCGAAGCGGCTCGCGGCGCGGTCCAGGCCTTCGAGCTGGGCGGCCAGCTGCTCGCGGGCGGCTTCGCCGTCGGCGTTGAGGCCGGTCACGTTGAAGACGTCCCACTGGCGCAGGACTGGCTGGAGCACGTCGTCGCGGTGCTGGCGCAGGTCGTAGATGCCGGCCAGGGCGATCGCCACCGACTTGCGGGCGAAGCCCTCGATGCCGTTGCCCGGCATCTGGAAGTCGGCCACCACGTCGGCGACGGCCCGCATGGCCTGGCTCGGCGCCAGCTCGAACGCGGCCGCGAGCAGGTTGCGGTAGAAGACCATGTGCAGGTTCTCGTCGGCGGCCACCCGGGCCAGCAGCGCCTCGCAGGCGGGGTCGCCGGTGGCCTTGCCGGTGTTGCGGTGCGAGATGCGGGTGGCCAGCTCCTGGAACGAGACGTACGCCAGTGAGTGCAGCACCTCGTCGCCGTGGGCGTTGGTGTAGCCCTCGGACATGTGCGTCATCCGGGCCCGCTCCAACGCCACCGGGTCGACCGCCCGGGTGACGGTCAGGTAGTCGCGGATCGCGACACCGTGCCGACCCTCTTCGGCGGTCCACCGGTGTACCCAGGTGCCCCACGCGCCGTCGCGGCCGAACAGGGTGGCGATCTCGTGGTGGTACGAGGGCAGGTTGTCCTCGGTCAGCAGGTTCACGATCAGCGCGGTGCGGGCCACGTCCGGGATGGTGGAGTCGGTCGATGACCACGCCTCGCCGCCGAGCGGCCCGTCGAAGGTCCGGCCTTCGCTCCACGGCACGTACTCGTGCGGGAACCACTCCTTGGCGAGCGAGAGGTGGCGGTCCAGGTTGCGCGCGACAACCGGCTCCAACTCGACGAGCAGCGCGGTCTGACTCAGTGTGGTGCTGACGGTCACGAGAAACTCCCTACGGTGGCGTAACTTACGCTACCGTAGGTCCCCGCGGCCGTCAGCGCCAGTGGAGACACTCAACCGACCGTCGGCTTGAGGTCTCCCAGGGGCGGCATCCACTCCTGGGCACCGGCCGTGACCTGCTCACCGGAGCGGATGTCCTTCACCTCGTCCGGCGTTCCCTCGGCACCGGGGAACCAGACGTACGGGATGCCGCGCCGCTCGGCGTAGCGGATCTGCTTGCCGAACTTCGCCGCGCTCGGCGACACCTCGGTCGGCACCCCGCGCCGCCGCAGCGCCTCGGCCACCCGGTTGCTGGCCGTACGCTGCTCCTCGCTGGTCACCGCGACGAGCACGGCGGTCGGCACCTCCCGGGAGACCGACAGCTCCCCCGCGCCGAAGAGCAGCCCGAGCAGCCGGGTCACCCCGATCGAGATCCCCACCCCGGGGTACGAGACAGCGCCGGCGCTGGCCAGGTTGTCGTACCGGCCGCCGGAGCAGATCGAGCCGAAGCGCTCGTAGCCGCGCAGCTGGGTCTCGTAGACGGTGCCCGTGTAGTAATCCAGGCCACGGGCGATGCGCAGGTCCGCCACGCAGAGGCCGGGCGAGTGTTCGGCGGCGGTCTCCACCACCCGGACCAGCTCCTCGATGCCCTCGTCGAGCAGCGGGTCGCTGACCCCGAGCGCCCGGACGGCGTCGGCGAACGACGCGTCCGGGGCGGAGATCTCGGCCAGCGCCAGGCACGCCTTGGCCTGCGCCTCGCTCGCCCCGGCGGTCTGGGCCAGCAGCTCGGCCACCTTCGCCGGGCCGATCTTGTCGAGCTTGTCCACGGCGCGCAGCGCCGCCTCCGGGTCGGTCAGCCCGATGCCCCGGTAGAAACCCTCACAGATCTTGCGGTTGTTGACCTGGATCGTCACCGGCGGGATCGGCAACGAACGCAGCGCGTCTCCGATGACCAGCGGCATCTCCGCCTCGTGGTGCGGAGCCAGCGTGTCCCGGTCGACGATGTCGATGTCGGCCTGGACGAACTCCCGGTAGCGGCCCTCCTGCGGCCGCTCACCCCGCCACACCTTCTGGATCTGGTAGCGGCGGAACGGGAAGGCCAGCTTGCCGGCGTTCTCCAGCACGTACCGGGCGAACGGCACGGTCAGGTCGAAGTGCAGGCCGAGCTGGTCGTCCGCACCGCCACCCTCGGCGTCGGCGTGCAGCCGCCGGATCACGTAGACCTCCTTCGAGGTCTCGCCCTTGCGCAGCAGCTGGTCCAGCGGCTCCACGGCGCGGGTCTCCAGCGGCGCGAAGCCGTACAGCTCGAAGGTGGCCCGGATCTTGTCGAGCACGAACTGCTCGATCATCCGCTGACCGGGCGTCCACTCCGGGAAGCCGGAGATGGGCGTGGGCTTGCTCATCGGCGTACTCCTTGCGGTTCCGCGCCCACGGCGCGGTGGTGTCGTGAGGTCCGCGCGCGGCGCGGACAAAGATCTAGAGGCCCCGGGTGGGCGCGGCCGGCGACGTGCCAGCCACCTCGATGAGGTACGGGTTGCTGGCGCGCTCGCGACCGATGGTGGTGCTGGGGCCGTGGCCGGGCAGCACGACGGTGTCGTCGGCCAGCGGAAGGATCTTGTCGCGCAGGCTGGTGAGCATGGCCGGCATGCTCCCGCCCGGCAGGTCGGTGCGGCCGATCGACCCGGCGAAGAGGACGTCACCGGAGAGGCACAACTCGTCAGCCTCCCAGCTCGACCCGGCGCCCGGCAGCCGGAACAGCACCGACCCGCCGGTATGGCCCGGGGCGTGGTCGACGGCGATCTCCAGGCCGGCGAGCGTGAGGGTGGCGCCGTCGGTCAGCTCCGCCACGTCCTCCGGCTCGGTGTAGCTCAGCCGGCCGCCGAAGAGCGACGTCAGGTCGGTCGAGAGGCCCTTGGACGGGTCGGCCAGCATCTCCCGGTCACCGGGGTGGACGTACGCGGTGATGCCGCGCGCACCGCAGACCGGCGCGACCGAGAAGGTGTGGTCGAGGTGGCCGTGGGTGAGCAGCACGGCGGCCGGATGCAGGCGGTGCTCGGCGAGCAGCGCGTCGAGCTGATCGAGCACCCCGATGCCGGGGTCGACCACCACGCACTGCTCCCCCGGCGCGGTGGCAACCACGTAGCAGTTGGTGCCGAAGGCGTCCGCGGGAAAGCCGGCCACGAGCACGGGCGCTGTCCTTTCCGTCGAGCAGCTGTCGTCCTGCAGAGCAGCCTATCGGGCGGGCCGAGCGAGTTTGCCGCGTCCGTCCCAGGCGCCTCGTGGGGCACAGTGACAACCTCCGATAAGCGCTGCTCGGGACGGGGTGGACCTCGTACACCACATTCCCAGTCACTAGCCGTACACTCTGGCGGGCGTGTGGCGCGGCACACGTGACGCCCGGACGGGCCGGGGCGACCGGCCGCCGGCGACGACCAGGTAGAGGAAAGGGGAGCACGGGTGGCTTCCAGCAGGGACCGGCAGCGCAAACTGGCGCGGGCCAAGCTCGACCGGCAGTTGGCTCGGCGGGCCGCCTCTACGCGGCGCCGACGGCAGATCCAGGCCGGGGTTGGCGCCGCTCTGATCCTCGTGTTGGTCGTGGCCGGCTCAGCCTGGGCGCTCGGTGCGTTCGACTCCGACCCGAAGCAGAACACGGCCGCGGAGGAGACCTGCCTCTGGACGCCGCAGGACGCGACGGCCAACACCAACCTCAAGGACGTGGGCACGCCGGCCACCAAGGATCTGCCCACCGACGGCACCCGGGCGATGACGGTGACCACCAACCAGGGCGCGCCGATCACCGCGGAGCTGAACCTGACCAACTCCCCGTGCGCGGCGGCGAGCATCGCCCACCTGGCGAGCCGGTCGTTCTACGACAACACCAAGTGCCACGAGATCACCGCCGAGGGCGCGCTGCGCTGCGGCGACCCCAGCGGCACGGGCCTCGGTGGGCCGACCTACTCGTTCTACGACGAGGAGCTGCCGACCGTCCCGTCGGCGTCGCCGTCGGCCAGTCCGGCCCCCAACCAGCCGCCGACGTACCCGAAGGGCACGGTGGCGATGATCTCCAACCCGCCGGGCAGTAACGGCAGCCAGTTCCTGATCTTCTTCAAGGACTTCACCACCGCCGACCCGAAGTACCCGGTCATCGGCCGGGTGACCGGCGGGCTGGACGTGGTGGAGAAGATCGGTGCCCTCCCGACCGTGGACAATGGGACCGGGGCGAAGGTCAAGCCCAGCACCGATGTGACGATCCAGAGCCTCACGGTCGGTGAGCCGGTCACCGGTGCGGCACCGGCGCCGTCGGCCTCCGGCACCCCGGCCAGCAGCCCGACCGCCGGCTGACCGGGCGCCACCACCCACCCAAGCGGCACTCAGCAGCAGACAGCCAGGAGGATCCAGGCGTGACGTCCACCAGAGAGCGGCAGCGCGCGGCGGCACGCGCCCGGCTCGAGAAGGAGATGGCCGAGCGCTCGGCCAAGGCCCGCAAGCGCCGGCAGACGACGGCGATCGTCAGCGCGGGTGCCGCGCTGGTGCTCGTGGTCGCCGGCACCGTCTGGCTGGCGGTGAGCCTCGGCGGTGACGACGACAAGCCCGGCACCACCACCGCGGCGCCCGGCGCGTCCGAGTGCGTGTACAACGCGCTGCCCGCCGAGCAGCGGCCCCCGCAGATCAAGGACGTGGGGGTGCCGAGCAACCAGCAGTCCGGCACCGGCGTGCAGACCATGACGATCGACACCAACCTCGGCCCGATCACCGCCAAGGTCGACCGGTCGCTGGTGCCGTGCACGGCCGGCAGCTTCACCCACCTCGCGGAGAAGAACTTCTTCGACAACACCAAGTGCCACCGGCTCGTGACCGAGGGCATCAAGGTGTTGCAGTGCGGTGACCCCAGCGCCACCGGCAACGGCTGGCGGGACACCGACGGCCAGGGCGGCCCGAGCTACCGCCTGCCCGAGGAGAACCTGCCCACCGACAAGCGCCCGCCGTACCCGGAGGGTGTCATCGCGATGGCCAACTCCGGCCAGCCGGGCAGCACCGGCAGCCAGTTCTTCATCGTCTACGGCGACTCGCCGCTGGACCCGGCGTACACCGTGCTGGGCACCATCACCGGTGGTCTGGACCTGGTCAAGGACGTGGCCAAGGCCGGCGACGACGGGGCGTTCGCCCAGCAGGCCGGCGGCGGCCACCCGAAGAAGGAGGTCATCATCAAGGACCTCACGATGAGCGCGCCGCAGGGCTGACACCCGCGCAGACGACACAGCGCCCGCCGGCTGAGCCGGCGGGCGCTGTCGTGTTTTCCGGGGTACGCGTCGGGCCCCGGATCGCTCCAGGTGGGCGTCAGGCCCCGGAGGTGACCCGGTAGGCGTCGAAGACGCCGTCGACCTTGCGGACCGTGGCCAGCAGGTGGCCCAGGTGCTTCGGGTCGGCCATCTCGAAGCTGAACCGGCTCACCGCCACCCGGTCGCGGGTCGTGGTGACGGTGGCGGAGAGGATGTTGACCCGCTCGTCGGAGAGCACCCGGGTGACGTCGGCCAGCAGCTTGTGTCGGTCCAGGGCCTCGACCTGGATGGCGACCAGGAACGTGGAGGCGGAGGTGAGTTTCCAGCTCACCTCGACGACCCGCTCGCTCTGCGCGCGCAGGTCCTCGGCGTTGGCGCAGTCGTCGCGGTGCACGCTCACCCCGCCGGAGCGGGTGACGAAGCCGAACACCGAGTCCGGTGGGACCGGGGTGCAGCAGCGGGCCAGCTTGATCCAGACGTCGCTGACGCCGCGGACCACCACGCCCGGGTCGCTGCTGCTCTGCCGGCTGCGCGGCGGCCGGGTGGCGACGGCGGTCTCGGCGATGTCCTCCGCCGCGCCCTCCTCGCCGCCGTACGCGGCCATCAGCTTCTGCACCACCGACTGCGCGGAGACCTGGCTGTCGCCGACCGCCGCGTAGAGCGACGCCACGTCGGCCAGGTGCAGGTCGCGGGCGATCGACATGAGCGCGTCGGAGGTGAGCATCCGCTGCAGGGGCATGCCCTGCTTGCGCATCGCCTTGACGATCGCGTCCTTGCCGGCCTCGATCGCCTCCTCGCGCCGCTCCTTGTTGAAGTACTGCCGGATCTTCGTCCGGGCGCGCGGGCTCTTGACGAAGCCCAACCAGTCCTGCGTCGGGCCAGCCGTCTCGGACTTCGACGTGAAGATCTCGATCACGTCGCCGTTGGACAGCGTCGACTCCAGCGGCACCAGCTTGCCGTTGACCCGCGCCCCGATGCACTTGTGCCCCACCTCGGTGTGCACCGCGTACGCGAAGTCCACGGGCGTCGACCCGGTCGGCAGCGGGATGACGTCACCCTTGGGGGTGAAGACGTACACCTCCTGGCTGGACAGGTCGAAGCGCAGCGCGTCCAGGAACTCGCTCGGGTCGGCGGCCTCGCGCTGCCAGTCGAGCAACTGCCGCAGCCAGGTCATCTCGTCGATGTGCGCGGGCGGGCCGACGATCTGGGTGCCCTTGTGCTCCTTGTACTTCCAGTGCGCGGCGATGCCGAACTCGGCTGTGCGGTGCATCGCGTACGTGCGGATCTGCATCTCCACCGGCTTGCCGGTGGGCCCGATGACCGTGGTGTGCAACGACTGGTACATGTTGAACTTGGGCATCGCGATGTAGTCCTTGAACCGGCCCGGCACCGGCTGCCAGTTGGCGTGGATGACCCCCAGCGCCGCGTAGCAGTCGCGAACCGTGTCGACCAGGATCCGCACGCCCACCAGGTCGTAGATGTCGTTGAAGTCGCGACCCCGCACGATCATCTTCTGGTAGATCGAGTAGAGGTGCTTCGGCCGCCCGGTGGTCTCCGCCTTGATCTTGGCGGCCTTCAGGTCGGTCTGCACCTTCTGCGTCACCTGCCGCAGCAGCGCCTCGCGCTGCGGCTGGTGCTCCCCGATCAGCCGGTTGATCTCCTCGTAGCGCTTCGGGAAGAGCGTGCCGAAGGACAGGTCCTCCAGCTCCCACTTGATCGTGTTCATACCGAGCCGGTGGGCGAGGGGCGCCAGGATCTCCAGCGTCTCCTTGGCCTTCTGCTCCTGCTTGGGGCGGGGCAGGAAGGTCAGGGTACGCATGTTGTGCAGCCGGTCGGCCAGCTTGATCACCAGCACCCGCGGGTCCTTGGCCATGGCCACGACCATCTTGCGGATCGTCTCGGCCTTGGCCGCGTCGCCCAGCTTGACCTTGTCGAGCTTGGTGACGCCGTCGACCAGCAGGGCGACCTCGCCACCGAAGTCGGCCCGCATCTGGTCGAGGGTGTACTCGGTGTCCTCGATGGTGTCGTGCAGCAGCGCGGCGACCAGCGTGGTGGTGTCCATCCCCAGGTTGCCGAGGATCGTCGCCACCGCGAGCGGGTGGGTGATGTAGGGGTCACCGGACTTGCGGTACTGCCCCGAGTGCCACCGCGCGGCCGTGTCGAAGGCGCGCTGGAGCAGCCGGGCGTCCGCCTTGGGGTGGTTGTCCCGGTGGCTCGCGATGAGCGGCTCCAGCACCTCGCTGACCTGCGAGGTCTGCCAGGGCGCGTTGAACCGGGCCAGCCGGGCCCGGACCCGCCGGCCGGTGGGCGCGTTGGACAGCCCGAAGCCGCCGCCGGGCGACGGGTCGAGACCGGCGTCGGTCGGGAACGGCACCACGACACCGTCGGCGCCGGGCGACGCCTCGGCGCTGGGCGGGCCACTGGTCGGACGCACCGCGCTCTCGCCGGAAGCCGGGCCGGAGCCGTTGCCGGTGCCCGTCACCCGGGCCGGCGCGTCGCCTGCCCGGTCGGTCACCGAGCCGTCAGCGTCGCCTGTCGGGTGCACCGTGCCCTCCGCCGGGGGGACGACATCGTGGGACACCGGCCTCCTCACCGCTCGCCGGAAACACGCCGGCCGAACATCGGCCGACCTGGTCTCGCCCGCCGGACGGCATACCGCCGGCGTCAGCAAAGGGCAATGCTACCCGCACGGACGGTCCCCTGCCGCTCCGCCGGACGGTCGGCGCCGGGTCCCGTCCGACCGGTCCGGGATCAAACGGTCAGCAGAGTATGGACCGGCTCAAACGGTCAACAGGGCGTGGACGGGACGCGGTGCCAAACGCTCACGCCCACCCAGGAAACCGAGCTCCAGCAACACGGTGAAGCCGGTGACGGTCCCGCCGGCCCGCTCGACCAGGTCCAGCGTCGCCTCGGCGGTGCCACCGGTGGCCAGCACGTCGTCGACCACCAACACCCGGTGCCCGGCGGTGAAGGCGTCCTCGTGCACTTCGAGGGTGGCCTCGCCGTACTCCAGCGCGTAGGAGACCGAGTGCGCCGGGCGGGGCAGCTTGCCCGCCTTGCGCACCGGCACCACGCCCACCCCTGTCGCGTACGCGATGGCCGCCGCGACGACGAACCCGCGCGCCTCGATGCCGACCACCACGTCGAAGGTGTCCCGCCCGTGGTACGCGACGATCCCGTCGATCACCTCACGGAACACCTTGCCGTCGGCGAACAGTGGCATCAGGTCCTTGAACAGGACGCCGGGCTTCGGGAAGTCGGGCACGTCCAGCACCCGACTGGCGACCAGTCGGGCGGCCTCCGGGCCACTGTCCCCGCGCGCTGCGGTGCTGTGGGTCTCCGTCACGGCTGTTTCGCTTCCCTTCAACGACGAACGACGTCCGGCAACAGCATGCCGGACGCCGTTCGGGTGTTTCCTGTCGGGTCAGCGCCGCTTGGCGCCACCCGGCCGGTTGCCGCCGCCACCCGGGCGACCGCCCCGGGCACCGGTCGGCCGCTTACCCGCCGGCCGAGCGCCCACCTTGGGGGCGGCACCGGCCAGTGCGGCGGCGTCCGGGTCGACCGGCTCGTCGGTCGCGTCGGCCTGGGCTGCCGGGCTCGCGGCACCCCTACCGGGGACCTCGCCACGGCTGATCGCGCCCCGCCGGGTCAGGACGCGCTTGTTGTGCGCCTGGATCCGCGGGTCGTAGTTCTTGAGAAGCGCCAGCAGCGGGGTGGCCACCAGGATGGAGGTCAGGAACGCCACCGCCATGCCGACGAACAGCACCAGACCGAGGTCCTTCAGCGTGCCGGCGCCGAGCAGGCCGGCACCGATGAAGAGCAGACCGCCGACCGGCAGCAGGGCGACCACGGAGGTGTTCAACGACCGCATCAGGCTCTGGTTGACGGCCAGGTTGGCCGCCTCGCCGTACGTCTGGTTGTTGTTGGCGGTGATGCCCCGGGTGTTCTCCTGGACCTTGTCGAAGACCACCACCACGTCGTAGAGCGCGAAGCCCAGGATCGTGAGGAAACCGATGATCGTGGACGGGGTGACCTCGAAGCCGACAAGCGAGTAGATGCCGGCGGTGAGGATCAGGTTCGTGATCAGCGAGGCGACCGCGGCCACGGCCATCCGCCACTCGAAGCGCAGGATCAGGTAGACCATCACCAGCGCGATGAAGATGACCAGACCGAGCACGGCCCGCTCGGTCACCTGGCTGCCCCAGGCCTCACTGACCTGGTTGCTGCTGATCTGGTCGGCGTTGATGCCGAGGTCCTCGGCGATCTGGGCCTTGACCGAGTTGGCCTGCTCGACGGTGAGCTGCGGCGTGCGCAGCTCGTAGGAGTCACCGCCGGGGCCGCCGACCTTCTGCGTGGTGGCCACCTCGACGCCGGTGTTCTCGGTGGCGAGGGCCGAGTTGACCTCCCGCTCGGCGTCGTCCAGGGTGCCGACGCTGGCCGGCACCTGGAACGAGTTGCCGCCGGCGAACTCGATGCCCAGGCTGAACCCACGGATCGAGAAGCTGAGGATCGCGATCAGGACCAGGACCCCGGCGACGCCGAACCAGAGCTTGCGTCGGCCGACGATGTTGAGACCGGCCTCGCCGTTGTAGAGGCGGCTCGCCAGACCGTTTCCAGCCATCTCAGGCCTCCTTGGCGCGCGGGTTGCGGGGCTGAGTCGGCTGGTTGCGGGCCGGAAGTGCCCGGCCCAGACCGCTGACCCGCGGGGACAGGAACGCCCGGGTCCGGGCGAACATCGTCATGATCGGGTGCCGGAAGAGGAAGACCACGACCAGGTCCAGCACGGTGGCGAGACCCAGGGCGAACGCGAAGCCCTTGACCGTGCCGACCGAGACCACGTAGAGCACCACCGCGGAGAGCAGGGTGATCGCGTTGGCCGAGATGATCGTCCGACGGGCGCGGATCCAGGCGCGAGGCACCGCGCTACGCGGGCTGCGCCCCTCCCGGATCTCGTCTTTCAGTCGTTCGAAGTAGATGACGAACGAGTCCGCCGCCACACCGAGCGAGACGATCATGCCGGCGATGCCGGCGAGGGTGAGCGTGAAGCCGATCTGCCGGCCGAGCACCACAAGCGCGCCGAAGACCAGCAGCGCGGAGAGGATGAGGCTCAGGAAGATCACCGAGCCGAGCAGCCGGTAGTAGAAGAACGCGTAGATGATGACCAGCAGCATGCCGATGCCGGCCGCCAGCAGGCCGGCGCGCAGGTGGCTGGCGCCGAGCGTGGCGGTGACGTTCTGCGCCTCCTGCTGCTTGAAGGTCACCGGCAGCGCGCCGTACCGGAGCTGACCGGCGAGCGCGCTGGCGTCCTTCTGGGTGAAGGTGCCGGTGATCTGGGAGTTGCCGGTCAGCACGCCCTGGATCTCCGGCGATGAGACGATCTTGTTGTCCAGCACGACGGCCACGCGGCACTTGCCGTCCTGGCCCAGCGCGGTCGCGTCGCAGGCCTGGCCCTCGTTGTTGAACGCCTCACGGGTCAGCGAGGTCCACTTGCCCTGGCCGTCGCCGGTGAAGTCCAGGCTGACCACCCAGGCGTTGGTCTGGTCGAGCACCGCGTCGGCGTCGGACACGTCGGTGCCCAGCACCTTGGCCTGGTCGAGCAGGTACTTCGACGCACCGTCCTCGCAGGAGACCACCTGCTGCTTTGCGTCGGAGATCGACGCCGGGGGGCGCTCGTCGAGCTGCTTACAGCCGATCGTCGGCACGTTGAACTGCATCTGCGCCGGCAGCACCGCGACCTCCTGCGGAGACAGCGTGCCGAAGGGCTTGAGCTTCTCGGCCAGCGACGGGTCGGCGCTCAGATCGGCCGGGGCCTGCAGCCCGTTGGCGGCCTGCCACGCGGCGGCGCCGACCTTCTGCTCGACGGCCTTGCGCTGCTCCTCGATGCTGGCCGGCACCGGCTCGGCGCTGGCGCTGGGCGCGGCGGCGCTCGGCGAGGCCGTGGCGGACGCGGAGGGAGTCGGCGTGGCGCTGGGCGAAGCCGGGGCCATGCCGCCCTGACCGCCGCTGGGCGACGAGGTCACCTTCGGCGCGGCGCTGCCCGTCGGGGTCGGGGTCGCGCCGCCGGACGGGGTCGCGCCGCCGGACGGGGCGGCGCTGCCGGACGGGGCCGGCGTGGCGGCGGGCGGCGCTTCGGCCACACCGCTGCCGGAGGCGGCCTTGAGCACCTTGCGGAAGCGCAGCTCAGCCGCGCTGCCGACGTCGGTGAGGTCCCGGTTCTCACCGGGCAGGGAGATGACGATGTTGCGGTTGCCCTCGGTGACCACCTCGGCCTCGGCCACGCCGAACGCGTTGACCCGGCTCTCGATGATCTCGCGGGCCTCTTCGAGGTTCTCCGCCGTCGGGGGCTTGCCGTCGACGCTGTTGGTCGCCTCCAGCGTCACCCGCGTGCCGCCGATCAGGTCCAGACCGAGCTTGGGCTCGAGCCGGTCCTTCCAACTGCCGCTGGCGCCGGCGAAGAACACCAAAAGATAGAGGACCACGAAGATGAACCCGAGCACGGCGAGCTGCCGCCCGGGGCGCATCTGTCCCTGAGGTGGTGCCACGGCTGTCCTGTCTCCCTGTACGGTCGCGCCGCTGTCGCAGCGGCGGCGGTGTCGGGCCGGGGGTCCCGCCCGACGGGTCTGCCTTGAGCCGACGAGATGCCGACACGAGGACCGGGACCCGGCGCGGAACGCCGACGGTCACGGGAACGTGCCGACGCCCGGCGTCGACCCAACTATCCAGTTTTCACGTCTCGCCCGCTGCCCCGTTCGGGCGCGACGACCCGGAAGCCGGCCGACCGGCCGTACGCCGGACTCGCCGCCCCCCGGGGGAGGGGTCAGTCCTTGACGGTGTCCGCGTCCTCGGTGACCGGCTCGCTCGGCAGCTCCGCGCGGGTGACCACCCGCGCGATGGCCGGGCGGGCGTAGCGGGTCTGCACGCCCGGTGCGACCTCGATCAGGACAGTGTCGTCCTCGATGCCGGTGACCGTGCCGTAGAGCCCACCGATGGTCACGACCTCGTCGCCCGGGCCGAGGTTGGACTGCATAGCCTCCGCCTCACGGCGGCGCTTCTGCTGGGGACGGATCATCATGAAGTACATAACACCGAAGAGCAGGACGATCATCAGGATCGGCGTGAAACCGCCGGCCCCGCCACCCGCTGCTGCCAATTGCACGGTTACTGACCTTCCCATTGGCCACCTGCCCGGCACCATGGGTGCCGGAGCGGAGGCGGATTCTCACGTCCTGTTAGACCGCGGCGAAGTCTAAACCCTGCACCTGAGAACGCCGAATGCGGCACAGATCACGTTCACATCACGGCTGATCGACGTCCAAGGAGAACAAGTCGGGCACAGGCGGACTATCCATACCAAATGTACCATTCGGTGGCGTGCGCCCCAGATGCCGCCAGGCACCCTCGGTCGCCACCCGCCCCCGAGGTGTACGCGCCAACAGCCCAGCTCGCACCAGGAACGGCTCGCAGACCTCCTCCACCGTGTCCGGCTGCTCCCCCACCGCCACGGCGAGAGTGGACAACCCGACCGGGCCACCCCGGAACGAGTCGACCAACGCGGTCAGCACCGCACGGTCCAGTCGGTCCAGGCCGAGCGCGTCCACGTCGTACACGGTCAGGGCGGCGCGGGCGGTGTCGAGGTCGACCACCCCGTCCGCCCGGACCTCGGCGTAGTCGCGGACCCGGCGCAGCAGCCGGTTGGCGATCCGCGGGGTGCCCCGGGACCGACCGGCGATCTCGGTCGCGCCCTCGGGAGTGATCGGCACCCCCAGGATCCGCGCCGAACGGTGCAGCAGCGTCTCCAGATCCGCCGGGGCGTAGAAGTCGAGGTGCGCCACGAAGCCGAACCGGTCCCGCATCGGCCCGGTCAACAGACCCGAGCGGGTCGTCGCGCCGACCAGGGTGAACGGCTCGACATCCAGCGGGATCGCCGTCGCCCCCGGACCCTTGCCCACCACCACGTCGACCCGGAAGTCCTCCATCGCGCTGTACAGCAACTCCTCGGCCGGCCGCGCGATCCGGTGGATCTCGTCGATGAAGAGCACGTCACCCTCGGCGAGGCTGGTCAGGATCGCCGCCAGGTCACCGGAACGCTCGATCGCCGGGCCGCTGGTCACCCGGATGCCCGCTCCCAACTCGGCGGCGACGATGTTGGCCAGACTCGTCTTACCCAACCCGGGCGGGCCGGAGAGCAGAATGTGGTCCGGCGGCGACCCCCGCCGCATGGCGCCCTGCAACAACAGGTCAAGCTGGTCGCGGACCCGGTCCTGGGCGATGAACTCCGCCAGCCGCCTCGGCCGTACGGTGGCCTCCGCGTCCCGGTCGGCGTCGCTGACGTACGCCGAGACGAGCCCCTCGGTCTCGCTCATCGTGCCGCCGCCCGTTGCGGCCGGGCGGTCATCGGGTGCGGCCCAGCAGTCGGATGGCCTGCTTGAGCAGCACCGGCACCGGCGGAGTCTCCCCCTCGATCGACTCCGCCACCGCGGCCACCGCCTGATCGGCCTGACCGGCCGTCCAGCCCAGCCCCACCAGTGCCTGCCGGACCTGCTCGGGCCAGCTGCCACGGGTCACCCCGGCCACCCCGTCCGCGCCGATCGGCACCGGGCCGATCCGGTCACGCAGCTCCAGCACCAGGCGTTCCGCACCCTTCTTGCCAATCCCGGGTACGCGGGTCAGGGCGGCCGTGTCGGCGTTGGCGATCGCCTTGCGTACCGCGTCCGGCGTGTGCACCGCCAGCACCGCCTGGGCCAGTCGCGGGCCGACCCCACTGGCGGTCTGGAGCAGCTCGAACAGCGACTTGGCGTCGTCGTCGGCGAATCCGTAGAGAGTCAGCGAGTCTTCCCGCACGATCAGGCTGGTGGCGAGCCGGGCGACCTGGCCCACCCGCAGCTCCGCGAGGGTCCCCGGGGCGCAGTGCACGGCGAGCCCGACCCCACCGACCTCGATCACGGCCTGGTCCGGACCCGTCGCGGTCACCGTGCCGCGCACGCTGGCGATCATCGTGCTCCTCCTCGTCGTGCCCGGTCGGCCGCGGCGGCCAGCTTGGAGCGGGTCCCGCCGCGCCACACGTGGCAGATGGCCAGGGCCAGCGCGTCCGCGGCGTCCGCCGGCTTCGGCGGCTCGGCCAGCCGCAACAGCCGGGTCACCATGGCGGTCATCTGCGCCTTGTCGGCCTGACCGGAGCCGGTCACCGCCGCCTTCACCTCACTCGGCGTGTACGTCTGCACCGGCAGCCCGGCCCGCGCCCCGGCCAGCACGGCGATGCCGCTGGCCTGCGCGGTGCCCATCACGGTACGAACGTTGTGCTGGCTGAACACCCGCTCGACGGCGACGCTCTCCGGTTGGTGCTCGGCGACCAGCTTGCCCAGCGACCGGTCCAGGTGCAACAGGCGCAGCGCCAGGTCGTCGGCCGGGTCGGTGTAGACCACGTAGTAGGCGACCAGGGTGCAGGGCCGGCCGGGCACACCCTCGACCACGCCCACCCCACACCGGGTCAACCCCGGGTCGACACCGAGCACGCGCACGCCGCCCCCTCCCCAGCCGTCAGCAGTACGTGTGTTCGACACCCTAACCGGCGCCCTTCCCACCAGCCCCACGGGACACGCCTTCCGCACGCCGCCCCGCAAGCCGCGCCCCGCACTCCCGCACCCCCGCACTCCCGCGGCCCCGCACCTCCGCACCCCCGTGGCCCCGCACCCTCGTGGCCCCGCGCCCCCGTGGCCCCGCACCCCGCGGCCCGCACCCCGCGGCCCGCACCCCGCACCCCGCACCCCGCACCCCGCACCCCGCACCCCGCACCAAGATCTGCGCAACTTCCCGGATGTTGCTGCCTCCGACGCGCGAGAGACAGCAACATCCCTGATATTGCGCGGATCTTGACGACGAACACCGTGGCGACCGACCAGGAACGGCCTTCGGGCCGCCGCCGCCGCCAAGGTCACGCTCGAACCTGGATGTAGTGGCAACGAGGAGCCGGGAAGCCACTACATCCAGGATGTTGCGCGATCTTGCGGCACGAGGAGTGGCGGGAGGAGTGGGGGCGCGGCACGAGGAGTGGGGGCGCAGCACGAGGAGTGGGGGGCGCGGCGGGATGGGGCGGGAACGGGTGGGAGCGGGCGGCGGGGGCGGGTGGGGCCACACAGCTTTGGTACGGAGTATGTGTCGCTGGCCCATGTGCCGGGGGGCACACAGCTCGTAACTTCTTGCGCCATGACGGCAGAACCCGTGGTGGTCCCCCACGTCGTACAGGTCGACCTCTCCGGTCGGACCGCCCTGGTCACCGGGGGTGGCGGCGGCATCGGGCGGGCGTGTGCCCTGCGGCTGGCTGCGGCCGGCGCCAAGGTGCTCGTGGTGGACCGCAACCTGGAGGCGGCCAAGGCGGTGGCCGCCGAGGCCGGTGGCCGGGCCGAGGGCGTGGACCTGTCCGACGCCGCGGCGGTCGACTCACTCGACGTGGACGTGGACATCGTGGTGAACAACGCGGGGCTCCAGCACGTCGCGCCGTTGCAGGACTTTCCCGTCGAGCGCTTCGAGTACATCCAGCGGGTGATGGTGGAGGCGCCGTTCCTGCTGATCCGCCGGGCGCTGCCGCACATGTACGCCCGGGGCTGGGGGCGGATCGTCAACATCTCCTCGGTGCACGGGTTGCGCGCCTCGCCGTACAAGGCGGCCTACGTCTCGGCCAAGCACGCCCTGGAGGGGCTGTCGAAGGTGGTCGCGCTGGAGGGCGCCGCGCACGGGGTCACCGCCAACTGCATCAACCCGGCGTACGTGCGTACCGCCCTGGTGGAGAGCCAGATCGCCGACCAGGCGGCCAGCCACGGCATTGACGAGACCGAGGTGATCGAGAAGATCATGCTGGCGCGGGCTGCGATCAAGCGGCTGATCGAGCCGGAGGAGGTGGCCGAACTGCTGGCGTACCTCTGCTCGCCGCCGGCGGCGTTCATCACCGGCGCGTCGATCGCCCTCGACGGGGGCTGGACGGCCAACTAGTGGGGTTGAGCACAATGTCGACCATGTCATCGCCGGTGGAGTTCCTGGAGTTGCTCGCCCGAGAGGCCGCGGCGGTTGAGTTCGAGGGACCGCTGGTGGCCGCGCGGGCCGCCGGGCTGCCACCGGACCGGCTGGCCGAGCTGGAGCAGGCCAAGTCGGTGGCGTTGCGGGTCCGTGCGCTGCTGGAGCGTCGCCGCCGCCGGGAGAGCGAGCTGTCCGGCCTGTACGACACGGTCAGCGACCTGGCCGGGCTGCGCGACCTGGACGACGTCCTGCGGGCGATCGTGCACCGGGCCCGCCACCTGCTCGGCGCGGACGTGGCGTACATGACGCTCAACGACGACGAGCGTGGCGACACCTACATGCGGGTGACCGACGGGTCGGTCTCGGCCCGTTTCCAGCGGCTGCGCCTGCCGATGGGCGCCGGCCTCGGTGGCCTGGTGGCACAGTCCGGCGCCCCGTACGTCACCGCGAACTACGGCGAGGACGCGCGCTTCCACCACACGGGCGAGATCGACGCCGGGGTGGGCGAGGAGGGCCTGGTGGCGATCCTCGGGGTGCCGCTGCGGCTCGGCTCCACCTCGATCGGGGTGCTCTACGCGGCCAACCGTTCGGCCCGGCCGTTCGTCCGGGAGGAGGTGGCCCTGCTGGTGTCGTTGGCCGCGCACGCCGCGGTGGCGATCGACACCGCCCGACTGTTGACCGAGACCCGGTCGGCGTTGGCCGAGTTGTCGGCGGCGAACACCACCATCCGGGCGCACAGCAGCTCGGTGGAGCGGGCCGCGGCGGCACACGACCGGATGACCGCGCTGGTGCTGCGCGGCGGTGGGGTGGAGGACGTGGCGGCGGCGGTGACCGAGGTGCTGGGCGGCGCGCTGCTGGCGTTGGACGCCGAGGGCCGCCTGTTGGCCCGGGTGGGTGAGATCGAGGAGCCGGACCGGGCGGACATCGTCGAGGCGGTGGCCGCGTCCCGGACCGAGGGGCGCAGCGTACGCCGGGGTCCACTGTGGTACGCGGCAGTGGTGGCCGGCGCGGAGAACCTGGGCGCCCTGGTGCTGCGCCCGGACGACGAGTTGGTCGACGCCGACCAGCGCATCCTGGAGCGGGCCGCGTTGGTGACCGCGCTGCTGCTGTTGTTCCGCCGGACGGTGGCGGAGGCGGAGGGGCGGGTGCGTGGCGAGCTGCTGGACGACCTGATCGCCCGCCCGCTGCGCGACACCGACGCGCTGCGCAGCCGGGCCCGTCGGCTCGGGGTGGACCTGGACGCGCCGCACGTGCTGGTGGCGGTGGGCGACGACGCGATCGCCGCGACCGGCTCGGCGCGGCAACGGGTGCTCTCCTGGGCCACCACGTACGCCTCGGCGCGCGGCGGACTGGCCGCGGCGCGCGACGGCCGGGTGGTGCTGATGCTGCCGGGGTTGGACGCGGGTGGCAGCGCCCGCGCGGTGGCCCGGGACCTGTCCCGGGTGACCGGCCGACCGGTGACCGCCGGGGCGAGTGGCCCGTCGACCATGCCGGCGGCGCTGGCCGGGACGTTCCAGGAGGCGGACCGGTGCCTGACGGCGCTGGGCGCGCTGGGCCGCGCCGGGCAGGGCGCGAGCACGGTGGAGTTGGGCTTCGTCGGGTTGTTGCTGGGCACGGTCGGTGACCGGGGCGAGAAGGACGTGACCGAGTTCCTCAGCGCCACCGTCGGGCCGGTGCTCGACTACGACGCCCGGCGCGGCACGGCTCTGGTGAAGACGCTTGAGGCGTACTTCGGGGTGGGTGGCAGCCTGGCCCGGGCCGCCGAGCAACTGCACGTGCACGTCAACACGGTGACCCAGCGGTTGGAGCGGGTCGGGCAGTTGCTCGGCGTCGATTGGCAGCGGCCGGAGCGGGCGCTGGAGGTGCAGCTCGCGCTGCGGCTGCACCGGCTGCGCGCACCAGCCGGCTGACCGCCGCCGGCCAGCGGGCCCAAGGCCCCCGGCCGGGCGTCCGGCGTCGACGGGCACCGGAGCCGCTGACCGAGCACCCGGCGTCAGCGGGCACAAGAGCCTGCGACCGAGCACCCGGCGTCAGCGGGCACGAGAGCCTGCGACCGAGCACCCGGTGTCAGCGGGCCTGGATGCCCTTCAGCACGGCGTCGACGACCCGCTCGGGCAGGGACTGCTCGTCGAGGTCCGGGTTCCACTGGAGCACCCGCTGGATCAGCATCGGCCCGGTGAGCAGCGCCATCGTCACCTCGACGTCGATGTCGGCGCGGAGCACCCCCTCGTCGATGCCGCGCCGCAGCACCTCGCGCATCAGCTGCCGCCGGGGCGAGATGATGCTCTGGTAGAGCTGGAACTGGTCGGCGCTGCGGTTCACGGCGGGTGCCAGACAGGGCATGATCTTGGCCGCTCGCGGGTCGACGTTCTTGCCGATCGCACCGACCAGCAGCACGAGGTCGTCGCGGACGGAGTGGCCGGCCGGCTGCGCGAGGACGCCTTTGAGGCGGCGCAACGCGTCCAGCAGCAACGCGTCCTTGCCGGCCCAGCGGCGGTAGATGGTGGCCTTGCCGACCCCGGCGCGGGTGGCGATCGCCTCGATCGAGAGCGCCTCGATGGTGCTGCCCTCGGCGAGCAGGTCGAGGGTGGCCTCGATGATCGCCTCGTCGGCGCGGATGCTCCGCGGTCGCCCGGGCGACCGCGGAGCATCGGCAGTGGACGTCATGTCCGCCATTCTCCCCGAACCTATGCCGTGCCTGCGAGCTCAGGCTCGGCGACCGGAGCCGCCGGGGCGACGCTGGTCTCCTCCTTGCCCGGCATCCAGCGCAGCACCACGATGATCCCGAGCGCGGCGATGACCGCGGAGAGCCCGGCCGCCCAGTGCATGGCGGTGACGAAGGCGTCGTTGGCCGCCGAGATCAGCCCCGGCGCCGCGGGGCCGAGCTGGCCCGCCGCCGCGTACGCCCCGGAGATCGACTCGTTGGCCGCATCCTGGGCCTGCGTGGGCAGACCGGTCAGCGCGTCACCGATGTCGCTTCGGTAGACCGCGGAGAGCACCGAGCCGAGGACGGCCACGCCGAGCGCTCCGGCCACCTGGCGGATGGTGTTGCTGACCGCGGAGCCGACACCGGCCTTCTCCCGGGGCAGCGCCGACATGATCGACTCGGTGGCCGGCGGCATGATGTTGGCCATCCCGGCGCCCTGGATGAGGAAGACGAGCAGCACGATCCAGATCGGGGTGGAGGCGCCGATGAAGACGAACGCGCCGAGGGACACCACGGTCAGCGCCAACCCGACGGTGGCGACGGCCTTACCGCCGTAGCGGCGGACCATCGCGGCGCTGCGCGGCGCGAAGATCAGCTGGGCGCCGGCGAAGGGCAGGAAGAGCAGGCCGGTCTGCAACGGGCTGTAGTCGCGTACGAGTTGCAGGTAGAACGAGCCGAAGAACATCGAGCCCATCGCGGCGAAGAACACCAGGCCGACGATGGCGACCGGCGCGGCGAAGCGGGGCACCTTGAACAGTCGGACGTCCAGCGACGGGTGGTCGCTGCGCCGCTCGTGCTGCACGAACCAGGCCAGCACCGCGATGCCGACCAGGATGGAGCCCCAGGCCACCGGGCGGTCGAAGCCGTGCTCGCCGCCGTCGATGATGCCGTAGGAGAGGGCGACCAGGCCGACCACGGAGAGCAGCACGCCGAGTACGTCGATCCGGCCGGGTCGCGGGTCACGCGACTCGGGGACCAGCAGCGCCACCAGCACCACACCGGCGGCGACCACCGGCACGTTGATCAGGAAGACCGAGCCCCACCAGAAGTGCTCCAGCAGCGCGCCGCCGAGGATCGGGCCGATCGCCACGGCGAGACCGACCGCGCCGGCCCAGACACCGATGGCCCGACCACGCTCGCGCGGGTCGAAGACGTTGGAGATGATCGACAGCGTCACCGGCATGATGGCCGCGCCGCCGACCCCCATCAGGGCGCGGGCCGCGATGAGCTGTCCGGGGCTCTGGGCGTACGCGGAGAGCAGCGACGCCAGGCCGAACAGCACCAGACCGATCATCAGGAAGCGCTTGCGGCCGGCGCGGTCGCCGAGCACCCCGAAGGTGAACAGCAGCCCGGCGAAGACGAGCGTGTAGGAGTTGATGGACCACTCCAGCTCGCCCTGGCTGGCGCCGAGGCCGTGCACCGGGTCGGCCAGGGTGCGCAGGGCGACGTTGAGGATGGTGTTGTCGAGGACGACCACGAGGAGGCTGATCACCAGCACCCCCAGGATCGCCCACCGCCTCGGGTGTCCGGTGTTGTTGTGCAGCTCCATGCCTGGCTTTCCCCCCACGTGATCACCCGCGACGAAATACGATACGGGTCAGACTCGTAACGCGGGTCAGCCTACGACGCGTATTAACGATACGGCACCGATCCGTATCGTATGTGGCCAGCGTCACGCCCGGGCACGACCGCCAGGCAGGCGTCGACGGCCTCCGTCAGCGTGCCGAGACGGACCGCCGGACCGCCGAGCGGCTCGATCCAGCCCGGCCCCGCGCCGTACACCCGAAGGAGCGGAAAGTCCCGGGCGAAGCGCACCAGGCGGTACGCGCGGCCGGTGAGCGGCGTCTGCGACCAGAGCACGACGGTGCTCGGGCGGGCCCGGTACACGGCGCTGGTGAGCGCGGACCAGGGCAGCGCGGGGCCCAGGTTCAGACAGCCGCGGCCATGCTCACGCAGCGCGGCGGCGAGCGCCAGCAGACCGAGGCCGTGCGCCTCCTTCTCGACGCCGGCCAGCAGCACCCCGCCGGTGGGCAGTGACCGGCCCGGCTCCCGGCGGTACGCGTCCAACCCGACCCGGACGCCCTCGAAGAGGGCGTGCTCGACGACGATCTCGGCGGCGGTACGCCCCGACAGCCGGGCCAGCAGCGGACGGCAGACCTGCTCCCAGAGCGCCGGCACGCCCCACGCCTCGACCAACTCCAGCAGCACCGAGGCGACGCCGTTGGCGTCCAGGTCCTCGGCCGCCAGCGACACCTGCTTGTGCGCGATCTCCACGGCCTCCGCCGGCATCGGATCGGTCAGCACCAGACGTACCCCCGGGTAGACGTTCTCTACCCGGGGGTTCGCTCAGAGGGCGCGCGGCGGATGCACCGTCGCGGAATTTCAGCGGCGGCGGGCCGCCAGCCGGTGGGCCAGCGCGGCGACGCTGCCCCAGATGCCGCGCCGGAACAGCACCACGACCAGGACGAAGATGCCGCCGGTCACCAGGCCGATCGCCTCGAACCCGGAGAACGACAACCAGTCCTCCAGCCGGACCACGAGGGCGGCGCCGAGCACCCCACCCCAGAGGGTGCCGATCCCGCCGAGCACCACCACGATGACCGCCTTGCCGGAGGTGGTCCAGTGCAGCACGTCCAGCGAGACGAACCGGTGGCCGACCGCGAACAACCCGCCACCGAGGCCGGCGATGAACCCGGAGAGCACGAACGCGGTGAGTTTGTAACGGTGCACCGGGTAGCCCAGCGCCCGCGCCCGGGCCGGGTTGTCCCGGATGCCGACCAGCACCCGCCCGAACGGTGAGTGCACGATCCGCCAGGCGGCGGCGAGCCCGAGCAGCACGATCGGCAGGATCGCGTAGTAGAAGAAGTAGTCGTCGGTGAGGTCGAGGCCGAACAGCTCGCGGGGCACCCCCTGGAGGCCGTTCTCACCCTGGGTCACCGAGCGCCACTCGTTGGCCACGTAGTAGACCATCTGGGCGAAGGCCAGGGTCACCATGGCGAAGTAGATGCCGGTCCGTTTGACCGCCAGGTACCCGATCGGCACCGCCAGCACGGCCGCGGCGAGGGCCCCGGCCAGGACCGCGAGGGGGAACGGCAGGCCGGCGTGGATGGCCACCAACCCGGTGACGTACGCGGAGGTGCCCCAGAACGCGGCGTGACCGAAGGACATCAGCCCGGTGAAGCCGAGCAGCAGGTCCACCGCCACGGCGAACAGCGCCCAGCAGAGGATGTCCACCGCGACCGCCGGGTAGAGGCCGTTGGGCAGCCACGCCGCGACGGCCAGGCCGACCGCGAGCAGCGCGTACCGCACCCAGCCGGGGGCCCGGGCCACGGCGATCAGCCCGGACGGTGGCGTCGAGCGGGACGCGTCGGTGGGAGTGTCCACGGTGTTGGTCATGCGGGGGCCTCCTCCCGACCGAACAGGCCGGCCGGGCGCCAGAGCAGCACGCCGGCCATCACGACGAAGACGATCGTCTGCGAGACGAGCGGGAAGTTCGAGAGGTACGCCTCACCCCACGCCTGCACCAGCCCGATGCCGAAGCCGGCGGCGACCGACCCGAAGATCGAGCCCAGCCCGCCGATCACCACCACGGCGAACACCACGATGATCAGGTCGGCGCCCATCAACGGGTTGACCGCGCGCATCGGCGCGGCCAGCACACCGGCGAGGCCGGCCAGCCCGATGCCGAAGCCGAAGACCGGGGTCACCCACCGTCCGACGTCGATGCCGAACGCGCGGGTCAGGTCCGGTCGCTCGGTGGACGCGCGGACCACCATGCCGATCCGGGTCCGGGTCAGCACCCACCACACCGCGACGCAGAGCAGCACCGCGAAGCCGAGGATGAACACCCGGTACGTCGGGAAGTCGAACAGCCCGAAGTCGACCGACCCGCTCAGCAGCGACGGCGTCTCGTACGGGCTGGACTGCACGCCGTAGCGCAGTTTCACCAGGTCCTGCAGGATCAGCGTCAGACCGAAGGTGAGCAGGAAGTTGTAGAGCGGGTCCAGTTTGGTCAGCCGATGGATCACCGCGCGTTCCAGCGCCATGCCGAGCAGGGCCAACCCCACCGGCATGATCACCAGGGCGGCCCAGAACGGCACGCCCGCCTCGGCGAGCAGCACGTACGCCCCGAACGCGCCGAGCATGTAGAACGCGCCGTGCGCGAAGTTGACCACCCGCAGCATGCCGAAGATGACCGCGAGCCCGAGGGCGAGCAGGGCGTAGAACGCCCCGCTCACCAACCCGTTGAACGTGTTCTGCGCGAATCCGCTCATAGTTTGCAGTCCGCCGAGGGCGTGCGGAACGCCTCCGCGGCCGGGATCGTCTTGAGCACCTTCACGTAGTCCCACGGCTCGGTGACCTCGGACTGCGGCTTCACCTGGGCCAGGTACGCGTCGTGCACCACCCGGTGGTCCTCGGCGCGGATCTTCCCGTTGCGCAGGAAGACGTCCTCGACCGTCTTGCCCTCCAGGCCCTTGACCACGGCGTCCGCGTCGTCGGTGCCGGCCGCCTGCACCGCCTCCAGGTACTGCAACGCCGCGGAGTAGTTGGCGGCGTGCGCGAAGGTCGGCCGGGTGCCGGCCTTCTGCTGGAAGCGGTCGGCGAACTCCCGGTTCTTCGCGTCGAAGTTCCAGTACCAGGCGTCGGTGTAGGTGGTGCCGGCCAGCGCGGCCGGGGTGAGCGAGTGGATGTCGGTGAGGAACATCAGCCCCACCGCCAGGCCGACGCCCTTGTCCCGCAGCTTGAACTCGTTGTACTGCTTCACCACGTTGACCAGCTCCGCGCCGGCCTGCATGGTGCCCAGCACGTTCGGCTTCGGGTTCAGGTTCGGCGCCTTGAGCAGGAAGGTGGAGAAGTCACCGCTGGTGTTGGGGAACGGCGCCCCGTCCTTGCCGACGACAGTGCCGCCGGCCGCCGTGATCGCGGTGGAGAAGCTCTTCTCCATGTCCTGACCGAAGGCGTAGTTCGGGTAAAGGATGTACCAGTTCTTGCCGATTTGCTCGGTGGTGGTCTTCCCGGTGCCGTTGGCCAGCATGTACGTGTCGTAGGCGTAGTGGAAGGTGTACTTGTTGCAGCTCTTGCCGGTCAGGTCGGTGGTCGCCGCACCGATGTTGAAATAGAGCTTCTTTTTCTCCTTGGCCACGTCGGCGACCTTCAGCGCGGCCGACGAGGTGGGCACGTCCAGGATCAGGTCGACGCCCTTGCGGTCGTACATCTCCTGGGCCTTGGAGTTGGCCACGTCCGGCTTGTTCTGGTGGTCGGCGGTCTCCACGGTGATGTTCTTGGTCACCGCCTTGTCGCCGTACTTCGCGGTGAAGTCGGCGATGGCCATCTCCACCGCCGCCACCGAGTTCTTTCCGGACAACTCCGAGTACGCCCCGGACTGGTCGTTGAGCACGCCCAGCACGATCTTGTCGCCGGTCAGCTTCTGGTCGCCACTCGACTGGGGGCCACCGCCGCCGCATCCGGCGACCAGCACCACCACGGCCGACGCCGCGGCCACACCCATCGTCCTGCGCATGCCCACTCCATCCATCCCGCGCGTCGTCGCGCGGGTCGTCGTTGAGAGAATTCAGATCCCGAGGTACGCGAGCAGTTCGCGTTCGCGCGATCGCACCTCGGAGTTGTCCATCGCCTCGGCGACCCGGCCCTCCGCGAGCAGGTAGTGCCGGTCGGCGACCCCGGTGGCGAAGTGCAGGTTCTGTTCGACAAGCAGCACGGTCACCCCGTGCCGTTTGGCCTCGCGCAGCAGGTCGCCGACCTGCTGCACCAGCAGTGGCGACAGCCCCTCGGTGGGCTCGTCGCATAGCAGCAGCCGGGCGCCCATCCGCAGCACCCGGGCCAGCGCGAGCATCTGCTGCTCGCCGCCGGAGAGCATGGTGGCCGCCGAGTCCCGCCGGGTGTGCAGGGCCGGGAACGCCTCGTACACCCGCTCCAGCGACCACGGGTCGGGGCCGACCGTGGGTGGCAGCGTGAGGTTCTCGGTGACGGTCAGGGTGGCGTAGCTGCCCCGGTCGTCGGGCACCCAGCCCAGGCCCAGGCGGGCCCGCTTGTGCGCCGGCAGCCTGGTGATGTCCCGCCCGTCCAGCTCCACCGTGCCGCGCTGACCGGGGTGCAGCCCCATCACGCAGCGCAGCAGGGTGGACTTGCCAGCACCGTTGCGGCCGACCAGGGTGACCACCTCGCCTGCGGAGACCTCGAGGCTGACGTCGCGCAGCACCTGCGCCTCGCCGTAGAAGGCGGACAGGTTCTCAATGCGCAGCATCGGCCACTCCCAGGTAGGCGGTGATCACGCGCTCGTCGGCGCGGACCTGCTCGTACGGGCCCTCGACGAGGACCTTGCCGGCCTGAAGCACGGTGACGGTGTCGGCGAGACGGCCGACCACACTCATGTTGTGCTCGACCATCACCACGGTCCGGCCCTGGCGCACCCGACCGATCAGCTCGACGGTGCGGTCGACGTCCTCCAGGCCCATGCCCGCCGTCGGCTCGTCGAGCAGCAGCACCTTCGGGTCCAGCGCCAGGGCGATGGCCAGCTCCAGGGCGCGTTTGCGGCCGTACGCCAGGGCGGCGGAGGGGGCGTGCGCCAGCTCGGCCAGCCCCACCATCCCCAGCAGTTCGTCGGCCCGCTCGGTGTAGCGGCCCATCAGCCTCGACGACCGCCAGAACCGCCAGCCCAGCCCGCTGGGTGACTGCAACGCCAGCGCGACGTGCTCGCGCGCGGACAGTTGCGGAAAGAGGCTGGTGATCTGGAACGAGCGGGCCACGCCGAGCCGGGCCACCTGCTCCGGGGGCAGTCCGGTGACGTCCCGCCCGGCCAGCTCGATCCGGCCACCACTGGGTCGCAGGAAGCCGGTGAGCAGGTTGAACAGGGTGGTCTTGCCCGCGCCGTTGGGGCCGACCAGCGCGTGCACACTGTCCGACGCCACGTCGAGGTCCACGTCGTCGACCGCCCGGAAGCCCCGGAAGTCGCGGGTCAGCCCACGGGCCGACAGGAGCGCTTGCCCGGCCATCGCCTCATCCTCCGCACATCGCGGCGACGGTCGGTTCGGTGACCGTGGTCACAGGCCCGTCGCGTGGACGAAACCTACGGCGGGTCGCCAGAGTCGAACCATGTCGATGGACTCCATATTCGACCCACGATTGACGTGCGCGAACTCCACTCCCCTGCGCCGTCGACTTGACCGGACCCCCTAGGTTGATGATCCACACAGCCCACCGAAAGGTCCCCACCCCATGCCCGTCGGCTTCACCATGGCGATCGTCTTCGCCGTCGCCCTGGCGGTCAGCGCCGTCGTCGCCCTCGTCGCTCCGGCACGGTCACTGAAGCGGATGGCCGCCCTCGCGGCGCTCGGCTTCCTCGCCCTCACCCTGGTGGTCGGCATCGCCTCCAGCGCCCACTCGGTGCCGATCCGCTCGGTCGGCATCGTCACCAGCTTCGGCAAGCCCACCGGCGAGGTGACCGGCTCAGGCCTGAAGTGGGTGGCGCCCTGGCAGAAGGTCGGCGAGTGGGACGCGGGCCGACAGAAGTACGACCACATCGGCGGCGACAACTGCGTACGCGTGCGAACCGGCACCCTCGCCGACGCCTGCGTCGAGGTGCTCGTCGAATGGCAGGTCAAGCCGGAGAACGCGCCAAAGCAGTTCATGGACTACAAGGGCGACTTCGCCAGCTTCCGGGGTCAGCGGGTGGGTGTGCAGCTCGACAGCGCGGTCAACGACGCCTTCGCCGCGTACAACCCGCTGGAGAAGATCGACGCCCAGACCGGTGACCTCAACGTCGACCTGAAGCCGTTCGCCGCGAACATCAAGACCAGCGCGGAGACCCGCCTCGCCACCGACGTGGACATCCTCTCGGTAACCATCACGCGGGTGAACCACGACGACAAGACCGAGGGCAACATCAAGGCGTTCCAGGACAAGCTGGCGCAGACCCGCAACCTGGAGCAGGACCGCAAGAACGCCGAGATCTCCAAGCAGATCACCGAGACCAACGCCAAGGTCGACAAGGTGACCCGCTGTCTGGAGATCGCGGAGAAGAACGGCGCCAACCCGGGGCTCTGCATCAACCCGGGCATCGTCACCGGCAAGTGACCCGCGGGCCGGCGAGGGCGACCACCGTCGGTCACCTTCGTCGGGGCGGATGCGGCGTTAGGCGGAATACCTCAGAGGTATAAATATGCCTCTGAGGTATACCGCTCCTCGGCAGACCGACATGACGAGCCGGCCGAGCGCACCGTTAGGGACTATTCGTCTAGGCGAAGCTGAACAGCGGCGGGAAGACGAGGACCACGATCCAGGCCCACACGGCGTACACCGGCAGGTAGCCGGTCTGCCACCGTTCGAGCGTCGCGAACGGCGTGCGCCGACGGATGAAGCTGAGCAGGAGCCACGCCGACCACGCGAGGTTGACCAGCAGGATCACGTTCTCGCCGAGCGCGGCCGCCCGGTTGGGCGTACCGCCGTACTCGTCGGTGATGCGTCCGGTGATCTCCAGCAGCACCAGCACGTCGATGGCCAACGCACTGACCACGAGCGCGAGTTGGAGTTTGTCGAACAGGCCGGGCGGGGCCAGCGGCTCACGGGCCGAGAGTGAGTAGAGCAGCAGCCCCAGCACCACGACCAGCAGGAGGTCGAAGAGGAGCAGCGCCTCCCGCTCGACGTCGATGCCGTGGCTGGTCCAGACGACAGCGACGAGGAAGGCGAGCAGCGCGGCCGTGAAGAGCGGGGTGAACAGCCTGGTCAGGACCGGCGCGATGTTCTCGACGACACTCTGCTTGGCCTCGACGAGCCACCCGGCCACGACGACCGCCGCCGCCGCGCCGCAGGGCAGGAGCCACTGCGAGATGAACTCCTCCGGGACGATGCCGATGGCCGCGAACGTGTTGAACAGGAACGCGGCGAGCACGCCCCCACCGAGGGCCATCAGCACCAGGTAGATGAACCACTCGCCGGTGAACCGGATGAAGTCCATGCGTCGACGGGAGGAGCGCCAGTCGTCGGCGACGTAGGCCAGACCGACCACCAACCACAGGGCGATGGGCAGGTGGACGCTGGTGACGACCACCGACTGCGAATCGTCCGCCAGGGGGTAGGCGTTGGCCGCCACGGCACCGAGGACGAAGAGCACCGCCAGTGCCGCGATCACCGTCCGTCGGGCTCCCCGGCGCCAGGCCAGGTACGCCGCCAGCCAGGGCAGCGCGAACAGCGTGAAGTTCCGCGCGTAGAACGAGCCGTCGTCGGCGAAGCTCAGCCCGAACAGCGCCGGCACCTTGACGGACGCCAGCGCACCCGCCGCACAGCCGAGCATGACCCACAGGTCCCGGCGGGAGCGCGTGCCGCCGACCGGGCTGTCGGAGTCACCGGTCAGCACCAACTGCTTCCACAACCGTTCCGAATGTTCCCGGGCGAACTCGCGGGAGAGCTCGTCGAGGCTGCCCATCCGTTTCACCGCGACCAGGAACGCCTCGTCCGGGCTCAGGCCGGCGGCGACGAGCTCGTCGACCGAGTCGCGGAGGTGGTCTTCCAGCTCGTCGGCGTCCACCGTCTGCAGTTCCCTGCGGCGCAGCACGTACTGGCGCCACTGCTCGAACTGCGCGTCCAGCTCCTCGGGCCCGTCGTGTGCCGTCATGCGAGGCCCTCCAACGGGTGCACCGTCAGCGGCGCACGGTCATGCCAGATCTCCTTGAGCGCGCCCACCACGGTGTCCCACTGGCGGCGCTGCTCGGCCAGCTCGGCCAGGCCCCGTTCGGTGACGCGGTAGTACTTGCGCTTCCGCTCGCCGGCGACCGCCTGCCAGCTGGACTCCAGGTAGCCGAGGCGCTCGAGCCGGTGCAGCAACGGGTACAGCAGCCCTTCGGTCCAGTCCAGCTCACCCCCGGACAGCTCGTTGATCCGCCTGATGATGGCGTAGCCGTAGCTCTCGCCCTCGGCCAGGATGCCGAGCACCATCGGCGTCGCCGAGGCGGCGACCAGATCCTTGGCGACCTTCACGAAACCTCCCGCCCCTAAACCTAGAAGTACGATGCATAGTACTGCTAGGTATAGCTTCTGGCGCAACGGGTGGTGCCCGAATCGCCGTCACGGGCAGCTGTGGTGCCGCGATCGAGCACTTTCCGGGTTAGCCTTGGCGCATATGGCTACCTTTCGCAGCGCCTCAGTCCTCCTTTCCTCGGACGGCACCAGGACCCCCGGCACCGCCGCGCTCTTCGCCGAGCCGGCCCGTAGGGGCGGGACTCCGCCCTGGGCGGGCGACTTCCGTCCCGCCAACAGCGCCGGCAACGGCCCCAAGAACGCGGTCGGGAAGACCTTCACCTTGGAGCTGCCCGACGGCAGCACCGGCAAGGTCGTGGTCCAGGGCCTCAAGAGCGGCAAGGGCGGCGTCGTGCTGGCGCTGATGGGCGAGGACGCCCCGCCCTTCTGACCAGCCGCCCGGCTCTCGTCGCCCGGGTGCCCAGGGTTGACCCTTCCCGGGTCGACCCAGGGCACCTGGCCAACCACGCCAGTCGTCCCCGACAAACCGGTGGGATGTCGATGGCCGTATCGCGACAATGGCCGTCATGCCGGAGGTCGAAGTCGTTGTCGCCCATCAGGAACGCGCGACCCTGCGCGTCGGTGACCTGTTCCTGAAGATCGACGCTGATCCGGGGCGCACCGACGTCGAGGTCGAGGCGATGGCGCTGGCGCCGGTCCCGACCCCCGAGGTTCTCTGGCGCAAGCCGCCCGTGCTCGCGCTCGCCGCCCTGCCCGGAACGGCGCTCGGTCGCCTCGGCGAGCCGTCGACCGCCTCGCCGGCGGCGTGGGCCGCGGCGGGCGCCGCCGCTCGCAAGCTGCACGACGCGCCGCTACCGCCATGGCCCGGCCGCAGCCGCGACGAGTTGACATCGCAGCTCGACGTCGAGTGCGAGTGGCTCGTCGGCAACGGCGTCCTCCCCACCGACCTGGTCACGCGCAACCGCCAGGTCGCCGAGGCGGCGCTCCGCCCGTGGACCCCGGTCTTCACGCACGGCGACCTCCAGATCACCCACGTGTTCGTCGACGGCGATGAGGTCACCGGCGTGCTCGACTGGTCCGAGGCGTGCCAGGGCGACGCCCTCTTCGACCTCGCCACCCTGACGCTCGGCCACGAGGAGCACCTCGGCGACGTCCTCGCCGGTTACCGCGCCGACGTCGACCTCGACGTGGTCCGCGCGTGGTGGTCGTTGCGAAGCCTGCTGGCGGTCCGCTGGCTCGTCGAACACGGCTTCGACCCGTGGGCACCGGGCTGCGAGATCGACGTGCTGAGATCGTCGACGTGCTGAGATCCCGGCTGTGGCGAGCGTCAGTCCAGGGTGACCACCCAGCGGGCGCCCTCGCCCCGCGCCAGCCGGTCGAACGCGGCCGGCGCCTCGTCCAACGAAACCGTCCCGCTGACCAGCACACCCAGATCCAGCGCGTTGTCGGCGAGTTCGGCGGCCAGCACCGGCACCTCCCGGTCCGGGTCGGACGAGCCGTACACCGAGGAGCGCAGGGTGCGCGCGGAGTGGAAGATGTCCAGCGCACCGAGGCTGACCATGTCGTCCTTGGCGCCCATGCCGACCACGGTCACCGCTCCCCCACGTCGGGTGAGCCGCCAGGCGGCCCGGATGGTGGCGGCGCGTCCGACGCACTCGAAGGCATGGTCGACGCCGCGGCTCTCGGTGCGCGCCCGCACCTCCTTGGAGAGCCGGTCGTCGGAGAGCAGGAAGTCGGTCGCCCCGGCGGCGAGCGCCAGGTCCCGTTTCGCCTCGGCCACGTCGATGGCCAGGATCGTCGTGGCACCGGCCCGGCGGGCCGCGCTGAGCACGGCGAGCCCGACCCCACCGAGCCCGACGACCGCCACCGCCTCGCCGGGCGCCACCCGGGCGGTGTTCCGGACCGCGCCGACGCCGGTCAGCACCGCGCAGCCGAGCAGGGCGGCCTGTTCGGACGGCAGCCCGGCCGGGATCGGGATGACGGCACGTTCGGGTACCACCACCGCCTCGGCGAGCGCGCCGAGGCCGAGGGTCAGGTGTAGCGGGACCCCGTCGTCGGTCTCGCCGCGCGGCACGGTCGGGGCGGTGGTGTCGGCGCAGAGCCACGGCTCGCCGCGCCGGCACCACCAGCAGGCCCGGCAGGCCGGTGCCCAGTTGAGCACGACCGGGGTGCCGACGGTCAGCTGGCTGCCCGGCCCGACCTCGGCCACCACGCCGGTCGCCTCGTGCCCGAGCACCAGCGGGAACCTCGCGGCGAGGGTGCCGTTGACCATGGACAGGTCGGAGTGGCAGACACCGGCCGCCCTGATCGTCACCCGTACCTCGCCGGGCCCGGGCGCGGGTAGGCGTACCCGCTCGACCCGCAGCTCGGCACCGGATCCGCGCGCGACGAGCGCGCGAACGGTGACCGGCGCGGACGCCGGCTCGGTGCCGCCGCCGCCCGGCGCGGCCGCGGACAGCTCTGTGCCGCCTGCTGGCGCGGCCGGGGACAGCTCGGGGTGGGTCATCGCTGGATCGCCTTCAGCTCGCAGAACTCGGCCAGCCCGTGCACGCCCAGCTCCCGGCCCAGGCCGGACTGCTTGTAGCCGCCGAACGGGGCGAGCGGGTTGAACGGGGCACCGTTGATGTCGACGGCGCCGGTGCGCAGCCGCCGGGCCACCGCGAGCGCCGCGTCGGTGTCGGCGGACCAGACCGCGCCGGCCAGCCCGTACTTCGAGTTGTTGGCGATGGCGACCGCCTCGTCGGTGTCGGTGAACGGGATGACGGCGAGCACCGGGCCGAAGACCTCCTCCTGGGCGAGTGCACTGTCGGGGTGCACGTCGGCGAAGACGGTCGGGGCGACGAAGTGCCCCCGGGCCGGCACCGGGGCGTCGGGCCCGCCGGTGACCAACCGGGCGCCGTCGGCGAGGGCTCGGTCGATGTGGCCGCGTACCCGCTCGGCCTGCGCGGCGGAGACCAGCGGGCCGAGCCGGGTCGCCGGGTCGAACGGGTCGCCGAGTCGGTAGCCGGCCACCGCCGTGGCGATCAGGTGGAGGGCTTCGTCGTACCGGTCGCGGTGCACCAGCATCCGGGTCCACGCGGTGCAGGTCTGGCCGGAGTTGAGCAGGGCGTTGCCGACGCCCACCTTGACGGCGGTGGCGAGGTCGGCGTCGGGGAGGATCACGTTGGCGGACTTGCCGCCCAGCTCCAGCGCGACCCGGGCGATCCGGTCGGCGGCGAGCCGCATGATCCGCGCGCCGGTGGCGGTGGAGCCGGTGAACGAGACCAGGTCGACGTCGGGGTGCCCGGCGAGCGCCTCGCCGACCACCGGCCCGGTGCCGGGGACCAGGTTGAGCACCCCGGGCGGCAAGCCGGCTTCGCTGACCGCGTCGAAGAGCAGGCACGCGGTCAACGAGGTCAACTCGCTGGGCTTGAGCACCACCGTGCAGCCGGCGGCCAGGGCGGGTGCGAGTTTCGCCATCACCTGGTGCAGCGGGTAGTTCCACGGGGTGATCGCGCCGACCACGCCGATCGGCTCGCGGACGACGAGCGAGTTGCCGATGCTCTCCTCGACCGGCGCGCGGGCGGCGAGCGCGACGTGGTCACGCAGCACGGTCAACGGGAGGCCGACCTGCACCCGGGTGGCGAGCTTGAGCGGCGAGCCCAGCTCCACGGCGATGGTGCGGGCGAGGTCGTCGGCGCGGGCGGTGAGCGCCGTGTGCAGCCGGTCGAGGTGGGCGGAGCGCTCGGCGGGGGTGGCGGCCGACCAGCCGGGGAAGGCGGCGCGGGCCGCGGCCACGGCGCGATTCACGTCGGCCGGGCTGCCGGCCGGCACCTGCCCGACCAGCTCCCCGGTGCTCGGGTTCTCCACGTCGATCAGTTCGGTGTCGGCGGGAGACGTCCACTCCCCACCGACGTGCAGGTGGCGCCGGAGGCGCAGCGAGTCGGGCAACTGCGACGGCGGGGCGGCGAGGTCCATGTCGTCCCTTCGAGGGTGGGCGATGGGCGATGGCGACGGGGTCGAGCGAGGAAACTAGCGCTGGGAGTTTGGACGCTACCCCTTGGGCCGGGCGGACTCCACCGTGTCGACGGTGCGGGTGTACTCGGCAGCCAGTCCGTGCAGCAGGGCGTCCAGGCCGAGAGCGAAGGCGCCCTCGTCCACGCTCTGCTGGTGCTCGGCGAGCCGGTGCGCCTGGCGCAGGTGCGGGTAGTGCGCGGCGTACAGCTCCGGGTCCTCGACGAACCCGCGGGCGAACGAGCCGAGCGCCGACCCGGCCACGAAGTAGCGCAGCGCGGCGCCGATGTGGGTGGCGCGGGCCGGCGGCCAGCCGGCCCGGACCAGGCCGCCGTAGACGGCGTCGGCCATGGCGAGGGCGGCCGGTCGACGACCGGGCCCTTGCGCCAGGTACGGCACGATGTTCGGGTGCGCGGTGAGCGCGCGCCGGTACGACCACGCCCAGTCGCGCAGCGCGGTGGCCCAGTCCCGGCTGGCGAAGCCACTGGTGTCGACGGCGCCGGTGACCGTGTCGGCGACCGCGTCGAGAATGTCGTCCTTGGTGGCGAAGTGGTTGTAGAGCGAGGGACCCTGCACTCCGAGCGCGGCGGCGAGCCGGCGGGTGGAGAGCGCGCCGAGCCCGTCGGCGTCGATCAGCGCGAGCGCCGTCTCGACGATCCGGTCGCGGGTGAGCAGTGGTCGTCGAGGTCGGGGCACGTCACAGCTCCTCGGTCTGCGGTGTCCCTCCCCGCGGGAACCACCTGTTCACGCACCCTATCCGGGACCGTCTGCGCGCAGGCGTCACCACGAGGGTCTGGACGAATGAAAACTTACACCGCTAGTTTAGGGATGACCGCTGCGACCCGCAGCGGCGCACCGCCACGTCGACCGAGGGGGAACCGTGGACTTCGCACTGTCCGACGAGGAACGCGCCGTCCGAGACACCGTGCGCGCGTTCATCACCCGCGAGGTGATGCCCCTGGAAGCGGAGGTGCTCCGCCGGGAACGGGCGCACCAGCCGGGCCTCGACCACTCCGAGGTGCGCGAACTGCAACTCAAGGCACGCAAGTTCGGCTTCTGGGGCCTGGCCACCCCGGAAGAGTACGGCGGGATGAACCTGCCGGCCGTACTCCAGTCGTTGATCTGGACCGAGCTGGGCCGCACGTTCGTGCCGTTCCGCTTCGGTGGCGAGGCGGACAACATCCTGTTCCACGCCACCGAGGAGCAGAAGCGGGAGTTCCTCATCCCGACCATCGAGGGCGAGCGGCGTTCCTGCTTCGCGATCACCGAACCGGGTGCCGGGTCCGACGCGGCCAACATCCGGCTGTCCGCCCGCCGCGACGGCGACGACTGGATCCTCGACGGCGAGAAGACCTTCATCACCGGCGGTCACGACGCCGACTTCGCCATCGTGGTCGCGGTGACCGACCGGGAGAAGGGCGCCCGCAACGGCGGAGCCACCGCCTTCCTGGTGGACCGGTCGATGGGCTGGCGCTCCGAGTTCATCCAGACGATGGGCGAGGGCGGGCCCGCGTCGCTCATCTTCGACGGCGTACGCGTGCCGCACCGCAACATCCTCGGCGAGATCGGGCAGGGCTTCACGCTCGGCATGGAGTGGATCGGCAAGGGGCGTTACACCATCCCGTCGCACGCCATCGGCATCGCCGAGCGGGTGTTGCAGATGGCCATCGAGTACGCCAACACCCGGGAGACCTTCGGCGCGAAGATCGGCACCAACCAGGCCATCCAGTGGATGATCGCCGACTCGGAGACGGAGCTGGAGGCGGCGCGCTGGCTGGTGCTGCGCTCGGCGTGGACGGTCGACGCGGGCCTGGACCCCCGGCACGCCTCGTCGATGGGCAAGCTCTACGGCGCCGGCATGGTCAACCGAGTGGTCGACCGGGTGCTCCAGATCCACGGCGGCATGGGCTACACCCGAGAGCTGCCGATCGAACGCTGGTACCGGCAGGTCCGGCTCTACCGGATCTTCGAGGGCACCGACGAGATGCAGCGGCTGATCATCTCGCGGGACCTGCTGCGCGGCTACACGAAGATCGGTGGCCACCTGGCCTGAGCCGGGACGTCCGCTGACGTCGAGGACGGTCGGCTACCCGCCCGACCGCCCTCGACGCCGGGCTCAGCCGGTCAACGCCGTCAGCGCGGCGTCCACATCGGCCTCGGTGGAGTAGATGTGGAACGAGGCCCGGACCCGCCCGGCGCGCACCGCCGCCCGGATGCCGGCCGCGGCGAGGCGCTGCTCCGCGTCGGCCACGTCCACGCTGACGATGGCGCTCTCCCCCGGTGGCCGGCCCAGCCCGGTCAGGAACCGGTTGGCCAGCGCCACGTTGTGCGCCCCGATCGCCGAGACGCCGACCTCGGCGACCACCTCCAGGGCGGGCACCGCACCGACCCAGCTGAACCAGGCCGGCGAGATGTCGAACCGGCGGGCGTCGTCGGCCAGCCGCAGCGGCGGGCCGTAGTAGGAGGCGTGCGGGTCGCGGCCCGCGTACCAGCCGGCGGCGTCGGGGCGCAGCCGCTCCCGCAACCCGGGGGCCAGGTAGGCGTATGCCGTCCCGCGCGGGTTCATCAGCCACTTGTAGCCGCCCACGGCCACCACGTCGGCCCGGCCACCGTCGAACGGCAGCCAGCCGCACGCCTGGGTGGCGTCCACCGCCACCAGCGCGTCGTGCGCACGGGCCGCGGCCACGATCTCGTCGTACGCGGCGACCGCCCCGTTGGCCGACTGCACCAGGCTGAACGCGACCAGGTCGGTATCGGCGTCGATGGCGTCGACCAGCGAATCCAGCGGCACCGTGCGGACCTTGACGCCGCGCTCCTCCTGCACCAGCCAGGGGAAGAGATTCGAGGTGAACTCGACCTCGGGGACCACCACCGTGGCACCGGCCGGCAGCGCCGCCGCGACCGGCGCGAGGAGCTGGGACACGGTCGCGCCGACCGCCACGTCACCGACCGGCACCCCGATGAGGCCGGCGAAGGCGACGCGAGCCCGGTGCGTCGACTCGCCCCAGCCCTCCCATGACGTACGACCAACCCGCCACGCCGCGAGGGCCTCCTGCAACGCCGCCCACGCCGGCTCCGGCGGCAACCCGTAGCTGGCGGTGTTCAACCAGCCAGGCTCCGGCTGCCACAGCTTCTGCGCCTGCTCGATCTCCATGGCGTCGACGCTAGGCCGAGCGACGCGCGACGGGCACGGCCAATCGGCGACCGGCGGCCTGTCAGATCCGGACGAAGTCCTGACCGAGCAACGCCCGCAGCTTGGTCAACGCGCGGGCGTTCTGCATCTTGACCACCGACACGGAGACGTCGAGGGTGCTGGCGACGGCCTCGACGCTCTGATCCTCCCAGTGCCGGAGCACCACGATGGCCTGGTCGCGAATCGGCAGGGTGGCCAACGCCTGGAGCAGGGCGACGTGCAGCTCCGTGGTGTCGTCGGGCCGTTGCGGCGACACCTCCGGCAGCTCGGCGAGCACGACCTCGGCGGCGCTGTGCCGCTTGTTCTGGTCGAAGACGGTGTTCATGAGGACCCGGCGGCTGTACGCCTCGAGGTTCGCGGTGCGTCGGATCCGGCCCCAGTTCGCGTACATCTTCGCGAAGGTCGTCTGGGTCAGGTCCTGGGCGAGGTGCCAGTCGCGACACATGAGGTAGGCGGTACGCCGCAGCCTCGGTGCGGTGGTCTCGACGAACGCGGTGAACTCCGCCTGTTGGGCGGTCTGCTCGCCCCGTCGAGCCGCGCCCCAGCGGGCGCCCGCCATCAGTCGACCACCGACGCGTTGGTGCCGGCCGGGCAGTCGATGCCGATGATCTCGTCGACCCCGGGCAGGCGTTTGACGCGCTCAGCCACCTCCGCGTACTGGGTCCGCACGACGAGCGTGATCCGGAACGACTCCGGTAGTTGGCTGGGCACGATGTTGTCGACGAGTTCGGGTGCGTCCGCGTACAGCTTCTTGAACTTCTGCAGCGCCACTTCGCGACTCTCATACGCCAAGGTCCCGACCGCTGGGTCCGCGTCCAGCGCGCGGCTGACCGCGCTGCGCTGCTGGTCGGTGATCTGCAGGGCGAGGAAGACCGCGGCGTCGGTCGCTGTCTTCCCGGCGGGAGGCCCGCATTCCTTGTTCACCAGCATGCCGAACGCCGCCGGCACCGTCGTCGGTGGCGGCGGCGACGGCTGCGGCGGTGTCGCCACGTTCACCACCCCGACCGTCGCGACGGCGACCACGGCGGCAACACCTGTCGCCACCAGCCCTTGCCGGCGTCGGCGCAGGGTGGTGCCGGCGGCCATCGCGTCGCCGGCCAGGTCGACAAGGGGTAGTTCGGGCTCGTCGGCGATGGCGCGGTCGAAGAGCACCCGCAGGTTCTGATCCATTTTTCCTCCCGTGGCCCTGGTGGGTTTCCACAGGTGTTGACTGGTTGGGGCACCGGATCGGTCACATCGACGCGCGCGATACCGGCGTCACGGCTTTCGGCGGCGCCCGACCGACTCGTCGGCAACGGGCGGGCTGGCCCGGGCGAGACTGTCGGCGAGGCCGGCGAGCCACCGGTCGACCTCCACCAGGTGCCGGACCGACTGGAGGTCGGCCTCGCCGAGGAGCGGACGGATCCGGTCCAGTTGGTCGACGCAGGTGGTCGAGACCGGCGCCCGGTCCGGTGTCCGGCCGTGCGCGACCTCGTCGGCGAGGGCGTCGTACGCCGATCGCAGGCGCCCGGCGGACTCGCGCAGCAGCGCCGCCGCCGCAACCCAGCCGGCGAGGCAGCCGGGTGGGTTGCGCCGCAGCAGCGACTCCGCGCCCGGCACGACGTGGTGCCCGGTGCTCAGCACGGCGTCCCAGTTCACCTGCTGACGGTGCGGATCGTGCCGCTCCGAGTGGTACTGGCAGTACGACGAGTCGATCAGGACCATCCGACGACGGACCCGGCGGAGGGCACCCTCGGGTGGCGGGGCGTCGCCGAGCACCGCCTGGACCGTCTGGTCGACCGCATCCGCGCTGGCCTTCAGGTAGTGGGTGGCGTTGTGCCGCAGGTCGTGGCCTGCGCCGCGCGGCCACATCGCCACCCCGGCGAGCACGCCGATCACCGCGCCGAGCAGCACGTCGACGAGGCGGACCTCGGCGAGCCGCCACCCTTCCGGGCTGAGCTGGGCGAAGACGACCGTCAGCAGCAGGGTGAACAGCGCCTGCTGCCACACCGGACCGAGCAGGCGACCAACGCCGAAGGCCAGCAGCAGGGTGATCGGCAGGACGATGGCGTACACGATCGGCTCGTTGACGACGAGCATCACCCCGCCGCTGGCGACCGCGCCGGCGATCGTGCCCAGCACGGCCGGCCGCAGCGCCGTGCGGGTGTCGGCGGCCGAGGTGCGCAGGACCGTGAGGGTGGCCAGCAGCACCCAGAAGCCGTGGGTCAGCTGCAACACCCCGGCGGCCACCCGGGCGATGGCGAGCGCCACGGCCAGCCGCAGGGAGCTGTGCAGGTGGGCCGAGCGCGGCGCCAGGTGGGAGCGGAACTGCCACCAGTACAGCGTCCACGGGCTGCGCCGGGTGTACTCGAACAGCCCCGAGGAGGCGTCGCCGCCGTCGAGCCGTACCCCGGTGGCCACCCGGGAACCGACGACGAAGACCCGGACCTGGTCCGCGAGGGCCAGCGCGGTCGCGTCCCGGCACAACCGGGGTACGTCCGGCGCGTCGCGGACCTGGCCCTCTCCCACCGGGTACGCCGCCTCGGCTCGTCCGACCGCCACGTCAAGGTCGGCGGGGGCCACCGCCGGGGCACCCGGCGACAGGCTCCGGCCGGCGGCGCGGGTCGTGTCCGCGCACGAGCGCAGCAGACGCGCCGCCGCCAGGTCCGGGATCGGCTCGGGCGGGGCGTCCGCCGCCAGCCGGTCGGCCTCGGCGAGTACCTCCCGTAACGCGGCCGCGCAGATCCGCAACGCCCGGTCCCGAGCGCCCGCCGCGGTGGGCGCCCACGCCGGGGGGCTGCGGTTCAACTCGATCGCCGCCACCACGTCGTACGCCCGCTCGCGCCGACTGTCCCGACCACCCGCGGGGGTGTGCGGCGCGGTCAACCTCTCGGCGGCGGCGTCGAGGAAGGCGGCGACGCCGTCCGCCGCCTCGGCGAGGCGCTGCCGGTAGGAGACCGGCACCGGGTCGGGCCAGAGGAGCACCTCGGCTGCGGCGAGCAGCACGACGGCGAACGTCACCCCACCGAGCCGCTCCGGCAGGGTGCCCGGCTGGTACGGCGGGAACGACGCCAGGATGTAGAAGAGCTGGAACGCGCTCGCCAAACCCACCAGGCGCGGGTTGCCGACCCCGGCGAACGCCACCACGAACCCGACGACCAGCATGCCCCCGGCCGCCGCCCACGTGCTCCACGCCAACAGCGAGCCCACCGCGATCAGCGCCCACACGGCCGGCAGCGACAGCACGAGGATCCGCGCCCGCTGCGGCGCCGGCCCGGGCAGCTGCGCGAACGACCCGGTGGCGATCGTGCCGAACAACCCGTAGGTGGCGAGCGTCGAGTTGCCCGCCCCGTACCGGCAGCCGTAGAAGACGACGGACGCGACGAGCGTCAGTCGGGCCGCGCGTCGCAGGATGGCATCACCCGGGTCACGGCGGCGAAGCCGGCCAAGGAGGCTGGTTCCGAGCACGACCGCTCCCCCGGCTTCGTCGCAGCACCCCTCCCCGGCCCACCATTCTCCACCTCGCCCCGGCGGGGGCGGCGGGTTTGGCGGCGAATCACCGCCGAGAGCTGCCGAGCAGACCGAGTCGGAGGGCCCGGAACAGGGTGCCGGGGCGGCTCAGGGCGGCCGGGTGGTCGAGCATGGTGGTGACCCGGCCCAGCCGGGCGTTGAGCACCGGGTCGGTCAGCGACGCCCGGAAGAGCAGGTCCCCGAACCACTTGGTGACCTTGTAGCCCGGCGGGTACGGCCCGTCGACGTGCGGCAGCTCGATGTCGGCGGTGGTGGAGATCTGCCAGGCGGCGTCGACCACCACGCGGACCTGGTCGAAGTACGCCCGCGCGGGCTCGTCGTGCGGCTTGGAGCCGGACCGCAGGTACTTCGACAGGCAGGAGGCGTGCAGCGTCGCGGAGGTCATGCCCTGGCCGTACACCGGGTTGAAGGACGCGACCGCGTCACCGGCGGCGACCAGCCCGGCCGGCAGGCGGTCGAGCTTGTGGAAGTCGCGGCGTCGGCTGTCCGCCTGGTGGTACGTGACCACCCCGCCGAGCATCTCCCCGTGTTCGGCGATGTCACCGAACATCTGCGGGTAGTGCTCGCGGCAGCGGGCGGTGAAGTCGGCGACGTCGCGGCTGGGCCGGTCCCCGTCGTAGCCGGCCACCAGCATGATCCACCGGTCCCCCTCGACCGAGTTGATCCCACCGATCCGGGCGGTACGCCCCTTGCCCGCCATGGTGTGGAAGACCGCCACCCAGGCGTCGCTGACCTTCTCGTCGCGCCTGAAGAGCGCCGTGGCGTAGTTCAGTTTGATCGGCATGCGCTGCATCGGCGGGCGCGGCCACCCGTGCTCGGCCAGCCAGTCGCTCAACCGGCTGGACCGCCCCATCGCGTCGACCACCAGGTCTGCCGCTTCCACGATGGGCTCGCTGCCACCCTCGGGCACGTACCGGGCGCCGGTGACCCGGCGCTCGTCGAAGAGCAGGCCCTCCGCCCGGCCGTACACCATGCGGATGTTGTCGACGGCGAGGGTGCGCCGGCGGACCAGCGCCTCCAGGAACGGACGGGTGGTGATCAGCGCCGGTCCGGTGCCGGTCGGCGCGGGCGGCAGACCCAACATGCCGTTCACGAAGACCTTCGCCGTGCCCGGGTCGCGCGGCGGTGGCGGGGCGCCGAGCGCGAGCGCCTCGTCGGCGATGCCGGGAAACCAGCGCTCCAACTGGACCTGACCGGCGGGCAGCAGCGCGTGCACCTGACTGCCCTGGGGCACACCCGGCCGCGGCCCGGCGTCGACATCGGACGGGTCCCGTTCGATGATCAGCACTTCCTCGGCGTGGTCGCTCAACACCCGGGCGGCCAGCAACCCGGCCATGCTGCCGCCAAGCACCACCGCACGTCGCATGACCACTCTGGTCTCGGCCGGCGGTTCGGCCGTCGCTATCTCGGCGAAGAGCCGGGACGGAGAGGGGGGCATGCGATCACTCCTCGAACGGTCGGGGAACCTCGACATCCACGACCGTAACCATCGCAGCGCCCGCCGTCAGCGCTGATTTGGCCCGCCATTTCTGGTTGGCGCCCCGGGACCCGGTGAAAAGGTCCGCCACGGTTGATTAAGAGCTTTGCGTCATTCGTCGCGGCGTGTCGTGACGCGAACTTCTTGATCACCGGCGGCGGGCGCGGGCGGCGGCGGGCGCGGGGTGGGAGTCGGTGCGGGTGGTCGGGGTGGACGGCGGTGTCTACTGTCTACAGCGCCGCGTACCGACTGCTGGTCGGGATCGCTGCTCGCCCCGCCGACGCCCTGGACGTTCTGTCGAGAGGTCACCGACATGCTGAAGGCCGAGGATCTTCCCCCGTTTCAGCGTGCCGTGTCCTACGAGTCGCAGCGCGGCCAACGGGTGTACGCAACCCTGATCGCGCTGCGGCTGTCCCTGCTCCTGGTGGCCGCGGTCGCGGGAGTCGCCACCTGGAAGCTCGACGACTTCGCTCTGGGCCCGGCGCTCGCGGCGGCTGCCTTCGCCGCCACCTCGGTCGTCGAGGTCTTCCTCCTCACCAATCGCCCCAACGAACGGTGGTACGTCGGCAGGGCCCTCTCCGAATCCATCAAGTCGCTCACCTGGCGATTCACCATCGCGGCTGACCCTTTTCCGCGATCGCAGAGCGACTCGGACAGCGTCGAGGAGTTCACCAGCCGACTGCTGGGCCTGACCCGGGACATGTCCGCCGCCGGGTTGGCGGCCCCCGCGATGGCCGGGCAGCAAATCACGGACGGAATGCGCGCACTACGCGCCGCCTCCCTCGAGGAGCGCCGTGCCGCGTACCTGACCGGCCGTCTTGAGGCCCAGCGAGCCTGGTACGCCGAGCGGTCATTGTCGAACCGGGCGCGGGCGACCCGCTGGTCGGTCAGCATGCTCGTGCTGGAGATAGTCGGGGTGACCCTGGCCGTGTCGAGGGCTGCCGGGCTGACCGACCTCGACCTGCTCGGCGTGGCCGCCGCGGCGGTCGCGGCCGGGGCGGCCTGGACGCAGACGCGGCAACACGGCGCGGTGGCGACCGCCTATGCCCTGGCAAGTCAGGAGCTTGCCGCCATGGGGTCCCTGGCCACCCGGATCGGCTCGGAGGCCGAACTGTCGCGGTTCGTGAACGACACGGAGACGGCGATCTCCCGGGAGCACACGATGTGGCGAGCACGCCGCCGCTGACCCCTCCCGCTCTCAGCGCCCGGCGCCGGCAGATCGGCTCGGATTTCAGGAAAACGCGGTGTCCGGGCCGCTCGGATGCCCCGATTTCCAGTAAACGGAGTGGATCAGCGGCGGGTAGGGATCGCGGCGGGGTCGCGGCGACGCTCGGCCGCCGCGACCCCGGTCCACGCCCGTGACTCAGGCCGCGCTCCGGCCGGCGCTCAGCCCGACGCTCCGGCCGACGCTCCGGCCGGCGTGGTCTCCTTCTCGTCGGGGCGGGGCGCCGCCTCGTCGTCGTCGTGCTCGTCGACCATGGTGGCCTCGTCGAACGGGTCGTTGCCGCTCAGCACCGCGGTCGCCCGCTCCCGGTCGAACTCGCCGGTCCAGGTGCCCACCAGCACGGTCGCCACCGCGTTGCCGGCGAAGTTGGTCAGCGCCCGAGCCTCCGACATGAACCGGTCGATGCCGACGATCAGCCCGACCCCGTCGACGAGGTCCGGCCGGTGTGACTGGAGGCCGCCGGCCAGCGTGGCCAGCCCGGCGCCGGTGACCCCGGCGGCGCCCTTCGACGCGATGATCATGAACAGCAGCAGCGAGATCTGCTCGCCGATGGCCAGCGGCTTGCCCAGCGCGTCGGCGATGAACAGCGACGCCATGGTCAGGTAGATCGCCGTACCGTCCAGGTTGAACGAGTAGCCGGTCGGCACCGTGATGCCGACGACCGGCTTGCTCACGCCGAAGTGTTCCATCTTGGCGATCAGCCGCGGCAGCGCCGACTCCGACGACGAGGTCGACAGGATCAGCAGAAACTCCCGGCCCAGGTAACGCAGCAGCGAGAAGATCGAGATCCGGGCCACGAACCACAGCAGCGCGCCCAGGAAGACCAGCACGAAGATCAGACAGGTGACGTAGAAGCCCACCATGATCTGGGCGAGGCTCTTGAGGGCGTCCACGCCGGTCGCGCCGACCACGGCGGCCATCGCGCCGAACGCGCCGATCGGCGCCAGCCACATGATCATGGCGAGGACCTTGAAGACGACCCGCTGGATGACGGTGATGGCGCTGAGCACCGGCTCACCCCGCCGGCCCATGGCCTGTACGGCGAAGCCGACCAGCAGGGCGACCAGCAGCGTCTGGAGCACCTTGCCCTCGGTCAGCGCCGAGAGCAGCGTGGTCGGGATGATCCCGAGCAGGAAGTCCGCCGTACCGGCGGCCTCGTCACCGGCGGCGGCCTTGCCGGAGCCGGCGAGTTCCGGGCCGAGGTTCAGGCCGGAGCCGGGGTGGATGAGGTTGCCGACGACCAGGCCGATGGCGAGCGCGACGGTCGACATGGTGAGGAAGTAGCCGAGGGCCAGGCCGCCGACCTTGCCGACCTTCGCGGCCTGCCGGACGGAGCCGACGCCGAGCACGATGGTGCAGAAGATGACCGGGCTGATCATCATCTTGATCAGGTTGACGAAGCCGGTGCCGATCGGCTTGAGTTCCTTGCCGAAATCGGGGGCGACCAGGCCGACCACGATGCCGGCGACCACGGCCACGATGACGGCCAGATACAGGTAACGGGTACGGTCCCGGCGGACCGCCGGTGCCGGGGTGGTGGCGGGTGTGGTGGTGTCCATGTCGACAATGTGAAGCGCGTCTCACCGGTTGACAGCCTTGCGGTCATTCTGTTCACCGCGACGGCACCAACGGTGGCGCGAGAGGAGGTGGTGGAGGTGGCCCGACGCCAGTGGAGCATCGCGGGGCAACTCTTCGCCCTCCAGGCGATGGTGGTGACGTTGCTCGTGCTGGCCGGCGCGGCGGGCGCCGTGTGGCTGGCCCGCAGCGACGCGCGCCAGGCCGCGCAGGATGAGGTGCTCGCGGTGGCGCAGACCGTGGCCGGCTCCCCCGACGTCCGCGCGGCCCTCACGACCGCCGACCCCGCGAGGGTCCTGCAGCCGTACGCCGAGTCGACCCGCAAGGCCACGGAAACCGACTTCGTGGTGGTGATGGCCCCCGACCGCACCCGTTTCTCGCACCCGACGGAGGACCGGATCGGCGAGCCGTTCGTCGGCGAGATCGGTCCCGCCCTGGCGGGCCGCCCGTTCACCACCACCAACGTCGGGACGCTCGGCGAGTCGGTGCGCGCGGTCGTTCCGGTGTACGACGAGCAGCGACACCTCATCGGTCTGGTCTCGGTGGGCATCACCACCCGCGAGATCGACAAGAAGCTACTCGGCCAGTTGCCGGTGCTGTTCGGTGTGGTCACTCCGGCTCTGGCGCTCGCCGCGACGGGCTCCTGGCTGCTCAGCCGCCGGCTCCGTCGTCAGACGCACGGTCTGGGGCCGGCGCAGATGACCCGGATGTACGAGTACTACGACGCTGTTCTGCACTCGGTGCGCGAGGGTCTCGTCGTGCTGACCACCGATCGCCGGGTGGCGCTCGTGAACGACGAGGGCCGCCGGCTGTTGGGGCTCGACGCGGACGCACCGGTGATCGACCAGCCGGTGGCCGGGATCGACCTGCCACCGGCGGCAGCCGAGCTGCTCGACTCCGGGCGCGACGCCCGTGACGAGCCGATCCTCGCCGGTGACCGGGTGCTCGTCGCCAACCAGCGGACCGCCCGGTTCGAGGGCGCGGCGCTCGGCACCGTGCTGACCCTGCGCGACCAGACCGAGCTGCGCACACTGGCCAGCGAGCTGGATTCGGTGCGGGCGCTGACCGAGGCGTTGCAGGCGCAGACCCACGAGTCGGCCAACCGGCTGCACACCGTGCTGACCCTGGTCGAGCTGGGCCGCGCCGACGAGGCTGTCCGGCTCGGCACCCGGGACCTGGTCCTCGCCCAGCAGCTGACCGACCGGGTGGTCGGCGCGGTGACCGAGCCGGCGTTGGCCGCCCTGCTGCTCGGCAAGTCCGCACAGGCCGGCGAGCGCGGGGTGGATCTGGTCATCGAGCCGGACTGCCACCTCGACGACAGTCCGCTGCCAACCGGTGACCTGCTCACCGTGGTCGGCAACCTGGTCGACAACGCCCTGGAGGCGGTGGCCGGCACACCGGCGCCGCGCCGGGTGCGGGTCTTCGTCGGCATTGTCGACGACGAGTTGGTGGTCCGGGTCGCCGACAGCGGCCCCGGCCTGGCACCGGAGCGGGTCGCCGACGCGTTCCGGCGCGGCTGGTCCACCAAGAGCACCGGCCGGGGCCTCGGGCTGGCACTGGTCGGGCAGGTGGTCCGCCGGCACGGCGGGGGTGCCGAGGTGGGTCGCTCGGACGACGGCGGCAGCCTGTTCACCGTCCGACTGCCGGGCAGAATCGAGCGGTCATGACCGACATCCGGGTGCTGGTCGTCGAGGACGAGCCGCTGCTGGCCGAGGCGCACAGCGCGTACACCGAACGGGTTCCCGGTTTCGTGGTGGTCGGGGTGGCGCACACCGCGCGGGCGGCGATGGCTGCCCTTCGCGCCAACGACGGCGGCGACGTGGACCTCGTACTCCTTGATTTTCGGCTGCCCGACCTGCACGGCCTGGACGTCTGCCGGGCGCTGCGCGCGGCCGGCAGCAGCGTCGACGTGCTCGCGGTGACCTCCGCGCGGGACCTGGCGGTGGTGCGCACCGCCGTGTCCCTCGGGGTGACCCACTACCTGCTCAAGCCGTTCACGTTCGCCGCGTTCCGCGACAAGCTGGAGCGGTACGCCGACTACCGCGCCCAGGCGCTCGCCGACGGCGAGGTCGCCGCCCAGCACGAGGTGGACCAGATGTTCGCCACCCTGCGCGGCACCGCCGGGCACAGCCTGCCCAAGGGGCTCGACGCGCAGACCCTCGATCGGGTACGCGCCGCGCTCACTGACGGCACCCGCGCGGAGGCCGGGCTGTCCGCGACCGAGGTGAGCGCGCTGACCGGCATCTCCCGGGTGACCGCCCGCCGCTACCTGGAGTATCTGGTCACCGTCGACCGGGCCGCCCGCACCCCCCGCTACGGCACCCCGGGCCGCCCCGAGGTCGAGTACCGCCCCCGCTGACGCCCCGGATACGTCGATCATGGAGTTGTGGTGCTGCACAAAGGGGGCGTAGGATGACAATTCGCCCACCACAACTCCATGATCGACGAGTACTGACCTCGGAGGGGTGGGCGGGAACCGCTGTGGCGGGGTGGAGATCCGTTGTTAGACTCGGCTGAGTTGGGTTAGTGGCACGACCAGGGAGACCAGACATGGCGGGTGACGACGACATCTCCGGGTGAGACCGGATGTGTTCGGCCATCGGTTCGGCGCGCCTCCTGCGCAGCCGCCGTGGCCATTTGTCGTTCCACCGGTTCCCGTTGTCGTCGGGCGGCTCTGGCGCGCCCACCCCACCCTCTCGAGGTCACTCGCATGTCTGATGCGTTCATTGTCTGCTCGAACCTGTCCTTCTCCTGGCCGGACGACACCCCGGTCTTCTCGGAGCTGTCCTTCACCGTGCCGGGCGGTCGCACCGGGCTGGTCGCGCCCAACGGCGCCGGCAAGAGCACCCTGCTGCGGCTGATCGCCGGGGAGCTGCGGCCCAGCGGCGGCAGCGTCACCGTCGACGGCCTGCTCGGCTACCTCCCGCAGACGCTGCCGCTGGCCGGTGACCTGAGCGTGGCGCAGGTGCTGGGCGTCGCCGAGCGGATCGCGGCGCTGCACGCCATCGAGTCCGGCGACGCCAGCGAGGAACACTTCGCCACGATCGGCGACGACTGGGACATCGAGGAGCGCACCCGCTCGGAGTTGGACCGGCTCGGCCTGGGTGAGCTGTCGCTCGACCGTCGGCTGGACACCCTCAGTGGCGGTCAGGTGGTCTCTCTCGGCCTGGCGGCGCAACTGCTGCGCCGCCCGAACGTGCTGCTGCTCGACGAGCCGACAAACAACCTGGATGTGGAGGCCCGGCACAAGCTCTACGACGTCCTCACCGACTGGTCCGGATGTCTGCTGCTGGTCAGCCACGACCGGGAGCTGCTGGACCGGATGGACCGCATCGCCGAGCTGGACCAGGGTGAGATCCGCTGGTACGGGGGCAACTTCACCGCGTACACCGAGGCGCTGCAGGCGGCGCGGGAGGTGGCCGAGAGCAACCTGCGCAACGCCGAGCAGGAGGTCAAGCGGGAGAAGCGGGAGATGCAGCAGGCCCGGGAGCGCGCCGACCGGCGGGCCAGCAACGCGTCCAAGAACCTGAAGAACGCGGGCCTAGCCCGGATCGTGGCCGGCGGGCTCAAGCGCAGCGCGCAGGAGTCGGCCGGCAAGGCGCAGGAGACGCACTCGTCCCGGCTCGGCCAGGCCAAGGCCCGGCTAGACGAGGCGGGCCGGGCGGTACGCGACGAGGACCGGATCGTCGTGGACCTGCCGGACACCAGCGTCCCGGGCGGGCGCACGGTCTTCTCCGGCCAGGGGATGCGGGCCCGCTTCGACGACCGGGACCTGTTCGGCGACGACGGCGCCGATCTGGTGATCCGGGGGCCGGAACGGATCGCGCTCACCGGGGCGAACGGCGTCGGCAAGTCGACCCTGCTACGCCTGGTCAACGGCGACCTGGACCCGGCCGGCGGCGAGATCCGGCGGGCCGACGGGCGGATCGCGTACCTGTCGCAGCGGCTGGACCTGCTGGACCTCGACCGCACGGTGGCGGAGAACTTCGCCGCGTACGCGCCGAACCTGCCGGACGCCAAGCGGATGAACCTGCTCGCCCGGTTCCTGTTCCGGGGTGCCCGGGTCAACCTGCCGGTCGGGGTGCTCTCCGGCGGTGAACGGCTGCGCGCCACCCTCGCCTGTGTGCTCTGCGCCGAACCGGCGCCGCAACTGCTGCTGCTCGACGAGCCGACCAACAACCTGGACCTGGTCAGCGTGGGTCAGTTGGAGAGCGCGCTGTCGGCGTACCAGGGGGCGTTCGTGGTGGTCAGCCACGACGAGCGGTTCCTCGCCGAGATCGGCGTGCAGCGGTGGTTGCGGCTGGCCGACGGCCAGCTCCGGGAGATCAGCGCCCCCGACCGGGGCTGAGCTTGGCGGGGGGGGGGGGGCGCCCCCGGCCCCCCCCCCCCCCCACAACAAAACATTTGACGGGCGGCGGCGCGCGTAAAT
>NZ_JBITGG010000007.1:0-186595 GCF_044456765.1 Micromonospora sp. NPDC050784 | reverse complement strand
TGCCGCCCCGAGTTCGGGGTGACGGGGTGGTTGGGGGTGGCCGACGGCCAGCTCGGGTATATCAGCGCCCCCGCCGGGGGGTGTGCTGGGCGGTCCGGCCGGCGCCCGCCGGCCGCACCGAGGCCCACTCAGCTCACGTTGGCCGGGCCGAGGACGCTCTTCAGGTCACCCATCAGCGCGGTCGTCGCCGCCACCCGGAACGGGCCCAGCCGCAGGGTGGTGGTGCGCCCGCCGTTCTGGAGTTTGACGTGCACCTCGGTGTCGCCGGGGTGCAGCACCAGGGTTTCCTTGAGTTTCTCCACCAGCGGTGGTGTGCAGCGGTGCACCGGGATGGTGAGGGTGACCGGCTTGTTGGTGGCGCTGGTGCTGACATCCGGCATGGACATGTCCATCGCCATGATCCGTGGGGTGTCGTCGCGGCGGTCCACCCGACCCTTGACCACCACGATGGCGTCCTCGGCGATGTACTGCCCGATCACCTCGTACGTGTTCGGGAAGAACAGGGTCTCCACCCCACCGGCCAGGTCCTCCAGGGTGGCCGACGCCCAGGCTCGACCCTGCTTGGTGACCCGGCGCTGCACCCCGGAGAGGATGCCGGCGAGGGTGACGACCGCCCCGTCGGGCACCGCGCCCTCCTCGGCCAGGGAGGCGATCGTGGTGTCGGCTGCCGCGTTGAGGATGTGCTCCAGGCCGAACAGCGGGTGGTCGGAGACGTACAGGCCGAGCATCTCCCGTTCGAAGGCCAGCTTGTCGCGCTTGTCCCACTCGCTGTCGCCGATGGTCGGCATCACAGTGGTGCTGCCGGTGTCGGCGTCACCGAAGCCGGCGCCGAACAGGTCGTACTGGCCGACGGCCTCCTTGCGCTTGACGTCGGCGTACGCGTCGATCGCGTCGGCGTGCACCGCGAGAAGGCCCTTGCGGGGGTGGTCGAGGGAGTCGAACGCGCCCGCCTTGATCAGCGATTCGATTGTCTTCTTGTTGCAGACCACCGCGTCCACCTTGGACAGGAAGTCGTAGAAGTCGGCGTACTCGCCCTTCTCCTCGCGGCAGCGCATGATCGAGGCGACCACGTTCGCCCCGACGTTACGCACGGCGGCGAGGCCGAAGCGGATGTCCTTGCCGACCGGGGTGAACGGCCCGGCCGAGGTGTTCACGTCCGGTGGCAGCACCTGGATGCGCATCCGGCGACACTCGGACAGGTAGAGCGCCATCTTGTCCTTGTCGTCGCCGACGCTGGTCAGCAACCCGGCCATGTACTCGGCCGGGTAGTGCGCCTTCAGGTACGCCGTCCAGTAGGAGACCAGGCCGTACGCGGCGGAGTGCGCCTTGTTGAAGGCGTACCCGGCGAACGGCACCAGGACGTCCCACACCGCCTGGATCGCCTCGTCGGAGTAGCCGCGCTCGCGACAGCCGTCCCGGAACGGGATGAACTCCTTGTCGAGGATCTCCTTCTTCTTCTTACCCATGGCCCGGCGCAGCAGGTCCGCCTGACCGAGGGTGTAGCCGGCGAGGATCTGCGCGGCGCGCTGCACCTGCTCCTGGTAGACGATCAGGCCGTGGGTGGGCTCCAGGATCTCCCGCAGCGGCTCCTCCAGCTCCGGGTGGATCGGGGTGATCTCCTGGAGGCCGTTCTTGCGCAGCGCGTAGTTGGTGTGCGAGTCGACGCCCATCGGACCGGGTCGGTACAGGGCCAGGACGGCGGAGATGTCCTCGAAGTTGTCCGGCTTCATCAACCGCAGCAGCGACCGCATCGGCCCACCGTCGAGCTGGAACACGCCCAGGGTGTCACCGCGGGCCAGCAGCTCGTACGCGGCCTTGTCGTCGAGCGGCAGGCCCAGCAGGTCGAGCTTGCGGCCGTGGTTCAGCTCGATGTTCTTGACCGCGTCGTCGATGATCGTCAGGTTGCGCAGGCCGAGGAAGTCCATCTTCAGCAGCCCGAGCGACTCGCAGGTCGGGTAGTCGAACTGCGTGATGATCGCCCCGTCGGCGTCGCGGCGCATCAACGGGATGTGCTCGATGATCGGCTCGGCGGACATGATGACGCCGGCGGCGTGCACACCGGTCTGCCGGATCAGCCCCTCGATGCCCTTGGCCGTGTCGATCACCTTGCGGACGTCCGGGTCGGAGTCGTACAGGCCGCGGATCTCGCCCGCCTCGGCGTAGCGGGGGTGCTTGTTGTCGAAGATGCCGGTGAGCGGGATGTCCTTGCCCATCACCGCCGGTGGCATGGCCTTGGTGATCCGGTCGCCGACCGCGTACGGGAAGCCGAGGACCCGGGCCGAGTCCTTGATCGCGGCCTTCGCCTTGATCGTGCCGAAGGTGGCGATCTGGGCGACCTTGTCGTCGCCCCACTTGTCGGTGACGTACTTGATCACCTCACCGCGCCGACGCTCGTCGAAGTCGATGTCGACATCCGGCATCGAGACCCGCTCGGGGTTGAGGAACCGCTCGAAGATCAGACCGTGCTGGATCGGGTCCAGGTCGGTGATGCCCAGCGCGTACGCGACGAGCGACCCGGCGGCCGAACCACGGCCCGGGCCCACCGCGATGCCCTGGTTCTTCGCCCACTGGATGAAGTCGGCGACCACGAGGAAGTAGGACGGGAAGCCCATCTGGTTGATCACGCCGAGCTCGTACTCCGCCTGGACGACGTGCCCCTCCGGGATGCCGTTCGGGTAGCGGCGGGCCAGGCCGGCGAAGGTTTCCTTGCGGAACCAGGACTCCTCGGTCTCCCCCTCCGGGACCGGGAAGCGCGGCATCAGGTTGTGGAACTCGAACATCCCGGCCGGGTCGACCTTCTCGGCGACCAGCAGGGTGTTGCGGCAGCCCTCCTGCCACAGTTCGGACGAGTCCACCGCGCGCATCTGGTCGGCGCTCTTGATGAAGTAGCCGCCGCCCTCGAACCGGAACCGGTTGGGGTCGTCGATGTTGCTGCCGGTCTGCACACAGAGCAGCACGTCGTGGGCGGTGGCCTGCGCCTCGTGGGTGTAGTGCGAGTCGTTCGTGACCACCGGCGGGATGTCCAGTTTGCGGGCGATCTCGGTGAGCCCTTCGCGGACCCGGCTCTCGATGGAGAGGCCGTGATCCATGATCTCCAGGAAGTAGTTGTCCTTGCCGAAGATGTCCTGGTAGCTGGCGGCGACCTTGAGAGCCTCGTCGAACTGGCCCAGCCGCAGCCGGGTCTGCACCGCACCGGACGGGCAGCCGGTGGTGGCCATGATGCCCTCGGCGTGCTCGGCGATCAGCTCCATGTCCATCCGGGGCCACTTGACGTAGTGCCCCTCCATGGAGGCGCGCGAGTTGAGGGTGAAGAGGTTCTTCAGGCCCTGCGCGTTCTTCGCCCACATGGTCTTGTGGGTGATCGCGCCGTTACCGGAGATGTCGTCGCTCTTCTGCTCCGGGCGACCCCACTTGACCCGTGCCTTGTGATAGCGCGACTCCGGCGCCACGTACGCCTCGACGCCCAGGATCGGGGTGATCCCGGCGGCCATCGCCTGGTTGTAGAAGTCGTTCGCGCCGTGCATGTTGCCGTGGTCGGTGATCGCCACAGCGGGCATGCCCAGCCGCTTGGCCTCGGCGAACAGGTCCTTCAGTCGGGCCGCTCCGTCGAGCATCGAGTACTCGGTGTGCACGTGCAGATGCGCGAACGAATCAGCCATGCGTGGCGCCCCCCGGCGGTGTGGATCTTGTTGGTCGGAGCCGACCGGGACCTACCCTACCGAGGTGATCTCGGCGGCTCCACCGTCCGCGCCGAGGGTGGCCCTCGTCTCCTGATCGTCCCCGTGTGGGCCTAGGCTCGGAGGATGGCGAGGTACTACGACGTACACCCGGAGAACCCACAGCCCCGGGTCATCGGGCAGGTCGCCGACCTGATCCGCGGTGGTGGGCTGGTCGCCTACCCGACGGACTCCTGCTACGCGCTCGGCACCCAACTGGGCAACCAGGACGGGCTGGACCGGATCCGGCAGATCCGGCACCTCGACGATCGGCACCACTTCACGCTGGTCTGCCACGACTTCGCGCAGCTCGGTCAGTTCGTGCAGATCAGCAACGCGGTCTTTCGCCTGGTGAAGGCGTCCACCCCGGGCAGTTACACGTTCATCCTGCCGGCCACGCGGGAGGTGCCCCGCCGGATGCTGCACCCGAAGAAGCGGACCGTCGGCGTGCGGGTGCCCCGGCACACCGTCACCCAGGCGCTGCTGGCCGAGCTGGCCGAGCCGCTGGTGTCCAGCACGCTGGTCCTGCCCGGCGACGAGGAGCCGATGACCCAGGGCTGGGAGATCAAGGAACGGCTCGACCACCAGCTCGACGCGGTGCTCGACGCCGGCGACTGCGGCAAGGAGCCGACGACCGTGATCGACCTGTCCGGGCCCGAGCCGGAAATCCTGCGCCGGGGTGCCGGGGACGTGTCCCGCTTCGAGTAGCGCGCGCGTCGGGTGTCGGACGGTACGGGGCCGCTGCGGCGGCACCGGTCGTACGCTCAGGGATCGGCACCGGCGAGCATTGGACACCCGGCATGCCCGACGCGGACGACATCGACGCGCTGGCCCGCGCCGCCGCGCACGGCGACCCGGCCGCGCTGAACGCCCTGCTGGTCGCGGTGCGCCCGGAGGTGCTGCGGCTGTGCGCCCGATTCCTGCCCAGTCGGGAGGACGCCGAAGAGGCCTGCCAGGACACGCTGCTGGCGCTGGCCGGCGGCATCGGCCGGTTCGAGGGGCGCTCCTCGTTCCGCACCTGGCTGCACCGGCTGACCGCCAACCGGGCCCGCTCGACGTACCGCACGCTGCGCCGCCGCTGCCGATTGGAGGCCGGCGGCGTACCGCTGCCCGACCAGGCCGACCCCCGACGGACCAGCGTGGTGGCGGGCACCCGCCTCGACCTGCTCGACGCCTTCGACTCGGTCCACCCCGACCTCGCCGAGGTGGTCGCCCTGCGCGATGTCCTCGGGCTCAGCTACCCCGAGATCGCCGCTCTGCTCGACCTACCGCTGGGCACGGTGAAGTCCCGGTTGCACCTGGCCCGGCGGCAGGTCCGGCAACGGCTCGGCGCCGAGTGAGCCGCCCGTCGTTCCGCCGGGTCGTGGTCGTTCTCGCGGTCACCGTGGCGGTCTCCGGCTGCGGCGGCGCCGACGCCGTCTCGCCCCTGCCCGTCCAACCGCCCGGGCCAACCCGTTCGATGCCGACCCCCACCGCGATCCCCACGATCTCCGCGATCGCCGCGCCGACCGGGTCGCCGTTCCGACCGCCGCCGACCAGCGCGCGCCCGGCCGCACCACCGCCCGCACCCACCAGAACCAGGGGTACGCCCCGAACGACTCCCCCGCCCGACGCGACCCCGGCCTGTCAGGGCGCGGTCCGCTACGACCTGCCGCTCGCCGAGACCGAGATCGAGCTGCTGAAATCGCTCTGCTTCGCCACCGGCGCGGTGCTGCGCATCCAGGGCATCGGGCCGGGGCTCGTCACCGTGGACCGCCCGGAGTTGGTCTCCCAGCAGTACGAGGCGGGCGTGGTGGACATCCGCTTCGTCCGCGCCGGCACCGTCGCGGTGACGATCCCCAAGGACGGCCGTGAACACACCATCACCGTGGTGGTCCGCTAGGGCGGGTTCGGCCGCACCTACCGCAGGCGTACGCCGGCGAGCAGGGTGTCCACGAAGGCGGGTCCGCTGTCCGCTGGAGGGGCGATCTGCACGTACACCACTGCGGGTCGGCCGGGGTGCTGGGCGGCCGACTCGATGATCTGCGGCCGACCCCGGTCGCAGCGGTACGCCACCACGGTCCACTCGACGCCCGCCTGCCCGGTGACGCGGGCCGGCGCGGACGCGCAGTCGCCGTGCGTGCGCTCGGCCAGGAACCCGGCCGGCGTGGTGCGTGCCGCCGTGGTGGCGGAGAGACCCACGAACGCGCCCGGCAGTCGGGGGTCGACGGCCCACCGGCGGGGCTCCGGCGACATCACCAGCGCCGGCTCGGGTTCACCGTCGGCACCGTACTGACCGGCCCAGGTGGCACCCGTGGCGGACCAGCCCGGCGGCAACGCCACGGTCAGCGGCCCGGCCGTGTACGTGCCGCCGACCGGCCGAGCCAACCCGGCGCCACCGGACTCGGCGCCCACCGCACCCACCGCCACGGCGGCCACGACCGCGACCCCGGCCAGCCGCATCCGGTACGGGCGGCCGGCCGCCGGCCGAGGTGACGGCCGGCGGCGCCCGGGACTCGCCGCCGGGGCGCTCCCGCCCGTCGACGCGACCGGCCGCCCCGTCAGGCCGCTCCCGCCGGTCCCCGCGACCGGGCCGCCCGCGCGGGTCAGCGCGGCGTGCAGGGTCGTGGCGTCGGCGTAGCGGTCGGCCGGGCGGTGGGCGGTGGCCTGGGCGAGCACCGCCGCGACCGCCGCAGGCACGTCGTCCCGTAGTCGGATCTCCGGGGCGTGCCGAGGCGGACCGGGCCCGGTCGGGTTCGCGCCCGACGGGTCGGCGGCGAGCAGTCGGATGCCGAGCCGGCCGAGCCCGTACACGTCGGCGCGGGTGTCGACCACCGCGCCCGGATCGTCCTGCTCCGGGGCCATGTAGCCCGGGGTGCCGGCCCGGGCGGTCAGCCCGGAGGCGGCAGCCAGCGCCTTGGCGAGGCCGAGGTCGGCGATCAGCACCTGTTCCGGGCCGCCGGGGCCGGCGGAACGGAACAGGATGTTGCCCGGGGTGAGATCGCGGTGCACGACGCCGTGCCGGTGCAGCACGGCGACCCCGGCGCAGACCTCGCCGAGCAGCCGCAGCGCCGCCGGCGCGGGGATCTCGCCAACGGCCAGCCGGTCCCGCAGGCTGCCCCCGTCCGCCCAGGCCAGAACCGCGTACGGGCGGCCGTCGGGCAGCTCACCGACGGCGTGTACCCGGATCAGCCGTTCGTGCTCCAGCCGACGCAGCAACCGGGCCTCGTCGAGGAAGCGTTCCCGGACCCGCAGGTCGTGGCTCCAGTTCTCGGCCAGCACCTTGATCGCCACGTGCGCGTCGAGCGCCCGGTCGTGGCCCAGCCAGACCGTCGCGAACGAACCGACGCCGAGCAGTCGCTCGATGGCGTAGGGCCCGATCCGCAGTGGAGCCGTCACCGTGTCACCTCCGGCCAGCACGGTCGGTCGGCGTCTCTCTGCACAGTAGACCGGGTTGGTCGGGATCCCGACGAACCGTTGGCCCTGGCGCGGTGACTAAGAGGGCAGGAGACCCATCACCGAAGGAGCCATCATGAACCGTCCCGCGATCCTCCTCACCACCGCCGCGTTGGCGCTCGGCACGCTCGTCCCGGCGACCGTCGCCGGTCCGGCGGCGGCAGCACCCCGGGCCGGCGGCGCCGCGTCGGCGCGCGGCCCGCTCGCCACCGCTGTCGGGCACAGCCACCCGGAAGTGCTCAGCGTTCGTGGCGTCGGCGTGTACCGCATCGGCGCCAGCCTGGCGGCGCTCACCTCGAACGGGCACATCGACTGGACCGCGCCGGGCTGCGGCGGGGTGGTGCACGCTGGCGTGACCGGCTCCTGGGCGGGCGTGCTCCTGCTGGCCTTCCACAACGGGCGACTGGTGGAGGTCGGTACGGCCACCGCGCCGCCACGGTCCCCCGCCGGTGCCTCGGTCGGCATGTCCTTCGACGAGTTGGAGGCGATCTACGGCCGGCGGGGGTCGCTGATCCGCAACGACGCGGGGGACGCCGAGGCGTACCTGGTCCGGGTCGGGTCGCGGGTGGAGCTGTTCACCGGGCACCCGATCCGGCCCGGCGTGGGCTACTTCCAGGTCGGCCCGGCCAGCTTCGTCGAGCGCAACTTCCGGCAGGGCGGGTCCTGCTGACTTTCCCCAGGTGCGGGGCGTCCGGTGTCGGCCGGGCGCCCCGCATGTCGTATCGAACGAACGAAGGTCGGACGGAGGTTGGGCGGACACGATGATGTCGGCGTAGACAACACTGTGTGCCACACAGTATGGTGTGACACATGGTTAGCGAGGACGTTCTACGGACGCACCTACAGGAGTTGCGTCGAGGCACCGTCGTGGTGGCCAGCCTGGTCGCGCTGCGCCGACCGGACTACGGCTACGCACTGCTGCAACGGCTCAGCGACCACGGCTTCCCGGTCGACGCCAACACCCTCTACCCGCTGCTGCGCCGCCTGGAGGACCAGGGGCTGCTCACCAGCGAGTGGAACACCGAAGAGAGCCGACCGCGCAAGTTCTACCGGACCAGCGACGAGGGCGAGTCGATGCTGAACCGGCTCCTCGACGACCTCGCCGCCGTGCAGACCTCCATCACCGGCCTGATCCAAGGAGTCGACCGATGAACACGCTGACCGACCGCTACCTCGCCGCCACCCTGCGCTCGGTGCCCACCCAGCGCCGCGACGAGATCGCCACCGAGCTGCGGGCCTCCATCGAGGACATGATCGACGATCGCACCGGCGGTGGCGCGGACCCGACCGTTGCCGAACGGGAGGTGCTCACCGAGCTGGGCAACCCGGACGAGCTGGCCGCCCGGTACGCCGACCGCCGGTTGCAGCTCATCGGCCCGACCTACTACCTGGTCTGGCTGCGGCTGCTGAAGCTGCTGCTCAGCTTCATCCCGGCGCTCGTCGGCACGATCGTCGCCATCGTCAAGGTCGCCGAGGGCAGCGGTTTCGGAGCCATCGGGCCGGGCATCGTCGTCGCCCTGCAGGTGGCCGTGCAGATCACCTTCTGGCTCACCCTGACCTTCGCCATCATCGAGCGCTCCCAGACGACTGTGGACCTGCCGGGCTGGACTGTCGACCAACTGCCCGACGCCCCGGCGCACCGGGGCATCCCGCTCGCCGACACCGTCGCATCGGTGATCATGCTGGTGCTGACCATCGCGTACCTGCCGTTCCAGCACTACCAGTCCTGGGTCCGCGACACCGACGGCGAGAACATCCCGCTCCTCGACCCGGCGCTCTGGTCGTTCTGGCTGCCGGCGCTGATCGTAGTCCTGGCCGCCAGCGTGGTTCTCGAGATCGTCAAGTACCGGATCGCGCACTGGACCTGGGCGCTCTTCGCGACCAGGGCGCTGCTCAACCTGGCGTTCGCGGTGCCGCTGATGTGGCTGGCGCTCTCCGACCGACTGCTCAACCCGGCCCTGGCCGAGCGGCTCAGCTGGCTGGCGGACGCGGACAACCGCAACGTCCTCGGGGCGACCATCGCGGTGGGCGCGGCAGTGGTCGCGGTCTGGGACCTGATCGACACCGCCCTGAAGACCCGGCGGCAGACCGCGTGAGTGATCCCCGACCCGACGGCCCGGCGCGTACCCCGCGCCGGGCCGTCGCCCGTCGTGGTGACCACGGTGGCCCGCCCGGTCGGCGGGCCTGGTGGGCGGCGTGGCATCGTTCCTGGATGACCGTGGCACCGCGACCGGAATGGCATCGTCCGGGTCCAACGGCGGAGCAGCGCCGAAACGACCTCTGGATCGGCCTGGGGATGACCGGGCTGGCGTTGGTCAGTCTGACCCTGGCCCGTAGCACCGGCGCGTTCCTGCTGGGCCCACCGCCGTCCGGGCCGGAGCAGCTGTTCTGGACCGTCGCGGTGACCCTCCCGCTGATCTGGCGACGACGCTGGCCGACCGCGACCCTGCTGGTCGTCGCGGTGGTGTTCATCGCCGCGCAGGCGCGCTCGGCCCCGGAGAGCCAGTTCTCCTCCTGGGCCCTGTTCTGTGCCCTTTACACCGTCGGGGCCTGGGGGCAGGACCGGCAACTGTCCCGCCGGCTGCGGATCGGCGTGATCGCCACGATGTTCGCCTGGCTCGGGATCTACTACGCGGTGATGATCGACCACATCCCGGAGGACACCTTCGCCGACGCGGTCGGGCCGGTTCCCCCGGTGCTCGCCGCGATGGTCAACGGTGTGCTGCTCAACGTGCTGGTCTTCGGTTTCGCGTACTTCTTCGGCGAGACCGCGTGGGTGGCCGCGCGCCGCGAGCACGAGCTGCGCGCCCAGGCCGAGGACCTGCGCCGGTCGCAGGCCGAGGCCCGGGAACGGGCGGTGCTCGGCGAACGGGTCCGGATCGCCCGGGAGCTGCACGACGTGGTCGCCCACCACGTGTCGGTGATGGGCGTGCAGGCGTCCGCCTGCCGCCGGGTGTTCGACCGCGACCCGGGCAAGGCCCGCACCGCACTGACCGCCATCGAGCAGAGCGCCCGCACCGCCGTCGACGAGCTACGTCGGATGCTCGGCGTGCTGCGGACCTCCGCCGGCACCGACGCGGCGCCGCCGGCGGCCGGCGGCGTCGAACGGATCGACGAGCTTGTCGAGCGGGCTCGGGCCGCCGGGCTGACGGCCACCCTCGGGGTGTACGGCGACCCGGTCGCGTTGCCAGAATCGGTGTCCCAGACGGCCTACCGGGTGACGCAGGAGGCGGTGACCAACACCCTGAAGCACGCCGAGGCCGCCCTGCTCGACGTGCGGGTCCGGTACCTGGCCCGGGAGGTGGAGGTGGACGTGACCGACGACGGGCGGGGCGGTGGCCGGGCCAACGCCGTCGGGTTGGGCCTGATCGGGATGCGCGAACGGGTCACCGCCCACGACGGCGACCTGGAGGCCGGGCCGCGGGCCGGCGGCGGCTGGCGGGTACGCGCCCGCTTCCCCCTCGCGGCCCCGGCGAACCGCCCGGTCGGCCCGCAGCGGGAGTCGAGCGACGGGCACCAGGCGGCGGCCGGCGCGGAGCCCTCCGCATGAGCGCGGCAGCCCCGCACGCACCCGACACCGGCCCGACCGTCCGGGTGCTACTCGCCGACGACCAGCACCTCGTCCGTACCGGCTTCCGGGTCATCCTCGAGGTGGAGGACGACATCGAGGTGGTCGGTGAGGCCGCCGACGGCGAACGGGCCGTCAGCATGACCCGGGCCACCCGCCCCCACGTCGTACTCATGGATGTGGAGATGCCCGGGATGGACGGCCTGGAGGCCACCCGGCAGATCGTCGCCGCCGGCCCCGGGGCGCCCGCGGTGCTGATCCTCACGACCTTCGACCGCGACGACTACCTGTTCGCCGCGCTACGGGCCGGCGCCAGCGGCTTCCTGCTCAAGAACGGCACGCCGGAGGAGCTGATCGAGGCGATCCGGGTGCTGGCCAGGGGCGACGGCCTACTGGCCCCGGAGATCACCCGCCGGGTGATCTCCACCTTCGCCCGACCCGGCGACCCGACGGGCACCGCCCACCGCGGCCCGGACGCCGACGCCGCGCTGGCCGAGCTGACCCCGCGCGAACGGGAGGTGCTGATGTTACTCGCCGCCGGGTCGAGCAACGCGGAGATCGCCGCGACCATCCACCTGGGCGAGGCGACGGTGAAGACGCACGTGAGCCGGGTACTGGCCAAACTCGGCCTGCGCGACCGGGTGCAGGCCGTGGTGTTCGCGTACGAGAACGGGGTGGTCCGGCCCGGCGGGTGACCGACGTCCGCCGCGAGGTGGACCCGTCCGCTCACCCGTCGGGCGGACGGCGCGGCGGCGTACTCGATCTAGCGTGGAGGCGTGACCAGAACGCTTCGCCTCGACGGCGTCGACCGCAGCTTCGGCGACCGTCAGGTGCTCAGGAACGTGTCCTTCGAGGTGTCCGCCGGTCGGATGACCGGTTTCGTGGGCGCCAACGGCGCCGGCAAGACCACCACCATGCGGATCATCCTGGGTGTCCTCGCCCCCGACGCCGGCGAGGTGAGCTGGGGCGGCACCACGCTGACCCGGCAGGACCGTCGGCGCTTCGGCTACATGCCGGAGGAGCGGGGCCTCTACCCCAAGATGACCACCCGCGAGCAGGTGACCTACCTGGGCCGGCTGCACGGGTTGGACGCCGCCGCCGCCCGGCGTTCCACCGACGCTCTGCTGGACCGGGTCGGGCTCGGTGAGCGCGGCGACGACCTGCTGGAGACGCTGTCGCTGGGCAACCAGCAGCGCGCCCAGATCGCCGCCGCGCTGGTGCACGACCCCGAGGTGCTGGTGCTCGACGAACCGTTCTCCGGCCTCGACCCGCTGGCCGTGGAGACCGTCGTGGCGGTGCTACGGGAACGAGCCGCAGCCGGCGCGCCGGTGCTCTTCTCCAGTCACCAGCTCGACGTCGTGGAGCGCCTCTGCGACGACCTGGTGATCATCGGGGACGGGGTGATCCGGGCCGCCGGCAGCCGGCAGCAGCTCCGCGACTCGTACACCGTGCCCCGCTTCGAGCTGGTCGTGGAGCAGGACGCCGGCTGGGTACGCGACCACCCCGGGGTGACAGTGGTCGAGCTGGACGGCGCGCGCGTGGTCTTCGACCTGCCGGCCGGCACCGACGAACAGCCCGTGCTGCGGGCGGCCCTCGCCCGCGGCCCGGTCCGCGCCTTCCGCCCGGTCAGCCCCTCGCTCACCGAGATCTTCCGAGAGGTCACCCAGTGAACGTCACCCAGGCCACCCGGCTGGTCGCCGAACGCGAGATCCGGGTCAAGCTCCGCGACCGCACCTTCCTGTTCGGCACGCTGTTCTTCCTGCTGATCGCCGCGGCGGGCACCATCCTGCCGCCGCTCTTCTCCGGCGGCCCGTCCACAGTGGCGGCGACCGAGAGCGTGGCCGCGCCGCTGCGCGCCGCCGGGCTGGAGGTCCGGGTCGTCCCCGACGACCGGGCCGCCGAACAGGCCGTCCGCGACGACGACGTGGACGCGGCGGTGGTCACCGGACCAGCCGTCCTGGCCATGGACGAGGCCCCCGACGACGTGGTGAAGGCCCTGAGCACCCAGCCGGCCGTACGCCTGCTCGACCCGGACGCGGTCGACCCGGTGGTGGCGTTCCTGGTGCCGTTCGTCTTCGCGTTCGTCTTCTTCATCACCTCACAGACGTTCGGTGTGCAGATCGCGCAGAGCGTCATCGAGGAGAAGCAGACCCGGATCGTGGAGATCCTGGTGGCCGCCGTGCCGGTCCGGGCCCTGCTGGCCGGGAAGGTGGTGGCCGGGGCCATCCTGGCGTTCGCGCAGATAGCCCTGATCGCGGTGGTGGCGGTGATCGGGCTGCAGATCGGCGACAGCGGAGGTCTGCTCACCCTGCTCGCCCCGGCGATCGGCTGGTTCGTGCCGTTCTTCCTGATCGGTTTCGTGCTGCTCGCCGCCATGTGGGCGGCGGCCGGCGCGCTGGCCAACCGGCAGGAGGACATCGCCGCCGTGTCGACGCCGGTGCAGCTCGCCGTCATGCTGCCGTTCTTCGCGGTGATCTTCCTCAACGACAACGCCACCGCCATGCGGGTGCTGTCCTACGTGCCGTTCTCGTCACCCACGGCCATGCCGCTGCGGCTGTTCACCGGCGACGCGGCCGGGTGGGAGCCGATCGTCTCGCTGGTCATCCTGCTGCTCGCCGCCGGCGCGTTCCTCCTCGCCGGCGCCCGGGTGTACGAGGGGTCGCTGCTGCGCACCAACGGCCGGACCTCGCTGCGTACCGCCTGGCGGGAGCGGGAGACCATCGGCTGAGCGCGCGGGCGCCGGTGTCCGGGACGGATGCCGGCGCCCGCCGTCGTACGGAACCGTTCCGCGCGCTGTTCGGAGGCCGCGAACAGCGCGGGCCCTCCTACGGTGAGTCCAGCGCACGGCGACGGCCTGGTTGTCGCCGGTTCCGGACGAGGGGCTTTCGATGACCGCACCGCACCGGGGTCACAGCGATGGCGACGGCGCGCACTGCCAGTGGCCGAAACCGCTGGTGAGCGACCAGACGTTGCGTGCCGTCCGGATGTTCCAGTACGGGTCCAGCGCCGTCCGGGGGTCGACGCCGAACCGGGACAACTCGCTGTCGGTGAACTGGAACAGCCCCCAGCGCCGCGAACCGTCCGCGGCGACCACCACCCGGTACGGGTCCAACTCGGACAGACACCGGGCCATCTCCACCGCCCCACTCGGATCCTCCGGGAAGGTGCGCCGCAGGTACTTGCCGATCCGGTCCTCCGGCCAGGCCGCGGGCACCGTCGGCTGGCTCGCCAACTCGTCGAGCACCTGCCCGTCGGCGGTGCCGCTGACCGGCAGGCTGCCCAGGGCCTGGAAGGCGATCAACCCACTGGTGGTGCCCGGGCCGAACCAGCCGTCCACCGGCACGTTCAGTCCGCGGGCCACCAACCGTTCCTGGAGGTCCAGCACGCACGGGCCGTACATCCCCTCGCGCAGGACCAGCGGGCAACCGTCGGTCGACGAGCTACCCGCCGTGGCGGTGAACTTCGGCAGCAGCGTGCCGGTCGCGCCGATCGTCAGCACCGCGAGCACGGCGAGCACCGCCAGCCGGAGGCGGCGACGGGCCGACCGGGGCGCCTCGGGTCGCGACCGCTCCGGCAGGACCGGCCTGACCGACGCTGTCAGCTCGTCGGACCGGACGGGGCCGGCGGACGGAGGCGCGTCGGCCGACGGGGTCGGGTCGACGGGCAACGTCGGCTCGGCGGGCGGGATGGGCGCCGCCGACGGGGCAGGGCCAGCGGGCGGGACCGGCTCCGCCGCCGAGGGCTGGCTGGCGGCGGGCGTCACGGTGGCCTGCGACGCCGAAGTCTCCCACCGGTCCCGCTCGCTGAGGTGGGCCTCGATGTCCCGCCGCATCCCCACCCACCGTTCGATGTCGGGCACCTCGCAGGCCGCCAACATCGCCACCACGGTGCGCTCCCGGGGCAGGGTGATCCGCCCCAGCATCGTGGCGAGCGTGCTCGCCGGCAACCAGTGCCCGGCCGCCGAGGCGCGCCGGGAGATCTCCCGGTAGGTCAGGCCCGAGCACCTCCGCACGTCCCGCAGCAACGCGACGTACTCCCCCGCCGTGGCCGCCTGCGGCACCGGATCCCGGGTAGCGTCATCCATCGATTCTCCCCGTTTCGTCGATCTGGTCGGGCTCGGACCGGTTCCGGTCCGAGCCCGACGGCCGCACCCGCCCAACGGCGCGGCCATCGAGCGTCGACGCTAGATAAGCCGGCGGACGAGGACAATGCCCTGGTCGCCGGGGTGCGCTGTCCGGGCAGCTCAGGGCGCCATGTCCGGATCCTGTCCGACCACCTCGGACAGTCGCTGGGACCCGACTTGCCCCCGCGTCCGCAATGTCTGGAGAATCGGGCAATGACCACGGGGGAGCTACGCCCGGACGACGCGTCCGACCCGGCCGGGTTCGTCGAGATGCTGCGCCAGCTCAAGGACCGCTCGGGGCTCACCTACCGGCAACTGGAGCAGCGTGCCGCGTCGGCGGGTGACGTGCTGGCCCGCAGCACCGCGGCCGACATCCTGCGCCGGTCCACACTGCCGCGACCCGAGGTGGTGGCCGCGTTCGTTCGGGCGTGCGGCGCGGAGGACCAGGTCGAGACGTGGCTACGGGCGCGACACCGGATCGCGGTGAACGCGTACGCGCCGATGTCGCCCGTGTCGGACCAGCCGGCCGACGGCGGCGCAGCGGACGGTTCGCCGGCCGACGCGGCGCCGCCGGCGGTGGTGGAACGTGCCGCACCGGCACGGGCGCGGTGGTTCGCCCGACGCGCACCGCTGGCGTTTCTCGTCGTCGGGGTGCTGCTGGCCGTGGTCGGCGTGGTCGCCTGGGTTCAGCGACCCGACGACACACAGCAGACGGGTCAGCGCGGCGGCCCGACCCCGGCGGTTTCCGGCGTCCCCTCGGGGGAGAGCGCCAGCCCGGACGGTGACGCCAGCCCCGAGGCGGACGCCAGCCCGACGATCGGGCCGGACGCGCGGCTGAGCCGGATCCACCCCGCCCGCAACCCGCAACTGTGCCTCACCGAGGGGCGCGAGCGCACCGGGCAGTACCCGCACGAGGTGGCGGTCCAGCGTCCCTGCGTGGACGCCACCCCACCGGACACCTACCTGGAGCCGGCGGCCGGCGGGCTGTACTTCATCAAGTGGAGCCACCCGGTGCACGGGCCGGGCTGCCTCACCATCCGCAGCGAGGATCCCGGTCGGAACCTGCTCGAACCCTTCACGAAGTGCAGCGACAGCAACTCGTCGCAGCTGTTCCGCTTCGAGCCGACCGTACCCGCACCGACCTCGTACCGGATCAGGCCGAGCGGCACCGGCCTGTGCGTGGGGCTCCGCAACGATGACACCGAGGTGTCGGCCGAGGCGCTGGTCGAGCCGTGCACCAACGGGGCGGACCAGCTGTTCCTGGTCGACCCCCGACCGGCAGGCTGACCGGCCGGTCGGCCGGACCGGCGTTGCGGCTCAACGCGCGGGTGGCACCCGATCCCAGCCGGCCGGCAGCGGAGGCGCCGTCCAGGCGGGGTCGGGCCGCCAGGTGGCCCACGCCCGGTCCCACCAGCGCTCACCGCCGTCGAGCAGGGCGGCGATCCGGTCGCCCTCGGCCTGGATGGCGTCCCCCATGCCCGGGTAGCGCCCCTCGACGAGGCGCTGGGCGAACATCTCGACGTCCTTCCAGACGTACCGTTCGGCGTCCGCGGCCCACCACAGGTCCAGCTCGTGGTCCAGGGTGTCCACCCCGATCGGCGTACGCCGCACCGGGTCCTGGAGGTTGAAGTACCAGCCGGCGAAGTCGCGGCCCGGCCCGGTCCAGAACACGTCGATCGAGTGCGCCTCACCGGGGCGTTGCAGCATCAGCTTGCCGTGCCCGGACCAGGCGCGGTGCCCGGCGGTCTCCCACGGGTGCCGTCCGCACGGGAAGACGCCGGTCTCCGGGAAGCCGAACTCGGCTCCCGGTGGAAGGTAGAGGGCGAGCAGGTCGGGCGAGTCCTCGACGCAGATCGTCGGGCAGCCGAACCAGACCTCGCCGCGCAGCACCTCACGGCGTACGACGGTGTCCCCAAGCCCGAACCGCTCCACCACCACTGCGACACCTCCGCGTCCGCCGCGCCCAACCCAACCCAACCCCGCCGCGATCTTGCACGTTCTGTTGACGATATGCCATGAGTGACCCGGTCTGTCGGGTCAGAAAGTGCAAGATCGCGGCGGGGCGGCGGGGACGTGGCGGGGGTCAGGCGTCGACCGCCGCCATCACGTCGTCGCTGATGTCGAAGTTGGCGTAGACGTTCTGAACGTCGTCGCAGTCTTCCAAGACGTCGATCAGCTTGAAGATCTTGCGGGCGCCCTCTTCGTCCAGCGGCACGTTGACGCTGGGGATCAGCGAGGACTCGGCCGACTCGTACTCGATGCCGGCGTCCTGCAACGCCGTCCGCACCGGGATCAGGTCGGTCGGCTCGGAAACCACCTCGTACGCCTCGCCGATGTCGTTGACCTCCTCGGCGCCGGCGTCCAGGACGGCCAGCATCACGTCGTCCTCGCTGGTGCCCTCCTTGGGGACGATCACCACGCCCTTGCGGGAGAACATGTACGACACCGAGCCGGCGTCGGCGAGCGAGCCGCCGTTGCGGGTCAGCGCGGTGCGTACCTCTGTCGCCGCGCGGTTGCGGTTGTCGGTGAGGCACTCGATGAGCATGGCCACGCCGCTCGGGCCGTACCCCTCATACATGATCGTCTGCCAGTCGGCGCCGCCGGCCTCCAGGCCGGAGCCGCGCTTGACGGCGCGATCGATGTTGTCGTTCGGCACCGAGCTCTTCTTCGCCTTCTGAATGGCGTCGAAGAGCGTCGGGTTACCGGTCGGGTCACCGCCGCCGATCCGCGCGGCCACCTCGACGTTCTTGATCAGCTTGGCGAACATCTTGCCGCGCTTGGCGTCGATGACGGCCTTCTTGTGCTTGGTCGTCGCCCACTTTGAGTGGCCGGACATCTTCTACCTCCGTTGCTACCCGCCGTCTGCATCGACCGCACCGCTCACGCCCCGCTCCCGCCGGCGCACGCGGAGGTGCCGGTCAGCTCTGGTGGAAGCCGTGGCGGGCAGATGGCCCTGCCGAATCTCCGCAATCCTACCGACGTCCCCCCGGTCGCTGTCATCCACCGCGCGCGGCACGGCCACCCGGCCCCGACGGAGCAGGGCAGACGGGGCGAAAACCCCCGGCCACGACCGCGGCGAACATCATGGACAGCCCGAGGCGGTCACCCGCCGTTCAGGACGTGGCGCGGACCAGGTCCACGAAGTACGCGTGCACCCGCAGGTCACCGGTCAGCTCCGGGTGGAACGAGGTGGCCAGCAGGTTGCCCTGTCGGACCGCCACGATCCGGTCGGCGGCCGGCCCCCCGGTCACCACCCCGATGACCTGGACACCGGCACCGACCCGCTCCACCCAGGGCGCGCGGATGAACACCGCGTGGAACGGCTCGCCCGGCACCCCGGCGACCGTCACCGGCGCCTCGAACGAGTCGACCTGCCGGCCGAACGCGTTGCGCCGGACGGTCATGTCGATGCCGGAGAACCCGCGCTGATCGGGTCGGCCGTCGAGCACCTCGGTCGCCAACATGATCATCCCGGCGCAGGAGCCGTAGACCGGCATACCGTCGGCGATCCGCTTGTCGATCGGCTCGCGCATCTCGAAGATGTCGGCGAGCTTGCTCATGGTGGTGGACTCCCCACCGGGGATGACCAGGCCGTCGACCGCGTCCAGCTCCGCCGGACGGCGGACCGGGCGGGCGTCCGCGCCCGCCGCGGCAAGCGCCGCCACGTGCTCGCGGACGTCGCCCTGGAGCGCGAGGACGCCGATCACGGGTGCCGTCACGGTCGCACCGTCCCTCTCCGCGTCACGCCGCCGGACAGAGCGCTCACCAATCTTTCCTTCCCTCGCGACTGCGGGGCTCGCAAGAGCGGCTCACTCCTCGCGCTCACCAACCTTTCGTTCCCTCGCGACTGCGGGGCTCGCAAGAGCGGCTCACTCCTCGCGCTCACCAACCGCGCTCGGCCAGGCGGTGCGGCTGCGGGATCTCGTCGACGTTGATGCCGACCATCGCCTCGCCGAGACCCCGGGACACCTTGGCCAGCACGTCCGGGTCGTCGTGGAAGGTGGTCGCCTTGACGATCGCGGCGGCCCGCTGAGCCGGGTTGCCCGCCTTGAAGATGCCGGAACCGACGAAGACACCCTCCGCGCCGAGCTGCATCATCATCGCCGCGTCGGCCGGAGTGGCGATCCCGCCCGCGGTGAACAGCACCACCGGCAGCTTGCCGCTCTCGGCGACCTCCTTGACCAGCTCGTACGGGGCCTGCAGCTCCTTGGCCGCGACGTACAGCTCGTCGGCCGGCAGCGAGGCCAGCCGGCGGATCTCCTGGCGGATCTTCCGCATGTGGGTGGTGGCGTTGGAGACGTCACCGGTGCCCGCCTCGCCCTTCGAGCGGATCATCGCCGCGCCCTCGGTGATCCGGCGCAGCGCCTCGCCCAGGTTCGTCGCGCCACAGACGAAGGGCACGGTGAACGCCCACTTGTCGATGTGGTTCGCGTAGTCGGCCGGGGTCAGCACCTCGGACTCGTCGACGTAGTCCACGCCGAGCGACTGGAGGATCCGCGCCTCCACGAAGTGGCCGATGCGGGCCTTGGCCATCACCGGGATGGAGACCGCCTCGATGATCCCGTCGATCATGTCGGGGTCGCTCATCCGGGACACCCCGCCCTGCGCGCGGATGTCGGCGGGCACCCGCTCCAAGGCCATCACCGCGACGGCGCCGGCGTCCTCGGCGATCTTGGCCTGCTCGGCGTTGACGACATCCATGATCACGCCGCCCTTGAGCATCTCGGCCATGCCACGCTTTACGCGGGCGGTGCCGACGACGGGGGCGGTACCGGTGTTCGACGCGGTGTTCTCGGGCACGGGTCATCGCTCCTTGGACGTGCTCTGGGGGTGGCAGCGAAAATGCTACGCGCGGTGCAACGCCGTACCGACAGCCAATCAGACCCCCGGTGGCCTGCACTGTGGCCCTGGTCACCGGCCCGCCCTGTGCCCGCCGGGGAGCAGCCGGCGACCGTCGGAGGTCAGGCCGCGGGGACGTCCGCCGGCACGACGAGGGTCGGGTCGTCGATGTCGAAGTAGCGTGGCCAATCCCGACCCCGCCCCATCCGCAACAGGCGCACCAGCGGCCGGCTGCGCGCCGAGCGGGCGTCCCGGACCAGGTCGGTGTGCACCTGCCGGGACAGCGCGAGCCGACGACTGGCGGCGATGACCGCCGCGCAGTCCGGGTCGCCCGGGTCCAACTGGACGCCGCGCAACTGTCGGGTCAGGTCGTTCTCCGCCGCCTCCCGCTCGTCCGGGCTGGCGTCCAGGGCGATCCGGGCCGCCGCGTACAGCTCGACGCCGAAACGGCGCTCAGCCAGGACTGCGGCTGCCGCCGCGCGGCGCAGCAGGTGGGCGTCGAGGGCCCGGGCCGCCAGTTCCGCGCGGCCCTGCAGCCGTTCGACCCGGCCGGCGGTCCAGATGAGGTACGCCGCGACCAGCCCCACGACCACGCTCGCGGCCACCACCCACCACATGTGCGGCATCGTAGTGCTGCTCCGTTTCGTCCGATTGGGCGCGGCCGGACCGGTCCCACCGGTCAGCACCGCACCATCCGTCACACCGGCTCAGCCCAGCCCCACCCATTCCTGGTCGATGACCCGCCCGTCGGTTGCCTCGATCGCCGCTGCGTATACCTCCAGAACGCGGCGGGCAACCACCGGCCAGTCGAAATTCGCGACCACCTGATCACCGCAGGCACTCAGCGTGGCCCGCCCGGCCGGGTCGTCCAGCAGCTCGCTGAGCACCGCACGCAGCCCCACCGGGTCACCCGTGGGGAAGAGCCGACCGGCCCGCCCACCGTCGAGCACCCTCCGGAACGCGTCCAGGTCACTGGCGACGACCGTCGTACCCGCGGCGAGGGCCTCGGTGAGGATCATGCCGAACGACTCGCCGCCGGTGTTCGGGGCGACGTAGAGGTGCACACTGCGCAGCATGCGCGCCTTGTCGGCTTCGCTGACCAGGCCGAGGAACGTGATCCGCTCGTGCAGTTCGACGGGGAACTGGTCGAACAGGTCGTCGGGGTCACCCGGGCCGGCGACGAGCAACCGCAGACCGGGCCGGGTGGCGGCCAACGCCACGAACGCGTCGCGCAGCACCGGGAAACCCTTGCGGGCCTCGGTGAACCGGCCCAGGAAGCCGAGCGTGCCGCCGGTGCCCGTCGCGCACTCCCCCGGCCAGCCCGGCAAGGGCTCGGCGTCGGCGAACTTGGCCACCGCCACCCCGTTGGGAATCTCCACCGCGCCGCCGTCCATGTGCTCGACCTGCACCTTGCGGGCCAACGCGCTCACCGCGATCCGGGCCGTGATCCGCTCCAGCACGATCTGGAGCACACCCTGGGCGGCGGCGAGGACCCGCGAACGGGTCATCGCGGTGTGGAACGTGGCCACCACCGGGCCACGGGCGGAGAGTACGGCCAACAGCGACAGACTCAGCGTCAGTGGCTCGTGCACGTGCAGCACGTCGAAGTCGCCGTTGGTGATCCACCGCCGCACCCGGGCGGTGGACACCGGGCCGAACGCGATCCGGGCCACCGAACCGTTGTACGGCAGCGGAACGGCACGTCCGGCGGACACCACGTACTCCGGCAGCGGTGAATCCTCGTCGGCCGGCGCGAGCACGCTGACCTCGTGGCCGAGCGCGATCAGCGCCTCGGCGAGGTCCATGACGTGGTTCTGCACCCCACCGGGCACGTCGAAGGAGTACGGGCACACGATGCCGATCCGCATGCGTCAGCGCCCCCCGTCCGCGGCTGCGGGACACCACCTCAACGTGCCCACCTCCTCAGGCCGGGCCGGAGGCCGACGAGGGCAGCGCCGCGCCCTCCCCCGACCTCGCCTGGTCCAGCCACATCCGCTGCAACATGTGCCAGTCTTCCGGATGCCGGGCGATACCGGCCGCCAGACGGTCGGCGATCAGCTGGGTCAGCGACCGGACCCGCTGGTCCAGCGGCCCCACCTCGGGCCCCGGCACCGGCAACGGACCAGCCAGCGACGCACAGGCGGCATCCGGTTCGTACCACAGCGAGGCCACGTAGAGCGGCGCACCGGTGTGCAGCGCGAGCAACGCCGGCCCGGCGGGCATCCGGGTCTTCCCACCGAAGAAGTCCACCTCCACCCCCCGGGCGGAGAGGTCCCGGTCGGCCAGCAACGGCACCACCGCACCGGCCCGCAGCCGGTCCAGCAGCACGTCGAAAGCCGGACGCGGCCCCCCGTGGGTCGGCAGGATCTCCATCCCCAGACTCGCCCGGAAGGCCATGAAACGCTTGTACACGCCCTCCGGCTTGAGCCGCTCCATGACCGTGGTGATCGGCCAACCGGTGGCCGCCACCCAGGCGCCCGCGGCATCCCAGTTGCCGGCGTGCGGCAGGGCCACCACCGCGCCCCGACCGGCGGCCACGTCGGCGGCGAGCAACTCGGCGCCGTCGAGCCGGAAATTGGACAGGATCTGCGACCGGCTCAGGGCGGGCAGCCGGAACGCCTCCATCCAGTACCGGGCGTACGAGCGCAACCCGCGCTTGACGAGATCGTCCAACTCGGCGTCGGGTAGCTCCGGGCCGACCACCCGGCGCAGGTTGGCGCGCAGTCGGGCCGTACCCCCGCCGCCGGCGCGGTGGGCGCGGTCCGCGCCCGCCTGGAACGCCGCCGCCACCAACGGCCGGGGTAGCGCGCGGACCACCCGCCACCCGGCGATGTAGCCCAGCTCGGTGAGGTTCACGCGACTCGGCCGCCGGTCGTCCGACGCCAGGTCGCCGGCACGCCGCTCACGCCTGGCCGTCCGGCTGGAGCTGCTGGGCCTGGCGGTAGACGTGCGTCATCCGCTGCCCCACCGTGAAGATCGACACGGCGGCGAGGAGCCAGAGCGCGATCTCCAGCGCCGGGTCGACACCGACACCGGTGAGGATCCCGCCGACCCCGACGATCAGCAGCCGCTCGGTGCGCTCGGCGATGCCCACGTTGCAGGTCATGCCGAGCCCCTCGGCGCGGGCCTTGACGTAGGAGACGAGGCTGCCGGCGGCCAGACAGACCAACGCGGCGGCCACTCCGGAGTGGTCGCCCTGGGTGGCCAGCCAGTACGCGACCGCGCCGAAGACGGCGCTGTCGGCGACCCGGTCCATGCTTGAGTCGAGGAACGCCCCGAACCTGGTGGAGCCGCCGCTCATCCGGGCCATCGTCCCGTCGAGCAGGTCGGTGAGCGCGAACAGGGTGACGATCAACGCGCCCGCGACCAGATGGCCGCGAGCACCGAAGCCGAGCGCGCCGACGAGCACACCAACGGTGCCCGCGACGGTGACGGCATTGGGGGTGACGCCCGCGCGCAGCAGGGCGCGGGCAATCGGCTCGACGACGCGGGTCATCCCCGCGCGGGCCGACACTTGGAAGATCTTCGCCATGGCGGTCCCCACGATAACGGTCCGCCCAGCTCCGGCGATACGGACGGTACCGCCGACCCGCCCGGGGGAGGCTTGTGCCTATCCGGCAACGGGTGTGAGATCGAGCCGGAAGGTGAGCCAGCTCACCCGTCCGCCCGTCCCGTTCCCGCTGTGCAGCAGACCACCGGAGGATATCGCCGCGCACTCGCCCCGGGCCGCTTCCCGTCGCGCGGCGGTCGCCACCACCACCGGCTGAGGGAGGTGCGCCCCATGGCGCAGAAGAGTCAAGAGAAGGGTTTCACCGGCGGCACGCCGGTGGTGACCGAGCCCGAGCGGGTTCGCAACGTGGTGCTCGTCGGGCACTCCGGGGCGGGCAAGACCACCCTGGTCGAGGCGCTGCTCGCGGCGACCGGCACGATCGGCCGCGCCGGCTCCGTGGTCGACGGCACCACGGTCGGCGACCACGACCCCGCCGCCGTACGCCAGCAGCGCTCGGTCAGCCTGTCCTGCGCGCCGCTGCTGCACAACGGCATCAAGGTCAACCTGCTGGACACCCCCGGGTACGCCGACTTCGTCGGCGAGCTGCGCGCCGGGCTGCGGGCCGCCGACGCCGCGCTCTTCGTGGTCTCCGCCGCCGGCGGCATGGACGCGGCCACCGTCGCGCTGTGGGAGGAGTGCGCCGCCGTCGACATGCCCCGCGCCGTCGCGGTGGCCCGACTGGACCAGCCCCGCGCCGACGTCGACGAGACGGTGGCGCTCTGCCAGCGCCTCTTCGGCGACAACGTGATGCCGCTCTACCTGCCGATGCTCGGCGATGACGGAGTGTCCACCGAGGGTCTGCTCGGCCTGATCACCCGCCGGGTCTTCGACTACAGCGCCGGGCTGCCCGCCGACGTGCGCGACCCGGACCCGGAGCACCAGCGGGCCATCGACGAGTCCCGCGACGAGCTGATCGAGGGGATCATCGCCGAGAGCGAGGACGAGACCCTCATGGACCGCTACCTCGACGGCGAGGAGATCAGCACCGAGGTGCTCATCGACGACCTGGAGAAGGCCGTCGCCCGGGGCCACTTCTACCCGGTGGTGCCGGTCTGCGCCGAGACCGGTGTCGGGCTGGACGTGCTGTTGGAGGTGCTGACCGCCGCGTTCCCGTCGCCGCTGGAGCACGAGTTGCCGGCGGTGACCGGCGTGGACGGCTCGCCGCGTCCGCCGCTGACCTGCGACCCGGCCGGGCCGCTCGTCGCCGAGGTCGTCAAGACCACCGTCGACCGCCACGTCGGCCGGGTCTCGCTGGTCCGGGTCTTCTCCGGCACGCTGCGCCCCGACCAGACCATGCACGTCTCCGGCCACGGCATGGCCGAACGCGGGCACCCCGACCACGACGCCGACGAGCGGGTCGGGCACATCTACACCCCGCTGGGCGCCACCCTGCGGGAGGTGCCGCTCTGCGTGGCCGGCGACATCTGCGCGATCACCAAGTCGGGCAGCGCCGAGACCGGCGACACCATCTCGACCCGGGACGACCCGCTGCTGATCGCCCCCTGGGAGATGCCGGAGCCACTGCTGCCGGTGGCGATCGTCGCCCGGAGCCGCGCCGACGAGGACGCCCTGGCCCGCAACCTCGCCCGCCTGGTCGCCGGTGACCCCACGCTGCGGCTGGAGCGCAACCCGGAGACCCACCAGCTGGTGCTCTGGTGCATGGGCGAGGCACACGCGGACGTGGTGCTCGACCGGCTGCGCGCCGGCGGCGTCGAACTGGACACCGAGCCGGTCAAGGTGTCGCTGCGCGAGACCCTGACCGTGCCCGCGAAGGGGCACGGCCGTCACGTCAAGCAGTCCGGCGGCCACGGCCAGTACGCGGTCTGCGACATCGAGGTCGAGCCGCTACCCCGCGGCGGTGGCTTCGAGTTCGTCGACCGGGTGGTCGGCGGCGCGGTGCCGCACAACTACGTCCCGTCCGTGGAGAAGGGCGTCCGCGCCCAACTGGAGCGCGGGCTGGTCGCCGGCCACCCGGTGGTGGACCTGCGGGTGACCCTGGTCGACGGCAAGTCGCACAGCGTCGACTCCTCCGACGCGGCCTTCCAGACCGCCGGCGCGTTGGCACTGCGCGACGCCGCCGAGCGTGGCCAGCCGGCCCTGCTGGAGCCGATCGACGAGGTCACCATCCGGGTCCCCGACGGCTCGGTGGGCACGGTGATGGGCGACCTGTCCGGCCGGCGTGGCCGGGTGCTCGGCACCGAACCGGACCCGGACACCGAGGGCCGCACCCTCGTCCGCGCCGAGGTGCCGGCCACCGAACTACTTCGGTACGCCGTGGAGCTGCGCTCCATGACGGCCGGCACCGGCACCTTCCGCCGCCACTTCGTGCGCCACGACCCGATGCCCGCCCACCTGGCCGACCAGGCCCGCAAGAAACACACCCCGTAACCCCCGCCCCGCCCCTCATCCCCGCCCGCGATCTTGCACTTGCTGTCGTCCTTATGTCGCTGTCGCGGCATAAGTCCCCGCAGGAAGTGCAAGATCGGCGCGGGCTGGGGCGGCTCGAGCGCGCCTCGCGGGAGCGCGCGGCGCGTGGGGTTTGGTTACGGGTGGACTGTGGGGTGGGTGGGGTGGGGCCGGTGGGGGCGGTCGGCGTCGCGGAGGGCAGCCGTCCGGACGGCGGCGAGCTGACGCTCCACCTCGACGAACTGGTCCGCCGGCAGCGGCCCCCGGTGCAGCGCGGCGGCGTTCTCCTCGACCTGGGCGACCGTACGGCAGCCCGGGATCGGGATGGTGCGACCGCTGCGGGCCCAGATCCAGCCCAGCGCGCCCTGGGCGAGGGTACGTCCGTCGGCGGTGAGCGCGGCACGGACCGCGCCGACCCGGCGCAGCCACTCCGGTGCCGGCCGGCCACCCCGGAACCACTCCAACCAGCCCGGGGCAAGCCCGCGTACGTCGTCGCGGGGCAGTGTCGAGGTGGCCGAGTACTTGCCGGTGAGCAGCCCCATCCCGAGTGGACCCCGGTTGACGCTGGCCAGGTCGTACTTGTCACAGACGGCGAGCAGCTCAGGGGCGTCGCGTAGCACCGACAGGGTGTGTTGCACGGCGGTGGCACCGGCGGCGGAGTGGCCGAACGCGGCGGCCCGGTCGGGGCGGTCGGTGCTCCACCCGTACGCGCGGATCAGGCCCTCGGCCACCAGGTCCTCGCAGGTCCCGATCAGCGCCTGCGCCCTCGGCACCGGCAGGTCGGCCAGGTGCAGCTGGTAGAGGTCGATCCGGTCGGTGTCGAGCCGGCGCAGCGAGGCGGTCACGGCACTGCGCAGGTACGCGGGCGACGCGTCCTCGCCGGTGGCCTGCCGAGCGGCCTCGTCGAAGGTGTAACCCCACTTGGTGGCGATCACGGCGTCGTCGCGGCGACCGGCGAGCGCGCGACCGAGCACCCGCTCACCGTGCCCGGCCCCGTACGTGTCGGCGGTGTCGAAGAGGGTGATGCCCAGATCGAGCGCCCGCCGTACCGCCCGCACCGACTCGTCGTCGTCGACCGCGCCCCAGCCCAGCGGCTGGCTGCCCTCCGCCCAGGGCCCGCTGATCGCCCAGCACCCCATGCCGAGGGCGCTGACCTCGATGCCGCTGCGCCCCAACGTCCGTGTCGTGACTGCCATCGGCCGATCGTGCCACCTCCGACGGGCCGGGGCGCAGGAGATCCGCCGGGTGGCCACGCGGGTGCACGGAGACGGTCACGGTGCGGCATGATCAACGCCATGCGACGGCTCGGTGTGGACATCGGCGGAGTGATCATCGAGCCGGCCGACGACGACGCGGACACGTCGTTCTTCGGCGCGCACTATCTGCGTACCCCGGCCGTCGTCGGGGCGTTCGACGCGCTCGCGGCGATCGGCCCGGCGTTCGACGAGGTGCACCTGGTGTCCAAGTGCGGTGAGGCCACCGAGCGGCGTACCCGGGAGTGGCTGGCCCACCACGACTTCCCGGCGCGCACCGGCATCCCCGTCGAGCGGGTGCACTTCTGCCGCACCCGAGCAGACAAGGCGCCGGTCGCTCGACGCCTCGGCCTGACCCACTTCGTGGACGACAGGCTGGAGGTGCTTGGCTACCTCGACTCGGTGCCGTACCGCTTCCTGTTCCGGCCCCGCCGGGCCGAGGTCGCCGCACACGCCGCGCTGCTGCCCCGCGTACACCGGGTGGAGAGTTGGTCGGAGCTGACCCCGCTGCTGCGCGCCGACTAGCCGGACCGGTGCGAACGCCGCGGGGCCGGCGGCGCGGCCGGCGGCGGTCAGGACGGCCAGGCGCGGGCGAGCAGGTCGCGGGTGTCGCCGAGCAGCTGCGGCAGGATCTTGGTACGGCCGATGACCGGCATGAAGTTCGAGTCGCCGCCCCAGCGCGGCACCACGTGCTGGTGCAGGTGCGCGGCGATGCCGGTGCCGGCCACCCCGCCCTGGTTCATGCCCAGGTTGAAGCCGTGGGCGTTGCTGACCTTGCGGATCACCCGCATGGCGGTCTGGGTGTACGTCGCCAGCTCGGTGGTCTCCGGCACGTCCAGGTCGGTGTAGTCGGCGACGTGCCGGTAGGGGCAGACCAGCAGGTGCCCCGGGTTGTACGGGTAGAGGTTGAGCACCACGAACACGTGCTCGCCCCGGGCCACCACCAGGCTCTCCTCCGGGGGCAGCTTCGGCCCTCGGCAGAAGGGGCAGCCGGTCGGCTTCTCGTAGCCCTCGGCCGGGCGGTCCTCGCCGGAGATGTAGGTCATCCGGTGCGGCGTCCAGAGCCGCTCCAGGCCGTCAGCCATGCCGTCGATGTCCGTGTGCCGTTCCGCCCCTGTCACGAGCCGATCCTACGGAGCCCCGTGGACACGCCGCGACACCCGCCCGTCAGGAAACCCGGCACTGCAAGTTCTTGACGGATTAATGCCAAGGCCTGAAACTTCCATGCATCCACGTACTTCCATGAATTGATGGAGGGCTACATGTTCCGACGGCTCGGCAGGTTCCTCGCGGCAGTTGCGCTGACCGCCGCCACCACAGTGGCCGGCGTCACCCTCACTGCCGCCGCGGCCCAGGCGGACGGCTGCTACACCTGGGGACGCACCCTGTCCCAGGGGGCCTCCGGTGAGGACGTCCGGCAACTCCAGATCCGGGTCGCCGGCTACCCCGGCTACGGCGCGGTGCTCACCCTCGACGGCGCGTACGGCCCGGCCACCCGATCGGCGGTGATCCGCTTCCAGCAGGCGTACGGGCTGCCCGCCGACGGCATCGCCGGCCCACAGACGTTCAACCGGCTCTACGCCCTCCAGGACGACGACTGCACCCCGGCCAACTTCAGCTACGCCGAGCTGAACAAGTGCAACAGCGACTGGTCCGGCGGCGCGGTCTCGGCGAGCACCGCCCGGTTCAACGCGCTCGTCTCCATGTGGAAGCTCCAGGCCATGCGGCACGCCCTCGGCGACGTGGCCATCGCGATCAGCAGCAGCTTCCGCAGCTACGCCTGCAACAGCGCGGTCGGCGGAGCGTCGAACAGCCGACACCTGTACGGCGACGGGGTGGACCTGGTCGGCTCCCCGTCGTTCTGCCGGCTGGCACAGCAGGCCCGCAACCACGGCTTCGGGCAGATCCTCGGCCCCGGCTACCCGGACCACAACGACCACACCCACGTGGCGGCCGTCGGAGGCTGGTCAGCGCCCAACTGCGGCATCTGACACCCGGCAACGCCTCCCCCGACCCGCCGCCTCCCCCGACCCGCCGGCCTCCGGGCGCCGGCCTCCGGGCGAAGATCGCGCTCGAACATGGAAGTAGTGGCCTCCCAGACCGGGGAGGCCACTACTTCCTGGATCGAGCACGATCATGCGGCGGGCGGGCGGCTCGCGGGCCGCGACGGGCAGCGGGCGGGCGGCTGCGGGCCGCGACGGGCGGCACGCGGCCCGTGCGGTGGTCTCGCTACTCGGGGGCGGCGGAGGGGCCGATGTTGGTCCGTGAGCTGACCACGTCCAGCACGTGGGTCACCGCCTCGGCGATCGGCACCCCGTTGCGCTGGGAGCCGTCGCGGTAGCGGAAGGAGACCGTGCCGGCCGCCACGTCGTCGTCACCGGCGATCACCATGAACGGGATCTTCTGCTGCTGAGCCGTCCGGATCTTCTTCTGCATCCGGTCGTCACCCGCGTCCACCTGGGCCCGGATGCCCTCGGCGCGCAGCGCCGCGACGAAGCCATGCAGGTAGTCGGTGTGGTCCTCACGGATCGGGATGCCGACCACCTGCACCGGTGCCAGCCAGGCCGGGAACGCGCCCGCGTAGTGCTCGGTGAGCAGCCCGAAGAACCGTTCGATCGAGCCGAACAGCGCCCGGTGGATCATCACGGGCCGCTGCCGGCTGCCGTCGGCGGCCTGGTACTCAAGACCGAACCGCTCCGGCTGGTTGAAGTCGATCTGGATCGTGGACATCTGCCAGGTCCGGCCGATCGCGTCGCGCGCCTGCACCGAGATCTTCGGCCCGTAGAACGCCGCGCCACCCGGGTCGGGCACCAGTTCCAGGCCGGAGGTCCCGGCGGCGGTCCGCAGCGCCTCGGTGGCCTCGGCCCAGTCCTCGTCGGCGCCGATGAACTTGGGTGAGTCGTCCCGGGTCGACAGCTCCAGGTAGAAGTCGTCGAGGCCGTAGTCGCGCAGCAGGTCCAGCACGAAGCTGAGCAGCGTGGACAGCTCGCCGGCCATCTGCTCGCGGGTGCAGTAGATGTGCGAGTCGTCCTGGGTCAGGCCCCGGACCCGGGTCAGGCCGTGCACCACGCCGGACTTCTCGTACCGGTAGACCGTGCCGAACTCGAACATCCGCAGCGGCAGTTCCCGGTACGACCGCCCGCGCGCCCTGAAGATCAGGTTGTGCATCGGGCAGTTCATCGCCTTGAGGTAGTAGTCCGCGCCCTCCAACTGCATGGGCGGGAACATGGTGTCCGCGTAGTACGGCAGGTGACCGGAGGTCTGGAACAGTTGCGCCTTGGTGATGTGCGGGGTGTTGACGAACTCGTACCCCGCCGCCTCGTGCCGCTGGCGGGAGTAGTGCTCCATCTCGCGGCGGATGATGCCGCCCTTGGGGTGGAAGACCGCCAGGCCGGAGCCGATCTCGTCGGGGAAGCTGAACAGGTCGAGGTCCGCGCCGAGCTTGCGGTGGTCGCGCCGGGCGGCCTCCTCCAACAGCTTGAGGTACGCCTTGAGCTCGTCGCGGGTCGGCCACGCGGTGCCGTACACCCGCTGGAGTTGGGGGTTCTTCTCCGACCCCCGCCAGTACGCGGCGGCGGAGCGCATCAGCTTGAACGCGCCGATCAGTCGGGTGGTCGGCAGGTGCGGACCCCGGCACAGGTCCGACCAGCAGACCTTGTCCTCCTTGGCGTCGAGGTTGTCGTAGATGGTCAGCTCGCCGCCGCCCACCTCCATCACCTCGTCGGTGTCCAGGCCCTCGCCCTTGACCTCGATCAACTCCAGCTTGAACGGCTCGTCGGCCAGCTCGGAGCGCGCCTCGTCCAGGCTGCCGAAGCGGCGGCGGCGGAACCGCTGCCCGGACTTGATGATCTCCTGCATGCGCTTCTCGAGCTTGCTGAGGTCATCGGGCTGGAACGGCTTGTCGACGTCGAAGTCGTAGTAGAAGCCGTTCTCGATGGGCGGGCCGATGCCCAGCTTGGCCTCGGGGAAGATGTCCTGCACGGCCTGGGCGAGAACGTGCGCGGTGGAGTGGCGCAGCACGTTGAGCCCGTCGGGCGAGTCCAGGCTGACCGGCTCGACGACGGTCTCCTCGGCCGGCGTCCAGTCCAGGTCGCGCAGCTGGCCCTGCGGGTCGCGGACCACGACGATCGCCTTGGGGCCGTTCGCGGGCAGTCCGGCCGCGGCCACCGCGTCGGCCGCCGTGGTCCCGGCGGCGACGACGACGGGGTCGGCCACGGCGGGGGTACGGGGTGCGGACACGGTGACTCCTCCAAGCAATACGAAACGGTGCCGATCCTCGGCTCCTGCCGATGCTATCGGTCGCCCCGCCCCCGACCGGGAAGGGCACCTTCCTTCCGCCGACGTTGAACCTTTCCCGCCTCCCAGCCGAACTAGAGGGTGTGGCCGGAAACCGGTGCCGGCCGCGTCGACACGGATGGGGGCACGAGATGGCGAGCACGCACGGCGGTGGCCGTCGGCGGCGGATCGTGGCGGCGACCGCGGTGACCGCCGCTGGGCTGCTTCTCTGGCCGGGCACGGCGTACGCGGCGGACGTGACGACCACCCCGACGGAGGCCCGGCAGGGCGACGCGGTACGGCTGGAGTTCACCGTTCCGGAGGAGCGGGCCGGCACGAAGACCAAGCAGATCGAGGTACGGCTGCCGGCCGACGCGCCGATCGCCGAGGTCTACCCCATGTCGGTGAACGGCTGGGCGCCCCGGATCAGCTCCCGCACCCTGGACAAGCCGGTGGCCGGCATCCACTCCTCCGGGGTGAGCACGGTGACCAGCGCGGTGACCTGGGTCCGGGTCGGTGAGAGCGACCCGGGGCCGGCCCGGTTGGCGCTCTCCATGGGGCCGATGCCGCAGGCCGAGCGGCTCACCTTCGAGGTCGTCCAGACGTACGCCGATGGCACGGTGGTCCGGTGGGCGGACCCCGCCGGTCCGCACCGGGCCCCGGCCCTCACCCTGCTGCCGGCGGCGCCCGGCGCGGCGGGTCCGGCCGCACACGGCGGGCACGCCGCCCCGGCGGCCGGCGCACCAGCCGCCCCGGACAGGGGTGTGGACGCCGCGCCGCCGGCCCGGTCGGGCGGTGCCGACGAGGGTAGCGCCGACGGGATGCTGGCCGCCGGCCTGCTGGCCGGGTTGGGCGGCGGCGCGGCGATCGGCTGGCTGGTCAGCCGGTGGCGCCGACGCGACCCGGACGAGGCCACCGCGCTCGCCGAGGTGACCGGCGACCCGGACGAGACCGCCACGCCCGACGCGACGCCCGACGAGGCCGCGACCCTGGCCGAGATAACCGGCCGCGCGGACAAGACCGCAAAGCCCGCCGCGACGCGTGGCCGCGCAGCCGAGACCGCGCAGCCCGCCGACCCGACGCCGACCGACCCGCAGCCCGCCGATTCGACGCCCGCCGACTCGACGCCCGCTGTTTCCGCGGCATCGCGGTGATCCACTCGGGTTCCCGGAAACCGCGACATCCCAACCGCGCGGACAGCCCGATTTGCAGGAAGCCGAGTTGATCGTCGGCAAGGCAGCCTCGGCGGTCAGGGCAGCGCGGTAAGGACAGCGCGGTCAGGGCAGCCCGGCGGTAAGGACAGCGCGGTCAGGGCAGCCCGGCGGTCAGGGCAGCCCGGCGGTAAGGACAGCGCGGTCAGGGCAGCCAGGTAGGTAGCGGCTCGCGGGCGGCCAGCCACTGCTCGGGCACCCCGCCCGGCGTACCGACGCCGGTGTACGCCGCCACCACGGCTCCGGCGGTGGCGGCCGTGGTGTCGACGTCCCCACCGGCCCGTACGCACGTCTCGATGGCCGCCGGATAGTCGTCGAGGTGGGTGGCGGCCACCCAGAGGGTGAACCCGACGGTGTCCTGGGCGGTCACCCGGGAGCCGTTGCCGAGCGCCGCCACCACCCGGGGCAGCGGCCGGCCGAGCAGGCCGACGGCCCGGTGTACGCCCCGGTGCACCTCGGTGCCGGGGTCGAGCGCGGCGGCGATGCCGGCGAGCAGCCGCTCCGGGGCCGGCCGGTGACCGTCGAGGCGGGCCCGGGCGGCCAGTGCGGCGGCGACGGCGACGGCGACCGCGCCGGCGATCCCCTCCGGGTGCGCGTGCGTCACCTCGGCGGAGGCGCGGGCCTGCGCCGCCGCGCGCGCCGTCGAGTCGGCGAAGTACGCGCCCAATGGGCCGGCCCGCATCGCCGCGCCGTTGCCGCAGGAGCCCTGCCCGTCGAAGGCGGAGGCGGCGGCCAGCGGCCACGGGGTGCCGGTGCGGATCAGCCCCAGGATCAGCGTCGCGCCCGCGCCGTAGCCTCGGCGCTCGGTACACCGCTCGGCGAAGGAGAGGGCCAGCCGGTCCCGGTCGATGCCGCCGGAGTCGGCCAGTTGGGCGAGGACCGAGCAGGCCATCTCGGTGTCGTCGGTCCACTCCCAGGGCGCCGGCGGCAGCGCGTCGGCGGCGAGATCCACGGGCGCCGGCCCCGGCAGGAAGTACTGCGCGCCGAGCGCGTCGCCGGTGGAGAGACCGGCGAGGCTGTCCCGGGCGAGCGCCAGGCGGGCATCGGCGAACAGGGTGAACGACATCGTCGTACCAGCTTGCCCGGTCGCCAGGCACGCCGCAACGCGATCAACTTGCCAGGCCAAGTACGGTCTTGTCGTGGCCTCCGTGCTCCTGGTCGAAGACGATCACGTCGTACGCGGCGCGATGCTGCGGTCCCTCACCGACCGGGGGCATGCCGTGCACGCCGTGGGTACGGCGCTGGACGCCCTGCGTCGGGTCGCCGCGGAGACACCCGACCTGGTGGTGCTCGACCTCGGCCTGCCCGACCTGGACGGCTCGGACGCGCTGCGGATGCTGCGCGGCATCACCGACGTTCCGATCATCATCGCCACCGCCCGCGACGACGAGCAGTCGGTGGTCAAGCTGCTACGCGCCGGCGCCGACGACTACATGGTCAAGCCGTTCACCGGGGCACACCTTGACGCGCGGATCACCACCGTGCTGCGCCGGGCCGGCCGGGCCAGTCGGTCCGTGCAGCCCGCGGTGCACAGCGTCGGCGGGCTGCGGGTGGACGTGGGCGAGCGCAGCGCCCAGCTCGACGGGGAGCCGCTGGCGCTGACCCGCAAGGAATTCGACCTGTTGGCGTATCTCGCCGCACGACCTGGGCGGGTAGTGTCCCGCCGGGAACTCTTGGAGGAGGTATGGCGGCAGCCATCGGTCGGCGAGGATCAGACCATCGACGTTCACCTGTACTGGCTCCGCAGAAAGATGGGCGAGTCCGCGGCGAAGCCGCGTTACCTGCGCACCGTGCGGGGGGTCGGATTCCGGCTGGTGGCACCGGACTGAGGACGGCGCTGGCCCTGCTCACGGCCGGCATGTGCAGTCTCGTCGCGCTCGCGTTCCTGATCCCGCTCGGGCTCAGCCTGCGGGAGCAGAGCCGGGACGAGGCGATCGCCGACGCGGCACGCCGCAGCGCGCTGGTGACCGGCGCGCTGGCGGTGAGCACCGACCCGGCGGTCGTCGAGCGTGCCGTGGTGGCCAGCGCCGAGGGCGCCCCCACCCGGCCCGTGGTGCACGGGTTGGGGTTGGACGAGTCCGCCGGTCGGGCCAGCGGCAGTGACCTGGACCGGGCCCGCTCCGAGCGCCAGTCGTTGGTCGTCGACGTCGACGGGGGTGTGGCCCGGCTCGACCCGGTCGTCCTCGGTGACCGGACGGCCGTGGTCGAGGTGTTCCTACCGGAGTCGACGCTGGGCGAGGGCGCCGGCGGCACCTGGCTGCTGCTCTTCGCGGTCGGTGCGGCGATGGCCGGCGCGGCGGTGCTGGTGGTCGACCGGGTCGCCGCCCGCGCGGTGGACTCGACCCGGGGTCTGGTCAAGGCCGCGCTCTCCGTCGGCGACGGCGACCTCGGCGTACGCGTCGAGCCGACCGGTCCGCGCGAGTTGGCCGAGGCCGGGTACGCCTTCAACCGGATGGCGGACCGGCTGGACGCCGCCCGCACCGACGAGCGGGAGTTGGTGGCCGACCTGTCGCATCGTCTGCGTACCCCGTTGACGGTGCTGCGGTTGGACGCGGAGGCGTTGGAGTCCGACGACACCAGCGTGGGTTCGTTCAGCCCGGCGGAGTTGGACCGGCTGCGCGGGATCCGGCGGATCCGGCAGGCGATCGTCACCCTGGAGGGTGAGATCGACGTGCTGATCAAGACCACCCGTAAGACGGTGGCGCTCGAGGCCGGGCCGGCGATGTGCGACGTCAGCGAGGTGGTCCGGGACCGGATGGTGTTCTGGGCTGCGCTGGCCGGCGACCAGAACCGGCCGCACCGGGTCAACGGCGCGCAGCTGCGCATCCCGGCGCCGGTGCCTCGGGCCGAACTGGCCGCCGCGCTGGACGCGGTGATCGGTAACGTCTTCCGCTACACCCCGCAGGGCACCGCGTTCGAGGTGGCCGTGTCCCGGCGCGACGGTTACGTGGCGATCCGGATCGACGACGCCGGCCCCGGTATCGCCAACCCGGACCGGGCACTGCGCCGAGGCACCAGTGACCAGGGCTCGACCGGGCTCGGCCTGGACATCGCCAAGCGGGTGGCGTTGCAGGCCAACGGCTCGGTGAGCATCGACCGGGCCCGGTTGGGCGGGGCGAGCGTGGTGATGTTGCTCGCCGACCCGGAGGCGACGCCCCGGCAGGTCAGCCGCTTCGGTCTGGTCGGTCGGATGGCCCGCGACGCCCGGGACCCGAAGGCCAGTGGGCGTCGCTGGCCCCGCCAGCGCCCCACCGACGACTGACCCGGCCGAACCCCGGGTTGTGCGCCGGCGCAAGTCTTCCTTAGATCGCGGTTAACGACCGCGTTGGATCGGCCGCGGGCTGACAGGATCAGAGCACGAACCCACCAGTTCCACCGGCCGAGCGCACCACGCACCCACGGCCGGTGGAGCCGCGCGCGCGGCGGGAGTCACAGGTCCCCCCACACCCACGCTCCCGCCGCGCGCCCTGCTCGACCGACCGGCCCAGCCGGCACCCGGGCAGCTCAGCCGGCGGTGGCGAGGTACGCGTCGATCTCGGCGAGAATCCGCTGCTGGCCGGCGGGGTCGAGGAAGGACGCCGTCACCGCGTTGCGGGCCAGCCCGGCCAGACCCTCGGCGCCGACCCCGAGCAGGCGGGCCGCCACCGCGTACTCGTCGTTGAGGGTCGTGCCGAACATCGGCGGGTCGTCGGAGTTGATGGTGACCAGCAGCCCGGCCTCGACCAGCCGGGGCAGCGGGTGCTCGTCGAGGCTGGCCACCGCCCGGGTGCGTACGTTGGACGTCGGGCAGATCTCCATCGCGATCTGCCGCTCGGCCAGGTAGGCGAGCAGCTGCGGGTCCTGCGCGGCGGAGATGCCGTGCCCGATCCGCTCGGCGCCCAGCTCGTTCAGCGCGTCCCAGACGGTCTGCGGCCCGGTGGTCTCCCCGGCGTGCGGCACCGAGCGCAGCCCGGCGGCGCGGGCCTGGTCGAAGTAGGGCCGGAACTGCGGTCGGGGTACCCCGATCTCCGGGCCACCCAGACCGAAACTGACCAGCCCGTCCGGGCGCTCGTCCAGGGCGATGCGCAGCGTCTCCTCGGCTGCCGGCAGGCCAGCCTCGCCGGGGATGTCGAAGCACCAGCGCAGCTCGATGCCGAAGTCGGCCAGGGCGCGCTTGCGGGCGTCCTCGATGGCCTCACAGAACGCCGGCGCGGGAATGCCCCGTCGGACGTGCGAGTACGGGGTGATGGTCAGCTCCGCGTACCGGACCTGTTGGCGGGCCAGCTCCCGGGCCACCTCGTGGGTGAGGATCCAGACGTCCTCCGGGTCGCGGATGAGGTCCACGACGCTCAGGTAGACCTCGATGAAGTGCGCGAAGTCGCGGAACTCGAAGTAGGCGGCGAGGGCGTCCGGGTCGGCCGGTACGGGGGTGCGTCCCTCGTGGCGGGCGGCCAACTCGGCGACGATCCGGGGTGAGGCGGAGCCGACGTGGTGCACGTGCAGCTCCACCTTGGGCAGACCGGCGATGAAGGTGGACAGGTCGGTCACGGATTCTCCTGGGCAGGGTCGCCGGTGCGGGCGACGACGAAGACGCGGCGGAACGGGAAGTACACCTGACCCTGCCGCACCGGGTACGCCGCGGTGAGCCGTACTTCCAGCTCGGTCCGGAAGGCGGACCAGCCGGCGGCGTCCAGTGCGGCCCGGACCGGGCGCAGCGCGGTGCCCTCCATCCAGGCCAGCACCGGGTGCTCGGCGGCGGGTCGAGCCGGCAGCAGGTGCACGTAGGTAGTCTCCCAGGCGTCCACCGCGCAGCCGGCGGCGGTCAGCAGCGCCGCGTAGTCGGCCGGGTCGTCGACGGGGTCCGCGCGCAGCAGCGGGGCGACCTCGGCCCGCCAGGTCGGCCGGTTGGCGACCTCCCGCAGGGCGCGGTGCGAGTCGGCGGCGAAGTTGCCGGGGACCTGCATAGCGAGCCAGGCGCCGACGGGCAGCTCAGCGGCCCAACGGCACAGCAACTCCTGGTGACCGGGGACCCACTGCAGCGCCGCGTTGCTGACCACCACGTCCTCGTCGCCGGCCGGACGCCAGTCGCGCAGGTCGGCGACCGCGAAGTCGACAGGCGCGCCGAGGGCCTCGGCCCGCTCGATCATGTCGGGTGAGGAGTCGACGCCGAACACCCGGCTCGTCGGCCAGCGCTCGGCGAGGGTGGCGGTGAGCTGGCCGGGGCCGCAGCCGAGGTCGACCACCGTCCGGGGTCGCTCGGCCGGGATCCGGGCGAGAAGGTCGCGAAACGGCCGGGATCGCTCGTCGCCGAAGCGCAGGTAGGTCGTCGGGTCCCACATGGTCGCCTCCCAAACCGTACGTTCGTACTGCTACGGTACGGCTCGCGTGGCAGGGCGGCAACCCGATCACTAGGCTCGGGGGCATGGAACAGCGCAGCTTCAACCGGCTCGGCCGGACCGTTGGCGCGGTCGGTCTGGGCGCCTGGCAACTCGGCGCCGACTGGGGCACCGTCAGCGAGGACGACGCCATGGCGGTGCTCGCCGCCGCCGTGGACGCCGGGGTCACCTTCCTCGACACCGCCGACGTGTACGGCGACGGCCGCAGCGAGCAGCTGATCGGCCGCTTCCTGCGCAGCCGGCCCGACGCCGGGCTGACCGTCGCCACCAAGATGGGTCGCCGCGTCGAGCAGCGGCCGGAGGCGTACACCCTGGCCAACTTCCGGCAGTGGACCGACCGCTCCCGGTCCAACCTCGGCATGGACACCCTGGACCTGGTCCAGTTGCACTGCCCGCCCACCGAGGTCTTCTCCTCCGACGAGGTCTTCGACGGCCTGGACACCCTCGTCGCCGAGAAGGCCATCGCCGGGTACGGGGTCAGCGTCGAGACCTGCGACCAGGCCCTCACCGCGATCGCCCGACCGGGGGTGGCGAGCGTCCAGATCATCCTCAACGCGGTCCGCCACAAGCCGCTGGAGCGGGTGCTGCCGGCCGCGGCGGCCGCCGGTGTCGGCATCATCGCCCGCGTGCCGCTCGCCAGCGGCCTGCTCTCCGGCCGCTACGACGAGCACACCGAGTTCCCCGCCGACGACCACCGCAACTACAACCGGCACGGCGCGGCCTTCGACGTCGGAGAGACGTTCTCCGGAGTCGACTTCGACCGAGGTCTGGCCGCCGTACGCCGGCTGGCCCCGCTGGTCGACGCGGACCGCACGATGGCGCAGTTCGCGCTGCGCTGGGTGTTGGACCAGGCGGGCGTCACCGTGGTCATCCCCGGTGCCCGCGATGCCGAGCAGGCCCGCCGCAACGCCGCCACGGCGGCCCTGTCCCCGCTCACCGACGAGCAGTTGGCAGCCGTCCGCGAGACCTACGACGAGCTGATTCGCCCGCAGGTGCACGACCGGTGGTGACCCGCGCGCCCGGGGTGCTCGCGTCGCGCCGCCCGGCCGGCGATGCTGGACGGCGGCGCGCCGCCCCGGGCGGCGGAGAGGGGACGCGATGAGAGGCTGGCTTCCGCTCACCCTCGGCCTGTTGGCCGTGGTGATCGGTGCGGTGTGGACGGTCCAGGGCCTCGGCTACGTCAGCGGCAGCGTGATGACCGACGAGAAGATCTGGGCGCTGATCGGCCCGCTCGTGGCGCTGGCCGGGCTGGTGGTGCTCTGGCTCGGCCTGCGCTCGCGTCGACGCTGAGCCGTCGCTCCACCGGGAGCCCGAGTAGGTGGAAAGCCCCGCATCCCCAACCGGGGATGCGGGGCTTTGAGCGACCCTTGAGCCGGATCGTCCCACTGGCCGGCGGGGGCCGGCCGTCTCAATCAGATGGGACGGACCTGCTCAGCCTGCGGGCCCTTCTGACCCTGAGCAATCTCGAACTCCACCCGCTGGTTCTCCTCCAGCGAGCGGTAGCCGCTGGTCTGGATGGCCGAGAAGTGGACGAACACGTCAGCACCCCCACCATCGACGGTGATGAAGCCGAAGCCCTTGTCAGCGTTGAACCACTTCACGGTTCCCTGAGCCATGTGTTTCTCCCTCTAAAAACTGGCGGCCGTGCACGCCGTCCGGCCGATTGGCCGTTTTTGAGCAGCGGCGCCTGAGGCGGCCCCACGAAGGAGACTTCTCTCAACCCACGCCATCTCGCAACAGCGGGGACCAGCAAATCACGGAGGCAAAAAGTCTGTCACGACCTCTCCGACGAATTTCTCCGACATGTGACCTGACGGATGCCTCAGGTGCGCTGGGCGGCGTGCGATGCCAAGCGAAAGCCCCCTTCCCATCGATGCGGGAAGGGGGCTGAAGTCGCTGCTGGTCAGTCCGGCCAGCTGCCGGTCATCCGGCGCACGCCGACCGCGCCGCCCCGGTCCACCGCGGCCCGGACGACCGCGAAGATGGCGCCCTGCAACGCCGCGGCGGCCAGGATCTCGCCCCAGCCGCGATCCTCGTCGGTCGCGTTGGGCGCCTCACCGTCGCCCGCGGTGACCTTCCAGACCTGTCGGAAGATCGCCCCGGCCACCGCGCCCGCCGCGATACCCATCAAGACGCCGACCGGCCGGTACGCGACCCTGCCGATGCTCTTACTCACCTACGCCTCCCCCGCACGATCATCAGCACCACCACGGTGGCCACCGCGCCGGCCGCGATGGCCGCCCACGGCACCGGGTTACGGCGCACCAACTCACCCTTGTCGTACGCCTGTGCGCGTACCAACTCGCCCTTCTCGTAGGCCTGCGCCCGCGCCATTCCGGCACCACGCGCGGCCTGACCGCGGACCCGGGCGACGGTCTGCGCCGCCTGCTCCCGCATCCGCTCCTTGGCCTGCTCGGCGGACTCCTTGAGACGCGCCTTGACGTCGGCCTTGGCGGCCAACGCCTCCATCGTCTCGCCCAACTCGACCCGGGTACGACGGATCTCCTCGCGGAGAGCCTCGGTGTCGCCCGTCCCGTTGCCGGTCATTGCCGCCCCCTGTCCTTCACCGCGGCGGTGACGGTGTCCATGTCTGCCCGGAGGCTACGGACCGTGGCCGCCGGCATCGGCGGGACCGCACGGCTGACCTGCTTCTTGCCCACCAGGGCGAGGATGCCAGCCACCAGGAAGCAGGCCACCGCCACGATCAGCGCCGCGGCCCAGGCGGGCAACACCAGGTCGAGCAGCAGGATCGCCGTGGCGACCAGCGCACCCAGGCCGAAGAACGCGAGCGCGCCACCGCCACCGAACAGGCCGATCCCGATGCCGGCGTGCTTACCCTTCTGGGTCAACTCCGCTCGGGCCAGCGTCAGTTCGTCCCGCACGAGGCGGGAGATCTGCTCGGTGGCCCGCTGCACCAGCTCGGCGGTGGAGGGCTCGCTCCCATTCTGGGATGTGCGGGCTTTCGCCACGTCAGCCATGCTGTCCTCCTTTCCTCATCACCGCGCTGTATGCCCGAAGTCGTCGCTCGTCAATCCTAAAGCGCGACAGGCAGCTCACCGTCCCCGTTGTCCGGACGCCGCGCCGCCGATACGCGGCCAGCCGCCGCGATCACGCCAGAGACGTCCGGCAGCACATCCCCCACCCAAGCCCGACCAAACCTCCCGCAACGGACCTCTCCCCCGCGCCCTTCCCCCTCCCCCGGCCGCCCGCCTCCCGCTGACCTGGCGCCGCCGCGTTGATCATGAGGTCGGCGGGGACAAACCAGGCAAACCGACCGGCAAGTTCATGATCGTCGGGGTCGCCCCGCAAGATCACGCTCGATCCTGGTTGTAGTGGCCTCCGACGAGGACGGAGGCCACTACAACCAGGAAGTTGCACGATCTTGCGGGGCGCGGGGCGGCGCGAGGGCGCGGGGGCGGCGCGAGGGCGCGGGGCGCGGGGCGCGGGCCAGCGCGGGGCGCGGGCCAGCGCGGGGCGCGGGCCAGCGCGGGGCGCGGGCCAGCGCGGGGCGCGGGCCAGCGCGGGGCGCGGGGACGGGGTGGGTTAGGGGCGGGTTTCTTCGGGGCCTACGAAGGCTTCGCTGCGGGCGTCGCCGTCGTCGCTGCCGCCGAAGACACGGGCGTCGTCGGGGGCCTCGGTCTCGGACAGGCGGCGGGCCGGGCGCCTCGGCTGCACCCACTGCCAGGACAGGCTGCTGGTGGAGTCGCCCAGTTCGGCGCGCAGCCGGGGCATCGCGGTCGGGCGGTTGTCCCGGATCCAGGCGACCAGGTGTTCCCGGACGAGGCAGCGCAGGTCCCACAGGCTGCCCGCGTCGGCGGCGCTGACCAGCGCGCGCAACCGGACCGTCCCACCGGTGGCGTCGGTGACCTGGAGGACGCAGACCCGCCCGTCCCACAGTTCGGTGCCCTCGACGAGGCGGCGCAGCTCCTCGCGCATGGTCTGCACCGGCACCGCCCAGTCCACGTCGAATTCGGCGGTGCCGAGCACCGCCGCCTCCGTCCGGGTCCAGTTCTGGAACGGCTTGCTGGTGAAGTACGAGGTGGGCAGGATCAACCGGCGGTCGTCCCAGATCTGTACGACCACGTAGCTGAGGGTCAGCTCCTCGATGCGACCCCACTCCCCCTCGACGACTACCACGTCGTCGAGCCGGACGGCGTCGCTGAAGGCGAGCTGGAGGCCGGCGAAGACGTTGCCGAGCAGGCTCTGCGCGGCGAGCGCGGCCACCACACCGACCACACCGGCGGAGGTCAGCACGCCGGCGCCGATGCCCCGCACGCTGGGGAACGTCATCAGCATCACGCCGACGGCCAGGATGACGATCACCGCGATGGTCAGCCGGCGCAGCATCACCACCTGGGTGCGTACGCGTCGGGCGTGCCGGTTGTCCGGTACGTCGACCCGGAACCGGGCCAGCGCGGTGTCCTCCACGACGACCAGCAGGCAGGCGACCAGCCAGGCCAGGGTGGCGATGACGCCGAGGATGAGCAGGTGCAACAGCAGTCGACGCCAGCTCTCGCCGACCGCGTACCCGGTGGTGAAGCGGACGGCGAACTGCACGGCCAGGACCGTTCCGGCGACCTGGAACGGGCGGTGCGCGTGATCGGTCAACTCGGTCAACAGCAGGGACCGGCGGCCGAACCGCCGGGTCACCCGGTGGACGACCTCGACCAGGAACAGGGCGACCGCCGCCGCGACGAGCGCGGCGACGGCCGTTTCGAGATAGTTCTGCACGGCTTCGGTGCTCCCCTTCGACCAGGCGTCGGGCACTTCGGGCAAAAGCCCAAGAGTGCCCGACATCCGTGGTATCGACCAGCTCAGACCTTGCGGTACCGGGACTGGAAGAAGCAGAAGACGCCGAACGCGGCGATGCCCAGGGCGACCAGGGTCAGCAGGAACGTGCCGTACGACTGCTCACGCAGGGTGTGCAGCGCGGCGTCCAGACCGCGAGCCTTCTCCGGGTCGTACTTCACCGCGGCCACGATGATCAGCAGACCGGCGATGGCGTACGCGACGCCCTTGGCGGCGTACCCGGCGATGCCCAGCCGGCGGGCGAGCTTGCGGGTCTTCGGGCTCATCTCGCCGGTCTTCAGGTGCTTCTCGAAGCGCTTGACGACGCCGTAGATCACCAGGCCGACGCCGATCGCGGCGAGCACCAGCCCGGCCAGGCCGACCAGCCAGCGGCCACCGCTGGAGGTCATCAGCTTGCCGGTCAGGGCCTCCTGCTGGTCGGCGCTGTTCGAGCCGGCGTCCTTGAAGACCTTGAACGCGGTCCACGCGAAGTAGAGGTAGACGATGGTCCGGCCGGCCGAGGCGACCCGTTCCGTGACCCGCTCCTTGCCGCGCTCGGCGCGGTGCCCGACCGCCGCCTCCAGCGCCTGCCAGATCGCCATCGCGAGCAGGCCGACCGCGACGGCGATGACCAGGAACTTGCCGAGGGGCTGGGCGGAGAGGGTGCGCAGCGCGCCGGACTGGTCACCGTCGTCGGACGACGTGCCGAACGCGATCTGCAACGCCAACCAGGCGAAGAGGAGGTGGACGATCCCGTAGCCGATGAAGCCGGCCCGGGCGAGGAGTTCCAACCACCGGCTGTCCGCCGTACGGGAGGCGGTGGCTTCGGCGCTACGGGTGAGTGACATGGCGTCACAATCTCCGATTCGGAAGATCCCCAAACGTCGGCCACCGCCGCCCGCCCAGGTCAGCTGCCCGGGTTACGCGACACGCGAATCTTGACCTGCTGGTCGGTCACGCTGTCCAGGGTGACCGCGAAGCCCCCGGCCTCGGCGGCCTGCTGGCCGGTGGTGAGGGTGAGCTGCTCACCGGCGACCTCGACGGTCACCTGGTCACCCTCGGCGCCGACCAGCTTGGCCTCGACGCCCAGGATGGTGGCGCTCGCATCGACACCCCGCTCGAAGGTGACCGTGCAGGCGTCCAGCCCGCAGTCGGTGGAGGCGCCCTGGGAGCTGCACCCGGTGAGCACGGCGAGGCCGAGCGCCAGACCGGCGAGGAGACCGGCGGCGCGGCGGACGGAGGGAACGGGCATGGTGGCGGGTCGGTTCGTCACCTCGCCAAGAGTACGAGACATCCGCGACGTCGTCGCCGAACGGTGATCACCTGGCGGGCGACCAGGGCACGAGACCACCGGCTAGGGTCCGGGACATGCCGTTCGACATCGCCCGCACCCGGGCCGCCTACCCCGCCCTGACCGAGGGCTTCGTCCACTTCGACGGTGCCGGCGGCACCCAGACCGCGGCCGGTGTGATCGACGCGGTCACCGACGCCATGCGGTCGGCGGTCGGCAACCGCAGCGCCGCCAACGTTGCGGGCCGCCGGTCGTTGGAGCTGGTGGCCGAGGCCCGCTCTGCGGTGGCCGACCTGCTCGGCGCCGACCCGGCCGGGGTGGTGCTCGGCCCGAGCGCGACCGCGCTGACGTACACCCTGGCCCGCACGCTCGGCGCGGCGTGGCGCCCGGGTGACGAGGTGGTGGTCTCCCGGCTCGACCACGACGCGAACGTGCGGCCGTGGGTGCAGGCCGCCGAGGCGGCCGGCGCGACGGTGCGCTGGGCCGAGGTCGACCGGCACACCGGTGAGCTGCCCGCCGCCCAGTACGCGGACCTGGTCGGTGAGCGCACCCGGTTGGTCGCGGTGACCGCCGGCAGCAACGCCATCGGCACCATGCCGGACGTGGCGGCGATCGCCAAGACCGCGCACGCGGTCGGCGCGTTGGTCTACGTCGACGGGGTGCACTCGGTCCCGCACGGGCCGACCGACCTGACCTCGCTCGGCGCCGACGTGCTGGTCACCAGCGCGTACAAGTGGTCCGGGCCGCACCTGGCGGCGATGGTGGCGGACCCGGCCCGGTGGGCGGCGCTGCGCCCGGCGAAGCTCGTGCCGTCCTCGGACGCGGTGCCGGACCGGTTCGAGTACGGCACGCCGAGCTTCCCGCTGCTGGCCGGCGTGGCCGCCGCGGTGGATCACCTGGCGGGGCTGGACCCGGACGCGGTCGGGGACCGACGGGCGCGGCTGCGGGCCGGGCTGGCCGCCGCCCAGGCACACGAGGAGGCGCTGCTGGACAGGCTGCTCGCCGGGCTGGCGCAGCGGCCGGCGATCACCGTCTACGGCTCGCCGGCGCGGCGCTGCCCGACGGTCTCGTTCCGGGTGGCCGGGATGTCGCCGACTGCCACCCAGGAGGCGTTGGGCGCCGCCGGGTTCTGCCTCTCCGTCGGCGACTACTACGCCTACGAGTACTTCCAGCTGATGGGTCTGCGCGACAGCGGCGGCGCGGTGCGGGCCAGCATCTACCACTACAACACGGCCGACGAGGTGGACCGGTTGCTCGGCGAACTCGACGCGCTGGCCGAGCCGGCGGGGAGAATGGCCGGATGAGCACCCTGGTCGAGGACAACCCGGCGAAGCACCGCTTCGAGATCCTGGTCGACGACGCGCTGGCGGGCTTCACCGCGTACCTGCCGCGCGGGGAGGTGCTGGTCTTCACCCACACCGAGGTGGACCGGGGCTTTCAGGGCAAGGGGGTGGGCGGCACGCTGGTCCGCGGCACCCTGGACGAGCTCCGGGCACGCGGCACGAAGCTGGTGCCGCAGTGCCCCTTCATGGCCGCGTTCATCGACAAGCACCCCGAGTACGCCGACCTGGTCGCCGACCTTCCGTAGGGCGGGCCGGTCAGCGGGTTCCGGTGAGCACCTCGGCGGCGGCCTGTCCACTGGCCCGGGTGGCGCCGTGGGTGGCCAGGTGCACCGCCCCGGTGACCAGCTCGGGCACGCCCAGCTCGACCACGACCGCGTCCGGGCGGGCGGCCAACGCGCGGTGCACGGCGGCACGCATCCAGTCGTGCCGGTGCAGGTCACGGACGGCCAGGACCAGGGGGCGGCCACCCGCCCCGGCGCCCGGGTCGGCCGGCACGTCGGGTTCGGCGTAGCGGACCGTGCTGGTGCCGGGCAGCAGCTCGGCCAGTGGTTCGCCGATGCCCCACGGGGTCTCGGCGCCGATGGCGATGTTGCGCAGCGGCTCGAACTCGACGACGTGCGCCGCGCGGGTCAGGGGCAGCGCGACCGTCGTGCCCGGGGCGGCGGTGACCCGGACGGCCCGGCGGGCGGCGACCAGCCCGACGTCGGCGGCGCCGCGCGCTCCGGCCGAGCCGCCGCTGCGGGCGGCCACCGTCCAGGCGGCGAGTTGACCGACGCGCTTGGCGGCCTCGGCGAGGCGTTCCTCGGGCAGCTCACCGGAGGCGACGGCGGCCACGATGGCGTCGCGCAGCTCACGGGCGGCCTGCTCGTCGGCCCGTTCGCCACCGATGCAGATGGCGTCGGCCCCGGCGGCGAGGGCGCGGACCGTCGCCCCGGCGAAGCCGTACCGGTCGGCGACCGCGCGCATCTCCATCGCGTCGGTGACCACCACGCCGGAGAAGCCCAGCTCGTCGCGGAGCAACCCACCCAGGATGCGCTGACTCAGCGTCGCCGGCAGGTGCGGGTCGAGCGCGGGCACCAGCAGGTGGCCGGTCATCACGGCCTGCACGCCGGCGGCGACGGCGGCGCGGAACGGAGCCAGTTCGCAGGCGTCCAGCCGGTCCCGGTCGGCGGTGATCCGGGGCAGGTCGTGGTGGGAGTCGACCCGGGTGTCGCCGTGCCCGGGGAAGTGTTTGGCGCAGGCCGCGACGCCACCGGCCTGGAGGCCGCGGACCCAGGCGGCGGTGTGCCGCGCGACCAGCAGCGGGTCGGCGCCGAAGGAGCGGACGCCGATCACCGGGTTCGCCGGATTGGAGTTGACGTCGGCGTCCGGGGCGTAGTTGAGGGTCACCCCCGCCGCGGCCAGCTCGGCGCCGAGGTCCCGGGCGACGGCCTCGGTCAGCTCCGGGTCGTCGACGGCGCCGAGGGCGAAGTTGCCGGGCCGGGAGCTGCCTCGCACCGACTCGAGCCGGGTGACGTCACCGGCCTCCTCGTCGATCGCCACGATGACGTCCGGCCGTTCCGCGCGCAGCGTCGCGGTGAGCGCGGCCACCTGCTCGGTGTCGACGACGTTGCGGGCGAAGAGCACCACCGAGCCGAGACCCTCGCCGAGCCAGCGGCACACCCACGGCGGTGGGGTGGTGCCGACGAAGCCGGGTTGCAGGACGGCGGCGGCGAGCGCCGGGAGGTGCCCGCTGGTCGTGGTCACTCCGCCCCCTCGGAGTGATCAGTGTCGATCACCGGCGACGGTGCGCCCCCGTCGATCCGCTGGTTGCGCTCGCTCATGCGGCCCCCGTACCCCATCTCTCGCGCGCCCTCGGCGCACCGCCACCGGCAGGCGGTCCTGCCATGGTCACACTGAGCGATTCAATAGTCAATAAACCTTACAGTTGCCTGGCGGCCCGCTCCCCGGGGAGAGTGCGGGGATGGATTCCGCCCTGCTGGCCGACGCGACGAGCCCGGCCGACATCCCCGGCGTACGCCTGCTCGGCCTGGTGGTCGGCGCCCTGCTGCTGCTCGCCGCGATCCGGGCGATGTTCGGTCGACGCTGACCCGGCCGACGGTGCGAACCGGTGTGACCGGGCGTCGCCGGGGTACGGCTCTCCCCATCAGCAGGTCCGTGCGCCGAAGGGGTAAGCCATGAAGATCGGATACTTTCTGTCCAGTGAGGAGTTCACGCCGGCCGAGTTGCTGGAGCAGGCGCGCGGCGCCGAACGGGCCGGCTTCGAGGCGCTGTGGATCTCCGACCACTACCACCCCTGGGTGGACGCACAGGGCCAGAGCCCGTTCGTCTGGTCGATGATCGGCGCGCTCAGCCAGGTCTGCTCGCTGCCGGTGACCACGGCGGTGACCTGCCCGACCGTGCGGATCCACCCGGCCGTCATCGCGCAGGCGGCGGCGACCAGCGCGGTGCTGCACGGCGGGCGGTTCGTGCTCGGCGTCGGCACCGGCGAGGCGCTCAACGAGCACATCTTCGGCGACGCCTGGCCGCCGGCCGACGTCCGGCTGGAGATGCTGGAGGAGGCCGTCGAGGTGCTGCGCGCGCTGTGGGGCGGCGACTTCGTCAGCCACCACGGCAAGCACTACACCGTGGAACAGGCCCGGATCTACACGCTGCCCGACACTCCCCCGCCGATCTACGTCTCGGGCTTCGGGCCGAAGTCCATCGACCTGGCCGCCCGGATCGGCGACGGCTACGTGAGCACCATGCCCGACGGCGAGATGGTCCGGCGCTTCCGGGAGAACGGCGGCGGCGACAAGCCGTGCCAGGCCGGCTTCAAGGCGGCGTACGCGGACAGCGAGGAGGAGGGGTTGCGCATCGCGTACGAGCGCTGGCCCAACGCGGGGGTGCCGGGTGAGCTGTCCCAGGTGCTGCCCTCGCCGCGACACTTCGAGCAGGCCGCCGAGCTGGTCAAGCCGGAGATGCTGAAGGAGGCGTTCGTCTGCGGCAACAGCGCCGACGCGCACCTGGAGATGATCGACCAGTACGCCAAGGCCGGCTTCGACGAGGTCTACGTGGCCAACACCGGCCCGCACTACCAGGGTCTGTTCGACCTCTACCAGCGCGAGGTCCTGCCCCGGCTGCGCTGAGTCGGCGATCAACGGGCCCATGATCGTCGGGACGCGTTTCGGCGGTCATGGGCCCGGGTACCTCCGGCCCTCGATGAAACTGTCCACGCACTCGATGACGTTGCGCCGCGCGGCCCGCAGCCTTTTCGGCTGGAAGGCGCTGCGGCCCAACCAACTGGCCGCCATGCGCGCGGTGATGAAGCGGCGAGACGCGCTGGTGGTGTTGCCCACCGGTGCCGGCAAGTCGGCGATCTACCAGATCCCGGCCAGCCTGATACCCGGCCCCACCGTCGTGATCTCCCCACTGCTGGCCCTCCAGCAGGACCAGATCGCCTCCCTCAACGAGCGGCAACGCCCGGAGCTGCGGGCGGTGCGGATCAGCTCGAACGAGTCGCCCACCCAGCAGGCCGAGGCGATCACCGAGATCCGCGAGGGCCGGGCGGAGTTCCTCTTCATCACCCCGGAGCAGCTCAGCAACCCCGAGCGGATGGCCGAGGTCGCCGCGCTGAAGCCGGCGCTGGTGGCGATCGACGAGGCGCACTGCATCTCCGCGTGGGGGCACGACTTCCGCCCCGACTACCTGGCGCTCGGGCACCTCATCGACGGCATCGGCCGACCGCCGGTGGTCGCGCTGACCGCCACCGCCTCCCCTCCGGTACGCGACGACATCATCGCCCGGCTGCGGTTGCGCGAGCCGGAGGTGGTGGTCTCCGGGCTGGACCGGCCGAACCTGTTCGTCGAGGTCGCGCACTGCCCCACCGAGGACTACCGGTGGCGGCGGCTGATCGCGCTGCTGCGCGACGACCAGCGACCCGGGATCATCTACGTGCCGACCCGGCGCGCCGCCGAGGAGTTGGCCACCCGGTTGACCGACGCCGGCTTCCCGGCGCAGTTCTACCACGGTGGGATGGCGGCCGGCGCGCGTGCCGAACTGCACGAGGCGTTCCTCGCCGACCAGGTCCCCATCATGGTGGCGACCTCGGCGTTCGGCATGGGCATCGACAAGCCGAACATCGCCTGGGTGGTGCACATGGCGCTGCCCGACTCACCGGACAGCTACTTCCAGGAGATCGGCCGGGCCGGCCGCGACGGGCAACCGGCCCGGGTGCTGCTGCTGTGGCAGGCCGAGGACGTGGGCCTGCAACGGTTCTTCAGCGGCGGCCTGCCCGACGTCGACGAACTGCGCGACCTCGCCGCGCTGCTGCGCCGCAAGCCGGCCACCAAGACCGAGCTGCGCGAGACCACCGGCCTCGGGCCGCGCAAGCTGGGCCAGTACCTCTCCCTGCTGGAGCAGGTCGGGGCGGCCGAGCCGCGCGCCCGGCAGCGCGTCGGCGCTCCCCGCTACTCCCCCACTCCTACCGACGCCGCCGCTGCGGCGCTGGCCGAGGCCGAGCGCCAGCAGACCGTGACCCGGTCCCGCACCGACATGATGCGGGCCTTCGCCGAAACCCGGGCCTGCCGGGGGCAGACCCTGCTGGCCTATTTCGGCGAGCAGATGACGCACGTCTGCGGCCACTGCGACAACTGCCACAACGGCACCAGCGTGGCCGACCAGGGCGCGGTCGGGCCGTTCCCGGTGCACAGCCAGGTGCGCCACCCGGAGTGGGGGTCGGGCCTGGTGCTCTCGTACGAGGAGGACAAGATGACGGTTCTCTTCGATGAGGTCGGGTACAAGACGCTGTCGGTGCGCGTGGTGTCCGAACAGGGCCTGCTGACCCTGGACTAGCCTGACCCGGGCACCGGTGTCGGGCCCGGTGAGTCGACCAAGCAGAGCACCGATTGACCAAGCAGAGCAGGGCGGAAGGGGCGTTGCCGTGATCGAGCAGCCGGCGTACACCGGGTTCGGTTTCTCCGACGGGGAGTGGGGGCTGTTGGTCGGCCTGCCGCAGTCGGTTCTGACCGCGGCGAGCGCCGCCGAGTCCGACGGCACCCGCCGGACCATGGCGGAGAACGCGGCCGGGCTGGAGACCATCGCCGCCGGCCGGGAGTCGGCCAGCCCGCTGGTCGCCGCCGTGGCCGGTGAGATCGTCACCCGGGTCGGTGACCCGGACACCGGCGAGGAGTTGCCGGCCATCGCGCCCGCCGACCCCGGGGCGTACATCGACGACGTGCTGCTGCGGGCCGGCGAGGCCGGCGCGTTGCTGGCCGCGCGGGTCGACGAGGGTGAGGCTGGCGCGTACAAGCACTGGCTCGTGAAGATCGCCGAGCAGGTGGTGGGGGCCGCGTCCAGCGGTGGGCTGCTGGGCATCGGCGGCGAGTCGGTAAGCGACTCCGAGCGGCGTTTCCGCGACCGGCTCGCGCACGTGCTCACCGACTGACCGACGACAACGACGTGTCGGCCGGACCGGTCGGCTCGGCGGCCAGCGCCGTCGAGTCGGCCGGTCGGACCCCGCGCAGCGCGACAAGCGCGGTGACCGCGCCCAGCAGCATCACCGCCATGGCGGCGTACGCCGCCAGGTGCAGCCCATCGGTGAACGCGACAGCGGCGGCGTGCCGCACCGCGTCGGCCAGATCCGCCGGCAGCCCCTGGGCGACCGCGAGCGCGCCGCCCAGGGTCTCCTGGGCCGCGGCGCCGCTGTCGGCGGGCAGCCCGGCCGGCAGGCCGTCGACGATCTCCCGGCGGTAGACCGCCGCGCCGACGCTGCCCAGGATCGCCATTCCCAGCGCGCCGCCCAGCTCGCTGCTGGACTCGGTCAGCGCCGACGCGACACCGGCCTGCTCGGGCGGCGCCGCGCCGAGGACCAGCTCGGTCACGAGGGACATCACCAGCACCAGGCCAGCCGCGTAGACACTCGCGCCGACGAGCAGCAGCCACAGCGGCGTCTCCGGCGTGACCCGGGTCAACACCGCGAAGCCGACCACGGCGATCCCGAACCCCACAGCGATCAGGTACGCCCGTTCGACGCGCTGGGCGAGGGCGGCGGCGGCCGGCGCGACTCCACCCACGGCCAGTGACGGCACGAGGCTCCACAGTGCCGCCCGCAGCGGGCTCAGGCCGAGCACCAGCTGCAGGTGCTGGGTGGTGAAGATGGCGAAGCCGACGATGGCGAACATCGCCAGCAGGTTGACCGCGAGCGACCCGCCGAAGCCACGGCGGCGGAACAGCCCGAGGTCGACCATCGGGTACGCCCGGGTCCGCTGCCGGTGCAGGAAGAGCGCGCCCAGCAGCAGGCCGCCGACGATGGCGAGGACCCGCACCGGGCTGACGCCGTCGCGGGCCATCTCCTTGATGCCGTAGATCATCGGCAGCAGCGCCCCGAGTGACAGTACCGCGCTGACCAGGTCGAACCGCCCGGTCGCCGGGTTGCGGAACTCGGGCACCAGGAGCGGGGCGAGCAGGAGCAGCATCAGCATCGCCGGGATGTTGATCAGGAAGATCGAGCCCCACCAGAAGTGCTCCAGCAGGATGCCGCTGAGCACCGGGCCGATCGCGATGCCGCCGGTGAGGGTGGCGGTCCAGATGGCTATGGCGGCGCCGCGCTGCTTGGCGTCGTGGAACATGTTGCGCACCAGGGCGAGCGTCGAGGGCATCAGGGTGGCCCCACCGAGGCCGAGCACGGCGCGCGCGGCGATCAGCGTCGCGGTGCTGTCGGCGTACGCGGCCAGCAGTGACGCCGCCCCGAAGGCGGTGGCGCCGATCAGCAGGAGCCGGCGCCGGCCGATCCGGTCGCCCAGAGCGCCCATGGTGATGAGCAGCCCGGCCAGCACGAAGCCGTAGATGTCGAAGATCCAGAGCTGCTGGGTGGCGGTGGGGTGCAGCTCCGCGCTGATGAACGGGACGGCGAAGTAGAGCACCGACACGTCCATCGAGACCAGGAGCAGCGGGAGCATCAGCACGGTGAGCCCGATCCACTCCCGTCGGCCGGCCCGCGCTGCCGGAGTGGTGGTGGTCGTCATGATCGATTCTCCTTCTGCGTATTGCGTACGCTGTTATGCGTAGACCATACGCAGAACTAGGATGGCGAGGCAAGGAGGAAATGTGGCGGCGAAGACAGACGACAGCGGGCCAGTGCTCCCGCCGTCCATCGAGAGCGCGTGGGGGCTGCGGGAGCGACCACCCAAGGGCCCTCGGCCGGGAATGAGCGTGCCCGCGATCGTGGACGCCGCCGTACGCGTGGCCGACGCCGACGGTCTGGCGGCCGTCTCGATGAGCCGGGTGGCCAAGGAGTTGGGGGCCGCGACCATGGCCCTCTACCGGTACGTCGGCTCGAAGGACGAGCTGCTGATGCTCATGGTGGACGCCGGGTACGGCCCGTCCCCCGGCCCACCCAAGCCGGAGGACGACTGGCGTGCCGGCCTCACCCGGTGGGCCTGGGCCGAGCACGAGGTGCTGCGGCAACGGTCCTGGCTGCTGCACGTGCCGATCAGCGGCCCGCCGATCACCCCGCAGCAGCTCGGCTGGATGGAGGACGGGCTGCGCTGCCTCGACGGCACCACCCTCGCCGAGGGCGAGAAGATGTCGGTGCTCCTGCTGATCACCGGGTACGTCCGCAACGAGGCCACCCTCACGTCGCAGGTCGCCGAGGGCGGCCGGGCAGCCGGCGTCGAGCCCAGCGAGATGATGCCGGCGTACGGTCGGCTGGTGGCCCGGCTCATCGACCCGGCCCGCTTCCCCGCGCTGCACCGGGTGCTCGCCGCCGGCGTACTCAACCAGGACGACGACCCCGACGACGAGTTCACCTTCGGCCTGGACCGGATCCTCGACGGCGTCGAGGCGCTGATCCAGCGTCGAGCGGGCTGAGGGAGCTCTGATGCTGCCGAGAGACACCATCGACACCACCGTCCTGCCACCGGGGGAACGGTTCGGCATGTGGCTGGACCTCGTCGCGCGCACCTCGGCGCCGCTGCGCATCCAGTCCGCGCACAGCGACGACTTCGCCGCCCGCGCCGACTTCATCGCGCTCGGCCCGATCCAGCTGGTGCAGTACGAATACCCGTCCCTGGACGCCACCCGGACCCGGAAGCTGGTCCGTCAGTCCGACCCGGAGCTGTACATCCTCGCCCTCACCACCGGCGGCATCGGCGCGTCCAGCCAGGACGGTCGCCGCAGCGAGATCCTGGCCGGCGAGTTCACCTTCTACGACGGGTCCCGGCCGCACGACGTGCGCCACCACGCCACCGAGCCGGAGCGGGACCAGGCCACCTCGATCATCACGCTGATCCCACATGCCGCTCTGCCCCTACCGCCGAAGCGGATGGCCGCGCTCTACGGCGGCCGGATGTCCGGCAGCGAGGGCATCGGGGCGCTGCTGGCGCAGTTCCTGCTCCAGGTGACCGGGCACCCCGAGCAGTACCATGCCGCCGACGCCAGCCGGCTCGGCGCGGTGGGCCTCGACCTGGCCACCACCATGCTCGGCCGGCACCTCGTCGCCGAGGACGCCGTGCCCACCGAGGTCCGCCGCCGGGCCCTACTCACCCAGGTGCAGTCGTACATCCACCGCCACCTCGGCGACGCGACGCTCGGCCCACAGGTCGTCGCCGACGCCCACCACATCTCGGTGCGGTCCCTGCACCGGTTGTTCGAGTCCGAGGACGCCACTGTGGCGTCGTACATCCGGGATCTGCGGCTGGCCCGGTGCCGGCGCGACCTGACCGACCCGGCGCTGCGTAACCAGCCCGTGCAGACCGTCGCGGCGCGGTGGGGATTTCCCGACAAGGCCCACTTCAGCCGGGCATTCCGGGCCGCGTACGGCACCACCCCGCAAGAACATCGCGACGGTGGCTCGGATCTGGCGCGGATCGTCAACCGCCGGGCGTCCACGGTCAACTCGCTGCCGGCAGACTGACACCAACGCGGCCGACCATCGCCTGGTGGGCCGCCAACGGGGGCCGTGGCGAGGCGCCCGCCGCGCGAGCGGCGGGCGGCCGCCCGGTGGCACCCCGCTCACGCCCGAGGCTCCGGTCCCGTCGCGCTTCCCCCAGAACGCTGACGGGGCCGGTCAGGCTCCCTCCAGCAGCTTCAGGACCACCCGCTCCGCCTCCTCGCGAGGCGCCCGCGGGTCCACCGACGCCACCACCCCGTCGTGGTAGAGGTCGACCACCCGGGGATCCACGTAGGACGCGCGAGCCACCGTCGGCGTGTTGCCCAGCAGGTCCGCCACCTCACGCATCACGGCGACCACCGCCTTACGCCGGGCGGTCACCGAGCGGGCCGGGCCGGCGGTGGCCAGCTCGGTGGCCGCGAGCACGGTGGCGTGCCAGGTGCGGAAGTCCTTCGCGGTCATCTCCCCACCGCTGGCGTCGCGCAGGTAGCCGTTGACCTCGTCACTGCGCACGTCGCGCCACTCCCGGCCGTCCCAGTAGCCGAACAGCCGCTCGGCCTGTCGTCGACGACGGCGCAGATTGACAAGCACCTGGCACAGCTCCGGGTCCTCGATCCGGCGAACCTGTTCGATGCCCCCCTTCGCGGGAAACACGAACACCACGCAGCCGCCCCGGGACCGGGCATGCTCCGGCCGCAGGGTGGCCACCCCGTAGGTCGGGTCGTCGCCGTTCGCGTACTGGTCGCTGCCGACCCGGAACATCCCCATGTCCAGCAGTCGGGTCACCGTCGCCAGCACCCGGTCCCGGCCCAGGCCACGGCCGTCCAGGTCCCGCCCCACCCGCTCGCGCAGCGCCGGCAGCCGCCGGGCCACCTCCAGCATGTGGTCGAACTTCGCCTCGTCCTGCTTCTCCCGCCACCGCGGGTGGTAGACGTACTGCTTGCGACCGGCCGCGTCGATCCCGATCGCCTGGATGTGCCCGTTCGGGTGCGGCGCGATCCAGACGTCCTGCCAGGCCGGGGGGATCACCAGCTCCCGCAGCCGGGCCAGGACATCCGGATCCCGCACCGGAGCACCGGACGGGTCGACGAAGAGCCAGCCCCGTCCGCGTCGACGCCGTCCGTACCCCGGTCGACCCGGGTCGCTACGCCGCAACCGCACCGGAGACCCGCACCACCCTCTCCACCTCGGCCACGGCGGCCAGCACCTCGTCGAGGTGCAGAGCCGCCATCGTCGGGTGGCTTCCTACCCCGTCCCACCCGGGCCAATCCTGCCCGCCGGCCCAGAGCACCCGGTGCCGTGGCCGGTCCGGTGGTGGCCCCCAGTGCGCCGGTGGCACCGGCCCGAAGAGGACGACCGACGCGGTGCCGTACCCGGTGGCGAGGTGGGCGATTCCGGTGTCCCCGCTGACCACCAGCCGGGCGTCGGCCACCAGCGCGGCGAGCGCGCCGAGGTCGGTCCGGCCGGCGAGCACGGCGTCCGAGGGCAGGCCCGCCGCCTCGGCCACCCGGGCCGCCAACGCCCGTTCGTCGGCCGAGCCGGTGAGCAGCACCCGGTGCCCCTGGTCGGTAAGCGCCCGGGCCAGCGCGGCGAACCGGTCGGCGGGCCACCGTTTGGCCGGGATCTTGCTGCCCGGGTGCAGCACTGTGACACCGCTGGGCAGCCCCGCCGGCGCGGGTCGACGCAGGCTGAGGTCGGCGCGGTCGGCCGGGATGCCGTACCAGGACAGCAGCCGGCACCACCGGTCCACCTCGTGCTCGTCGACGGCCCAGCGCGGGCCGTCGGCACAGCCGGCGTCCCGGTTGGCGAAGGCGAACAGCCGGCCGGGCCGGATGGCCGCGAGCAGCCGGTGCGACTGTGGGCCACGCCCGTGCAGGTTGACCGCGACCCGCGGGGCCGACGGAACCCGGAGGGGTCGGTCCAGCCCGGCGGTGTCCACCAGCCGGTCGACGCCACCGACCAGGTCGACAAGCGGGGCCAGCCAGCCGGGCGCGGCGAGCGCCAGCTCCCGCGAGGGGTACGCGGCCCGCAGCGCCCGCAGCGCGGGCACCGCGGTCACCAGATCGCCGACGCCGAGGGCGCGCAGCACGAGGATCACGGGTACGAGGTCTCCTGCTCGGCACAGACCACCATCTCGCGCACCGCGCAACCGGGCGGTTGGTTGAGCGCGAACATGATCGCGGCGGCGGTGTCGGCGGGCTCGTTCAGGATCGCGTCCGGCCCCGGCTTGTACTGCGGGTCACGTTCGTCAAAGAACGCGGTGCGCATCCCACCCGGAATGAGCAGGGTGACGCCGACCTGACCGGCCAGCTCGGCGGCGAGGGCCCGGGTGAAGCCCACCACCCCGAACTTCGCCGCGCAGTACGCGGTGGCGTCGCTGACCGCCTTGACGCCCAGCGTGGAGGCGACCGTGACGATGCGGCCCCGGGAGGTCAGCAGGAACGGCAGCGCTGCCCGGATCACCGCCGCGGTGGCCAGCAGGTCGACGGCGACGATCCGGTCCCAGGTCTCCCCCGGCAGGTCGGCGAGTCGACCCGGCACGTCCGTGCCGGCGGCGGTGACCACCGCGTCCAGGCCACCGGCCTGCTCGGCGAGGTGCCGGGTGGCCACCTCGGCGGCCCGCGTGTCGGCCAGGTCGCACTCGGTCCAGGACACCCCGTCGACAGGCGGTTGCCGGTCCAGTACGAGCGGTCGGCCACCGGAGGCGGCCACCGCGGCGACCACGGCGGCACCGAGTCCGCTGGCGCCGCCGGTGACCAGGACGGTGGGCCCGGCGCCGGGCCGCGTGGCGGTCATCGGATCCGCTCCGAGAGCGTGCGGACGATCAGGTCGGTGGTGGACCGACCGTCCAGGTAGGGCACCACCACGGTGTTCCCGCCCCACCGGCGAAGGACCTCCGCCTCCGGCAGGGTGGCGTTCCCGTCCCCACCGCCGGTGGCGTAGTCGCCGCCCTTGACCCAGACGTCGGGGCGTACCCACGACAGGGCCGCCTCCGGGGTCGGCTCGTCGAAGATGAGGACGGCGTCGACGCAGCTCAGGGCGGCCAGCAGCCGGCTGCGGTCACCTTCGGACTGCACCGGCCGGTCCGGCCCCTTCAACCCGGTCACGCTGGCGTCGGAGTTCAGGCAGACGATCAGGCAGTCACCGAGCTGCCGGGCCGCCTCCAGGGTGGCCACGTGCCCGGCGTGCAGCAGGTCGAAGCAACCGCCGGTCGCCACCACCGTGCCACCCGCGGCGCGTACCTCGGCCAGCAGCGTGGCGACGGCGGCCACCCCCACCCGGTTGGCCACGGCACCACCGAGTGGTCCCGGTTGGAGGGCTCGCGGCCCCGGCGCGCTCCTGGCCCGCACCGCGGGCGTCGACGGCGGCAGGGCCGTCGCCACTCCCCCACCTGCCACGTACGCGGACGCCTCGGCGACCGCCACCTGCACCGCCTCGGAGACCAGCGCGCCTTGGGCCAGCGCCAGGCTGGCGGCCGCCGCGAACCGGTCGCCGGCACCGCAGGTGTCCCCCTCGGCACTACCCGGCGTCGGCACCACCAGCGGCGTCGACCCCGCGTGGCAGAGCAGCGCGCCGTCGCCGCCCAGCGTCACCGCGACCGCGCCGGCCCGCCAGCGCCGCCGCAGCCCCTGGGCGCCACGGGACGCGGTGGCCAGTCGGCTGGCGCCGGGCAGCGCGGGGACCAGCTCGCGCACCTCGGACTCGTTCGGGGTGGCCAGGTGCACGCCGGGCACCGCCGCCGGGCCGCGCGGATGCGGGTCCCACACCACCGGCGCGCGGGTGGCGGCCAACGCGTCGCGCAGCGCGGGCTGCCGGGCCACCCCCCGGCCGTAGTCGCTGACCAGCACCGCCGACGCCGCGCCGATCACCCGGAGCACCTCGTCGGAGGGCTGACCCGGCTCCCCGGACGTGCCGCCACGGTCGTGGCGCAGCAGCACCCGCCCCCGGGCCCGCAGTCGGATCTTCTCCGGCGTCGCGCCGGAGAGGGCCAGTGGGTACACCTGCACGCCGGCGGCGGCGAGCAGAGCGCTCAACCGGGCCCCGCCGGCGTCGTCGGCGAGGGCGGTCACCAGCACCACCTCGGCGCCCTGCGCGGCGGCGAACACCGCCGCCAGCCCGGCGCCCCCCGGTCGGTCGGTGGCCACGGTCTCGTCGAGCACCGGCACCGGGGAGTCCGGGCAGAGCCGGTTCACCACACCTTCCACATCCCGGTCGAGCAGGGTGTCCCCGAGCACCACCACCGGTCCCCTCACGCTTGCCTCCTCATCGTCACGCGTCGACCTGCTGTCCGGCTCACGCGTCGACCTGCTGTCCGGCTCACGCGTCGACCTGCTGTCCGGTCCCGCCGTCGAGCACCACCTCGACCCCGGTGCGCACCGGCGCGGCAGGCAGCCGACCGGCCGGCGCGGGCTCCCCGGGGTGGACGATCGACGGGGCGGCGGCCGCCGCCAACGCGGCGGGCAACTCCTCTTCGAGGTACTCGCAGAGCAGATGACTGGTCACCAGGTGCAGCTCCTGGACCACCTGGGTGTCCGGGGATGCGACGGCCAGCACCTCGTCGCAGGCGTCGGCGAGCGGATTGGGGGCGGTGCCGGTGAGCGCCCAGGTGGTCACCCCGACGTCACGGGCGGCCTGCGCGGCGGTGACCAGGTTGGCGCTGGTTCCGCTGGTGCTCAGCAGCAGCAGGATGTCGCCGGGACGGCCGTGGGCGCGCACCTGGCGGGCGTACACGTCGGCGTAGCCGTAGTCGTTGGCGATGGCGGTGAGCGCGCTCGTCTCGGCGTGCAGCGCGATCGCGGACAGCGGTTGACGGTCGTCACGCAGCTTGCCGACCAGCTCGGCGGTGAGGTGCTGGGCTTCGGCGGCGCTACCGCCGTTGCCGGCGACCAGCAGGCGGCCCCCGGCCGCCAGCCGGTGGGCCAGGTCCGCGCCCCAGCGCGCCAACTGCCGCTCACACCGCCGGTACGGCACCAGCGCCGCGGCGAGGTTCGTCAGGTGGGTGTCGAGCAGGCTGCCCGCCGGCATCAAGCCACCACCCGGGTCGGCCGGCGCACGGCGGCCACCTCGCTGTAGACCTCGACCAGCCGCTCGGCGGTCGCCGCCCACGAGTACCGCGTCCGGGCCCGCTCACGTGCCGCCGTCGCGTACGCGAAGCGCCTGATCCGGTCGTCGAGCAGGCCCTGAATCGCGGCGGCCAGCGCGTTCGGGTCCCGGGCCGGCACGAGGTCACCTGTCGTCCCGTCGACCACGGTGTCCCGGATGCCGCCCACGGCCGTGCCGACTACCGGCACCCCACAGGCCATCGCCTCCAGCGGGGTCAACCCGAACGGCTCGTACCAGGGCGCCGCGACCAGCAGGTCCGCCGAGCGGTACCAGCGGCCCATCTCCTCCCGGGGCACCGCGCCGACCAGGTGCACCCGGTCGGCCACCCCGCACGACTCGGCGAGGGCCCGCAGCCGCCGGGCGTACGGGTCGGTCTCCAACAGCCCCTCGGGTGGGCCGCCGACGACCACGCACTCGGCGTCCGGGACCAGCGCCATCGCGCGGATCACGGTCTGGAAGCCCTTGCGCTCGACCAGCCGCCCCACCGTGAGGATCCGGGCCCGTCCCGGTTCCCGGTCGGCGGCCGGTCCGAGCGGGGCGAAGGTGGCGAGGTTGACCCCGGAGGGCACCACTGTCATCCGGGACCGGGGGACGCCCATCCGGACCAGCTCGCCCACCTCGTCGCGGCACTGCGCGACGATCCGGTCCACCGAGCGGCCCAACTCCCGCTCGTAGGAGACCCGTCGGGCCGGGCTGGTGTCCTGCACACCCTGGTAGCGGCGCTTCACCGTGCCCAGCGCGTGGTACGTCTGCACCACCGGCACCCCGGTCTGCCGGCCCGCGGTCAGCCCGGCCAGACCGCTCATCCAGAAGTGCGCGTGGATCACCTCGGGCACCCAGTCGCCGCCGCGCCAGCGCTCGATCAGCCAGTTGCTGAACTCCCGCATGTGCGGCAGCAGCGCGTCCTTGGCCACCGGCTCGGCCGGGCCGGCCGGCACGTGCACGACGTCGTACCCGTCCGGGCTGCGGACGGTCACCGGCAGGTCGGGCGCGTCGCGGCGGGTGTAGACCCGCACCTCGTGCCCCGCGGCGGCGAGCGCGGCGGACAGCTCCGCGACGTGCGTGTTCTGGCCGCCGGCATCCTCCCCTCCGAGGACGGCGAGCGGGCTGGCGTGCTCCGAGATCATCGCGATCCGCATACTTCCTCCTCCAGCAGCCGGTCCCAGTCAGCGAGGAAACGGTCGAGGCCGTACCTGTCGCGCGCGGCGGTTCGCGCCGCCGCTCCGGCCTGACGCGCGGTCGCCGGTTCGGTGATGAACCGGCGGGCGGCGTCGAGCAGGGTGTCGGTCCGGGTGGCGAGCGCCCCCGCCTCCGGGGGCACCGCCATCACCGCCTCGGTGGTGGCGAGCGCGACGACCGGCATGCCGATCGCCATCGCCTCGATGAGGCTGAGCCCGAGGGAGGTCCACCGGCACAGGTGCAGGTACGCCCGCCGCCGGGCCAGTTCGGCGTGCATCCGGTCCTGGGGCACGTCGTCGTGGCTGGTGAGCCGGTCGGCGGGCAGCCCGAGGTGATCGCCCAGGCCGGCGACACCCATGCCGAACACGTCCAGCGGCGCGATCTCGGCGAACTGGGGCAGCAGGTCGGTGCCGGTGACCCGACCACGCCGTACCGGCTCGTTGATCACCACGGCGAGCCGGTCCAGTTCGCCGGTGTAGGACGCCGAGGGGGCGACGATGCCGTGGTCGACCACTGTGGTGCGGGTGGCGCCGGTGTCCCAGAAGATCTGGTTGAACCCGGTGACGTGGGCGACGAGCAGGTCGTCGCGGTCGGCCATCGGGTGACGCGTGTTGGGCACGTCGCCCTTGGGGGTGTTGTGTTCCACGTAGATCGCGGGGAGGTCGCGGCCGGGGCGGCGGCGGAGCCACTCCTCGGCCCGGTCGATTTCCTCGGGGCGTTGCAGGATGACCAGGTCGACGTCGGCGCCCGGCAGTTCCTCCGGGGTGACCTCGACCGCGCTGTCCGGCCAGGGGTAGGTGCGGGCCCGGCCGAGGCCGTAGGGGCCACGGTCGGGTGTGGTGGGAATCAGGTAGCGGTGGCTGCCGTGCACGAACGACGTGGTCCAGGAGCCGTGCACGTGCCAGAGCAGGATGTTCATCGGCCGCCACCACCGCTGGGGGCGAGCGTCCGGAGCGCGGCGACCACCTCGTCCGGGTCGACGCCACTGAGGCAGGGGTGCCCGGGGACCGGGCAGCTGGCCGCCCTGGTGTCCCGGCAGGGCGCGGCCGCGTCGCCGAGCCGGACGGTGGGCACCCGGTAGGGCCCCCACTGGCCGAACGGGACGGTCGGCGCGAACAGACTCACCACCGGGACTCCGGCGGCGGCCGCGAGGTGCGCGGGCCCGGTGTTGCCGACCACGACCGCGCCGGCGTCCGCGACGATCGCCGCCAGCCCGGCCAGGTCGGTGCGGCCACCCAGGTCGGTGCCGCCGGCCGCGGCGACCCGGGCGGTGACCGCGCGCTCGTCCGGGCCGCCGGTGACCAGCACCCGGTGCCCGGCGTCGGTCAGCGCCCCGACGATCCGGGTCGCCACCTCGGGCGGACAGGCCCGGCTCGACGCGGCCGACCCGGGGTGCAGCACCACGTACCCCGGGTCGCCGAGGTCGGCCGGGCGCGGCGGCACGGCGTCTCGGCGGAGCCGGAGGACGGGTTCGTCGCCGTCGGCCAGCCGGTGACCGGCGGCGGCGGCCAGGGAGAGGGCACGTTCGGGCTCGGGGACACCGACCGGCACCCGGTGCCGGATGTCCAGCAGCGAGCCCGGATAGTCGTCGCTGATTGCCGCGATCCGGCCGATCCCCGCCATCCGCAACAGCAGCGCCAGCGGCAGGGCGGACTGGTGGAACGAGGTGAACACCACCGCCTGGTCCGCGCCGACGGCGCCCAGCCGCGCGGTCAGGCTCCGCATGGACTGCGGGTCGACCGGCCCGGGTGTGGGGTCGATCCACGGCAGCGGATGCTCGATGATCTCGTCGACGCCGGGCAACAGGTTGGCGGCGGCCCGACCGCGCGGCCCGCACAACAGCACCACCCGCTCCGCCCCGGCCGCGACGGCGCGGATCGCCGGCCCGGTGACCAGCACGTCACCCGCCGAGTCCGAGCGGACCACCAGCGCCGTCCGGACCGGTTCGGTGTGCGGGGCCGAGGGCTGCACGGCCTGTTGGCGGCGCAGGATCTCCGCCACCGCCGCCGGCAGATCGGTGGCCACCCACCCGGCGGCGGCGATCTCCTCCGGTCGGGTCACCGGGGTGGGCACCAGCACCCCCGCTGCCCCGGCGGCCAGCGCGGCGGCGATGTCCCGACCGATGTCGCCCACCAGCACGCACCGGGACGCGGTCGTGCCCAACTCGCGGGCGGCGGCGTACACCAGACCGGGCGCCGGCTTGCGGCAGTCACAACCGTCGGCGTCGTCGTGCGGGCAGACCAGCCACGCGTCGAACCGGCCCAACAGCTCCTCGACGCGGGCGTGCACCGCCCGCATCTGCTCACCGGTGAAGTAACCCCGGGCCAGGCCCGACTGGTTCGTGACGACCGCCAGTCGCAGCCCGGCCGCGCGCAGATGGTCCAGCGCCGCCCGCGCGCCCGGCACCGGCCGTACCTTCTCCGGGTCGCCGTTGTACGGCACGTCCTCGATCAGGGTGCCGTCGCGGTCCAGCAGCACCGCGTCGTACAGCATGGGTCGGGGCCTTGCGACAGACCCGGAACCGGCGCGGTCAGCAGCGGCGTACACCTGGGCTGACCTGCGCTGATACGGATCCTCCTGGTCCTGTCGCACAGCCGGCGGGTTCCCTGCGCCCCGAGGAGTAAACGTCGCCGTCGAGGCGGCGGGCCAGCGCGCCAGCCATGCCCCGGGTCCGCCTTACCCGCCGTTGCGGAGAAGCTAACCCGGTCGGCCGTTAGCCCGTGCCGTGGTCCGGGTATGGGATCCCGGTGGCGATTGTGGAGAAAGTGATCGACGCTCCCCCGCAGCAGGTGTTCGACGTGCTCGCGGACGGGTGGACGTACAGCGACTGGGTGGTCGGCACCGCGCACGTACGGGACGTGGACGACGCCTGGCCCCGGGTGGGCAGCCAACTGCACCACCGGGCCGGGCCGTGGCCGTTCTCGTTGCAGGACGCGTCGACGGTGCTGGTCAGCGAACCGCCGCACCGGCTCGTGCTGAAGGCCGGCCTCTGGCCGGCCGGGGAGGCGATCGTGGCCTTCACCCTGCAACCGGTCGGCGAGGGCGCCACCCGGGTGCGCATCGGGGAGGACTTCGCCGCCGGCCCGCTGCGCTGGGTCCACAACAAGATCAACGATCTGGTGCTGCACAGGCGTAACCGGGAGACGCTGGCCCGGCTCTCCGACATCGCCACCCGGCAGAAGGGGGCGTCGTGACCCGGACCGTCGTGGTGACCGGCGCGAGTGCCGGCGTCGGCCGGGCCGTCGCCCACGCGTACGCGGCGCGCGGCGCCCGGTTGGCGCTGCTGGCTCGGGGCGAGGCCGGTCTGGTCGCCGCCGAGCGGGAGTGCCGGCTGCGCGGCGCGGCCGACGTGCGCGTGTACCGGGTGGACGTGGCGGACGCGGGCGCGGTGCAGCAGGCCGCCGACGACGTGGTGCACCACTGGGGTGGCATCGACGTGTGGGTCAACAACGCGATGGCGTCGGTGTTCGCGCCGGCCTGGGAGATTCCGGCGCGTGAGTTCCGTCGGGTCACCGATGTCACCTACCTGGGCACGGTGCACGGCACCCTCGCCGCGCTGCGGCACATGCGGGCGCACGGGCGGGGCACGATCGTGCAGGTGGGCTCGGCGTTGGCCTACCGGGGGATCCCGCTGCAGTCGGCGTACTGCGCGAGCAAGCACGCCGTGCAGGGGTTCAACGACTCGCTGCGCGCCGAGCTGCTGCACGACTGTCCGGGGGTGAAGTTGTCGATGGTGCAGCTGCCCGCGGTCAACACGCCGCAGTTCTCCTGGGTCCGCACCCGGCTGCCCCGGCACCCGCAGCCGGTGCCCCCGATCTTCACTCCGGAGTTGGCCGCCCGAGCCATCGTGTGGGCCGCCGACCGCGGCACCAGGGAACTGAACGTGGGCGGCCCGACCTGGCAGGCCCGGCTGGCCGACGCCCTGTTCCCCGGCCTGCTCGACCGGAAGCTGGCCCGTGACGGCTACGACAGTCAGCAGACCGGTGCGGAGATCGACCCGGCGACCTGGCGGGACAACCTGGATCACCCCGGCGATGCGGACACCGACCGGGGCGCGGCGGGGGTGTTCTCCGAGCAGGCGCGGGACCGTTCGGCGGCGCTCTGGGTCGGCACCCACAAGCCGGCGCTCTCCGGTGTCGCGCTCGCCGTCGCGGCGCTCGCCCTCAGCGCGGTTGCTCGCCGTCGACGCTGACCACGCAAGCCTCTGACCAGGGCTTCGACGCTCGCGTGGGGTGGGCGGGGAGGGTTCGCAACGCCCGGGAGGGGTGCCTCCCTCGGACCGAATGCGGGAACTGGATACCCTTTCCATGACCCTTGTCCGCAAACCGAGGATGACCGACATGATCAAGCCGGTGCAGTTGCCGTCGCCGTGGCGGGACGCACGCCTGACCGTCGTCGTGCCCACGTACAACGAGGCGGGCAATCTCCCGGCGCTGGTCGAGCGGCTGCTCGCACTGCCGCTGCCGGGGCTGCGCATCCTCGTCGCCGACGACAACTCCCCCGACGGCACCGGCGAGGTGGCGGACAAGCTGGCCATCGAGCACCCCGACCGGATCGAGGTCGTGCACCGCGCCGGCAAGGAGGGCCTCGGCCGCGCGTACGTGGACGGGATGACCCGGGCGGTCGAGGGCGGCGCCGAGTACGTGGCGCAGATGGACGCCGACCTCTCGCACCCGCCGGAGGCGCTGCCGGGGATGCTGGGCGCGCTGCTCTCCACCCAGGCCAGCGTGGTGATCGGGTCCCGCTACGTGCCCGGCGGCGAGCTGGACGAGAACTGGCCGCTCTACCGCCGGGCGCTCAGTGGCTGGGCCAACCTCTACGTGCACACCCTGCTGCGGGTACGCATCCGGGACCTCACCGCCGGCTTCAAGATCTGGCGGGCCGACGCCCTGCGCGACATCGACCTGGAGCGGGTGCAGTCCAACGGCTACAGCTTCCAGGTGGAGATGCACTACCTCGCCACCAAGCTGGGGCACACCATCCTGGAGGTGCCGATCCGCTTCGAGGAGCGGCGCGACGGCGTCTCCAAGATGACCACCGCGACCAAGGTGGAAAGCGCGCTCATGCCCTTCCGCCTCCGCAGCAAACACCGCAACATAACCCGCTAACCCGCCCCCACCCCACCCCACCCTCGCCCCACCCCCGCCCCACCACGCGGTCGATCATGGACTTGTGGTGCCCGTTTGCCACCCCGCCGGGCGCTTTGTCACCCACCACAACTCCTTGATCCACGGGGCGGGGCGGGGCGGCGGGGTTGGTGCGGCGGGCGGTTAGGCGGGGTAGATGGCCTTGTGGGCGGTGGCGATGGCTGCGGCGTAGGCGCGGCCGGTGAGCGCGCGGTCGCGGGCCAGCGCCGCGCGGGCCGCGTTCGCGCCCGGTGCGCCGTGCACACCGCCGCCGGGGTGCGCGGACGCGCTGGCCAGGAAGAGCCGGTCCACCGGGGTGTCCGCCCGGCCCAGGCCAGGGATCGGGCGCAGGAAGAGCTGCTGGTACGCGGCGGCGGTCCCGCCACCGAGCGCGCCACCGACCAGGCTCGGGTTGCCCTTCTCCAGGTCGGCCGGCCCGGCCACGTGTCGGCCGACGATCAGACGCCGGAAACCCGGGGCCGCCGCCTCCAGCACGTCCTCCATCCGCTGCACGTGCCCGGCGACCTCCTCGGCCCGCCAGTTCCGCCGGAACGGCAGGTGGGTGTACGACCAGAGGGACTCGGTGCCCGGCGGGGAGTGGCTCGGGTCCGCCACCGACATCTGCCCGACCAGCAGGAACGGGTCGCGGGGCAGCTCGCCACGGGCCAGCTCGCTGGCGTAGTGGGTGAGCCCGTTGAGGTCCGCGCCGAGGTGCACGGTGCCGGCGCCGGCCAGCTGCCGGTTCGTCCAGGGCACCGGCCCGGAGAGCGCCCAGTCCACCTTCAGCGTGGAGCCGTCCCAGCGGAAGTGCGCCAGGTCCTCCACCAGCCGGGACGGCAGTGCCGCCGCGCCGACCAGGTCGAGGTAGAGGGCCGGCGCCGGGACGTCGGCGAGCACGGCCCGCCGGGCCCGCCACAGCGCGCCGCCGACGGTCCGGACCCCCATCGCCCGGCCCCGGGCGGTGAGCACCCGGTCGGCCCGGGCACCGTAGACGATCGCCCCGCCGCGCCCCTGTAACCGATCCACAAGCGCGTTGGTGATCTGCTGCGCGCCGCCCTCGGGCACCGGCCAGCCGACCTGCTGGCCGAGCATGGCCAGCAGCCAGCCGTACACCCCGGAGCCGGCCTCCTCCGGGGAGAGGTCGGTGTGCAGGGCGCAGCCGGCCAGCAGGGCCGGCCCACCGGGACCGTCGAAGAGTTCGTCGCCCATCTTGCGGACCGGTACGACGAGCCGGCGCGCGAGTCGCAGCGCCCCGGCGACGCGCAACCGGCGCAGCAGACCCAGCCCTCCGCGTACCGGCGGGAACGGTGAGGTGATCGCCTCCAGCATCGGCTCGGCCACGTCCAGCCAGTCGGTGTACGCGTTGAGCCAACGCTTGCCGTCCCCGGGGGCGAACTGCTCCAGCGACGCGGCCGTGATGTCCGGGTCCCGATTGATCACCGCGGCTCGGCCGTCCGGCAGCAGGTGCGCCAGCACGTCCGGCGAGTGCCGCCAGGACAACCCGTGCCGACCCAGGTCGAGGCCGCCCAGCACCGGTGAGGCGTACCCGAGGGGGTAGAACGAGCTGTAGAGGTCGCTCAGGTAGCCGGGCGCGGTGACCTCGGCGGAGCGGACCGCGCCGCCGGGCACCGCGGTCGCCTCCAGCACCACCACGTCCCAGCCGGCGTCCGCCAACAGGTTGGCCGCGACCAGGCCGTTGTGGCCGGCGCCGACGACGACGGCGTCCGCGCTCTGCGCGGCGGTGGTTGTCATCGGATCCGCCTACCCGGCGCGCAACCGGGCGAAACGCGTTTGCCTCGCCGGGGCGGGGGCATCCAGCGCCGCATGTACACGGTTGCGCAGCTAGTGGGCGGGGTGTGGGGTGCGGGCGGCGACGGCGGCGAACTGGTCGTGCGTGATCCGGCGGACGACACACCGGTGAGCACGGTGCCGGTGGCCACGGCCGACGAGGTGGGCAAGGCGACCCAGGCGGCCCGCAACGCGGCGGCCCAGTGGGCGGCGACCGCGCCGGCCGAACGGGCGGCGGCGCTGCACCGGGCCGCGGACGCGGTGGCTGCGGTCACCGAGGAGTTGGCGGCGGCGGTCACCGCGGAGATGGGCAAGCCGTTGGCGGACGCCCGCGGCGGCGTCGAGGCGGGGATCGGCACCCTGCGACAGTATGCGGAACTGGCACCGCTGCGCGGCGGGCGCACGTTGAACGGCGAGAACGAGGCGCTGGACTTCCTGACCCCGCAGCCACGCGGGGTGGTCGCGGCGATCACCCCGTGGAACGACCCGGTGGCGGTCTCCTGCGGTCTGCTCGGTGCGGCCCTGGTGACCGGGAACGTGGTGCTCTACAAGCCGAGCGAACGCACGCCGGCGACGGGGTGGCTGCTGGCCCGAGCACTGGACCAGGCGTTGCCGGCCGGGGTGTTGTCGCTGCTCACCGGCGGCCCGGAGGTGGGCGCGGCGCTGGCGGCGCAGGAGGTCGACGTGGTGGCGCACGTGGGTTCCACGGCCACCGGGCGGTCGATCGCCGCCGCCGCGGCCCGCACCGGCGCCAAGGTGCTCCTGGAGAACGGCGGCAGCGATCCGTTGATCGTGGACGCGGGCGTCGACCCGGAGTGGGCGGCGGAGCAGGCCGCGCTCGGCGCGTTCGCCAACGCCGGGCAGATCTGCGTGGCGGTGGAGCGGCTCTACGTGCACCGGGAGGTGGCCGACGACTTCGTGGCCGCGCTGGTACGACGCGCCGGGGCGCTACGGGTCGGGCCGGGTCGGGACCCGGGCACCGAGCTGGGCCCGCTTGTCGACCGACGGCACCGGGACCACGTGCACGGTCAGGTGGCGGCCGCGGTGGCGGACGGCGCACGGGTGCGGGCGGGCGGCGAGGTGCCGGACGGGCCGGGGGCGTTCTACCCGGCCACCGTCGTCACGGACTGCCGCCACGACATGCCGCTGGTCCGGGAGGAGACGTTCGGGCCGGTCGCCCCGGTGGTGGTCGTCGACTCGTTCGACGAGGCGCTGCGCTGTGCGGCGGACTCCCCGTACGGGCTGGCTGCCACGGTGTTGACCTCGTCGATGAGTCACGCGCAGCGGGCCTGGCGGGAGCTGCCGGTGGGCACCGTCAAGGTCAACGCGGTGTTCGGGGGCGCGCCGGGGGGTGCCGCGCATCCGCGCCGGGCCAGCGGGCAGGGCTACGGGTACGGCCCGGAGCTGCTGGACGAGTTCACCGCCACGAAGGCGGTGCACATCGAGGCGCCGGGCGGCGGGCACTGGTGAACAGCACGGGCGGACGCAGGGGTGGCGCGTCCGCCCGTACCGCGTCTGTTGCGTTGTGGTGCAGCGGCGTCAGTCGCCGCGGGCCTTGCGGGTGGCGCGGTCGTTGGCCTTCTCGATGGCCGTGACCAACTCTGGCTTGGTCATGCTGGACCGGCCGGGTACGTCGAGTTTGCGGGCTACCGACATCAGGTGGTCCTTGGTGGCGTTGGCGTCCACGCCGCCCGCCGTGGGGGCCCGTCGTTCCGGCCCGCCACCGGCGGCCTGCTGGTCGCTGGGGCCCTTGTGGTCCTTCGGCTCCCAGTGGTCGCCCACCTTCTCGAACTGGTGCTTCACCGCCGCGAAGGCGGTGCGGTGCGACCGCTCCCCCTCGCCGTAGGTCTCGACCGCCGAGTCGTGCGTCTTCTCCCAGGTGCGCTGCGCCTTATCCGGGGAGCGCCGCAGCGTGCTGGGCAAGTCCTCGCGCCCGGGCATCTCGTCCTCCTCCGTGTCGACAGGGTCACCGTGACCGTTCCCCGGTGGGGCGGCGGCAAACCATAGCGGCGTCGGCCGGAAGCCGGGTGGGTTTGTCGATTTCCCCATCGGGGTACCGCCGGGCCAGGCCAGACCGGACGACCGGTCATCCGGCGGCCGGGGCGCAGGGAGCGGGCATGACGACCACGGAGCCCGGTACGACGCTCGACGGCACACCGGGCACGCGGGTGCCCCGACGCATGCGGCAGCTGAGCTGGCGGACGTGGCGCGGGGTGCTGGTCCGCAGCGTGCAGAACTTCGTCAACGACAACTGCTCCGACTGGGCCGCCGCGCTTACCTACTACGGCGTCCTGGCGCTCTTTCCGTCCGCCATCGTGGTGGTGGCCCTGGTCGGCCTGGTCTCCAGCGGCGAGCGGACCGTCGACACCGTGGTCGACCTGGCCAACCAGGTGGGTGCCGGGTCGGTGTTGACCGACGAGGAGGGCGGCGTGGTCGGGGTGATCCGGACCGTGGTGCTCGACCAGAGCAACCCGAAGCTGCTGTTGAGTTTCGGCCTGCTCGGCGCCCTGTGGTCCGCGTCGGGCTTCATCGGCGCGTTCACGAGGGCCTCGAACGCCGTCTACGGGGTGACCGAGGGCCGCCCGGTCTGGAAGCTCCGGCCGCTGCAGATCGGCCTGGCGGCGATCACGCTGGTGCTGCTCGCGGTCGTCGCCCTCGGCCTGATCGTCAGTGGGCCGGTCACCGACGCGGTCGGCAACCTGATCAACGCCGGTGGTCTGGCCCGTACGACGTGGAGTGTGGCGAAGTGGCCGGTCCTCGCCATGATCATGATGGTGCTGCTGTCGCTGCTGTTCTGGATCGCGCCGAACGTGCGCCAGCCCCGGTTCCGCTGGCTCACCCCCGGCGGCGCGGTGGCCCTGGTGTCCTGGGCGGCGGCCTCCTTCGGCTTCGGCCTCTACGTGGCCAACTTCGGCTCGTACAGCACCACCTACGGCAGCCTCGGGGCAGCCATCGCGTTCCTGGTCTGGCTCTACCTGTCCAACTCGGCGCTGATGCTGGGTGTGCAGATCAACGCCGAGGTGCAGCGCGGGCGGCAGTTGCAGGCCGGCGACCCGGACCCGGAGGAGCCGGTGCTGCCGCCGCGTAGGCCCGCTGACGACTGAGCCTCCGTTTCCGGCCCGGATGTCCGGTCCGGAGCCGGGCCGGGGGCCGGTTCGTGGCCCGGTGCCGGTTTATCGGCTGGGGTGCCGGGTAGCGCAGAAGGCATGGAGCGTGGCAACAGCAAGCACGGACCGAGGATCGACGAACAGATGAGTCAGGAGGTCAGCGGCCTCGTACAGGGGCCGGGGACCGGTGGCTCTCGGGTCGACGAGTCGCGGGTGCCCGAACCGGCGGGCGAGGACCAGCCGGAGACGACCACTGCCCCCGCCGGCGACCTGCGCACCGGCACCCCGCAGGGCATGAGCTCCACGGACGTCGAGCAGCGCAGCCGGCTCGGCCGGTTCATCTCGATGAGCGCGCTGCCGGGCGACCGTCTGGTGCTCATCGCCAGCGCCCGTGAGAACGAGGCGCCGGACGACATCGTGGCGGCGCTGGAACGGCTGCCCGACGGCACCGTCTACCAGACGGTCTCCGAGGTCTGGGCCGCGCTGGGCAACAAGAACGAGACAACTCGCTGGTGACCAGGATCCCCCCGATCCGGCAATCCACCAGCGACTGAAGGAGGTTCCCCAATGAGTGGCGTTACCGAACACGTGGACGTTTCCGTGCCCGTGCGCACCGCGTACGACCAGTGGACGCAGTTCGAGGAGTTCCCCCAGTTCATGGAGGGTGTGCAGGAGGTCCGGCAGCTCTCCGACACGATGACCCACTGGACGGTGGACATCGCCGGGGTGAAGCGCGAGTTCGACGCCGAGATCACCGAACAGCTCCCCGACGAGCGGGTCGCCTGGCGCTCGACCGACGGCACCCAGCAGGCCGGTGTGGTGACCTTCCACCGCCTGGACCAGGACAAGACGCGGGTCACCCTGCAGCTCGAGTTCGAGCCGCACGGTGTCGTCGAGCAGGCCGGCGACAAGCTCGGCATCGTCGACCGGCGGGCCAAGGGCGACCTGGAGCGGTTCAAGACCTACATCGAGCGGCGTGGCCAGGAGACCGGTGCCTGGCGCGGACAGGTGGACCGTCCGCAGCCGTGATCCTGAGCAGTGACCTGAGATGGCCGCCGGGCTCCCGGCGGCCATCGCCGTATCCGGGCACCGTTTGCGATCATCGTGCCCGGGTACGGCTGAAGGTATGACCGACGACAACATCAGGGTGTGGCGGGACGAGGAACGGCTTCCGTTGGAGGAGTTGGAGCGCGCCGTGTCGGGCTCCAGCCTCGACGGGCAGGCCGACGACGTGACGGGCAACGACGCCGGCGAGGAGGCCGCGTTCGGGCACGGGCCGGCCGCGTCGGACCGCGACGGCCAGGCCCAGGGCAACAGCCGGGAGGCCACCGACCCGCAGCGCGCCTACCGCCCGTCCACCACCGGCCGGACCGGGCCGGACGTCTGAGGATCGCTGCTCCCGGGCTGGGCGGGCGCCGCCCGCCCGGGCGGTCCGGCGGTGGGTCGGCGCGCGCCCCACTCGTGGAGCGCGATCAGCGCCAGCGCGAGCACCAACAGGGCCGAGCCCAGCACCTGCACCGAGGTGTTGCCGATCAGCACGCCCAGCCCGGCCGGGACGAGCGCCGCACCGGTGCCCGCGGCACCGATCTGCAGCCCGATGGCCCGGTCCGCGTGCGCCGCGCCCACCCGTTCGGCGGTGGTGAGGGTGAGCAGCGGAAACACCGGCGCGGCGGCGAAACCGACCACGATCAGGCCGAGCACCGCCAGGACGGCCGGCGCGGGAACGGCGACCAGCGCCGCGCCGACGGCCATTCCGGCCAGGCTGACCCGCAGCACCAGCCCCGCCCCCAGGCGTTCGGCCACCAGACCCTGCACGACTCGACCGACGAAAAGGCTGCCCCAGTACGCGGAGACGCAGCCACCGGCCACCGCCGCGCTGAGCCCGCGCCCCTCGGTCAGCAGCAGGAACGCCCACAGACCGGCGGACACCTCGATCGCCACGTACAGCACGAAGGCGAGGGTCCCCGACCAGACCGCCGGCAGCCGCAACGTGTCCCGAACCGGGACCCGGACCATCGGTGCCGGCCTACCATCGGTGCCGACGGGCACGGCCTGGCCAGCGCCGTCCGCTGCGCTGCTGGCCGGGACGTCGCGGTGCCACGCCCGCACGGTGAGCACGAACGCGATGGCGAGGACGAGTTGGGCGGCGGCCACGATGCCGTACCCCCAGCGCCAGGTCAGCCCGGCGCTCAGTGCCCCGGTCATGATCAGCGGACCGATGGCCACGCCGAGGCCGAAGAAGGCGTGCAACCAGTTCATGTGGCGGGGCCCGAAGGTCCCGGCGGCGTACGCGTTGAGCCCGGAGTCGACCGCGCCGGAGCCGAGCCCGACCAGCAGCGAACAGCCCACCAGCACCGCCAGCACGGGGCTCACCGAGTAGCCGATCAGCGCCAGGCTGGCCAGCAGGGTGCTGCCGGCGAGCAGGACGCCCACGCCGACCCGGGCCAGCGTGAAACCGGCCAGGACGCTGGAGGTGAGGTAGCCGATGGTGCCGGCGGTGAGCACCCACCCGACCGCCTCGGTCGGCACGTCGAAGTCGCCCCGGATCGAGGGCCAGCCGACGCCGAGCAGGCCGTCGGGCAGGCCGAGACTGACGAACGCGAGGTAGGCCAGCAGGAGCAGTGCGGCGCGGGGGCGTGCGGGCGGGGTGGACACGAGGCACCATCCTGCCGCAGGGGCACCCTAGCGCCGTCGGCACCCGATCGCTCGCGGCGCAAAGAAGTCGTGTCCGTACGGTCGAGAAAACGGACAGCTCATCCAGAATCGGCCGATCGGAGGACGGCAAGCAGGCCCTTTCGCGTAAGAATTTCGGGATGCATCAAGGCTCCGGAATCCTCTCCACGCGTCAGCGCCGGCTCGCCTGGCTCGGCTTCCTGCTCGCCGCGCTCCAGGCCCCCGTGTCCGCCTGGCTCGTCAGCGACGAGTCGTGGCTGTTCAGCCTGTGCGTCGCGCTGATGGTGGCCACCGTGATCATCGCTGACGACGCGGCACGGCGACGCCCGGCCGACGCGACAAGCGACTAGCCTTCGCCGCCCGGCCGGGCCTCGTGGCCCGGCCGGCCCCGGCTACGGCGGCGTTCCTTCATCTCCGCCTCGTAGAGGTGGCGCCGCCCACCCACCAACTCGTCGCGGGCCTGCTGGTCCAACTCCCGAAACAGCGCGTGGTAGCCGTCGTCGAAGTCCTCGACGATCTGGAACGTCCACCGTCCGGCGATGACGTTGCGGCCACGCAACTCCGAGGCGATCCGGTCGGCGAGGTGCGGATGCCCGGCGGAGCGGAACTGCTCCACCGCGTCGTCGAGCATCAGGTCGGCATGGCCGATCAGCTGGTGCATCGAGTAGAGGTGTCCCCGGGCCCGCTCCACACACTCCAACGCCTCGCTGAGCTTGCCGAGCGCGGCGACGGTCGCGTCGCTGACCCCGTCCGGCCGCCGGTGCCGCTCGTCCGGTCCGTCCGCCTGCTGTCCCATCCGTGCCTCCGTGCCGTGTGCCGCCATCCGTGGGTGCTTCTCCTCCTGCCCCGTCTGTGCCGGATCAATCCCCCAGGTCACCGGCGACCGCCCCAGTGGCGCAGCCGACATCCGCCGAGCGGACGAGGCCGACGCGGTCACCTGTCGGTTAGCCTCGGTCACCATGCGTGTGCCGTTCAACCGGGTCGCCTCCCGTACCGCCGTCGACTCGGCGCGGTCCACCCTGGCCGCCCTCACCGTCTCCGTGGGCACTGTCGGGCTCACCGCCGCCGCCGCACGACCGGGGCTGCTGGCCCTCGTCGACCAGCACGCGGCGGCCGTCCGGGACAGCCTCGACGGGGACCGCACGCCGCTGACCTCCGCAGCACTCGCCGGCTACGCCGAGGGGGTGCGCACCGCCGCCCTGGAGCACGGGTGGGCGCCGCCCAACGGGCCGGTGGACTGGAGCCGCCCGGAGTGGCTGCTCACCCGCCTGGTCGCGGTCTGCGCGCTGGCTCGCGCGCTGGACCAGGACTGACACGCCAGGGGAGGGCATTCCGCGTGGTACGCGGAACACCCTCCCCACCCGCCGTGGCGTTACGTCCCGCTACGAGCGGTACTGCTGGGTCTCGTCCACCCGAGGCATCGCCTGGGTGCGGTCACCCCCGCGGTCGGCCATCTGCCGCTCCACGTCGCTACGCCCGGCCGACGCGGCCTGACGCTGCTGCTGCACCGCCCGAGCCTCTTGGGCCGCCCGGTCCAGCCAGCCGTCCCAGCGCTTCTGCATCGGCTTCACGAGACCACCGCCGACGCCGACGATCAGGATGCCGGCCACCGTGGCGAGCACCGCGATCAGCACCGGAGTGGTCACCGTGGTGGCGATACCCACCTGGTTCAGGGCGGCGATCACACCGAGCGCGATGATGAAGATCGCCGTCAGGTCGGCCAGGACCTTGCCGTACGAGAGCCCTCCCAGCGCCCCGGTGACCAGATCCCGCACAGCGTTGGCGATCGCGGCCGCGATCACCACGATGACGATCGCGATGAACGCTCGCGGCAGCCAGGACACCACGCCGCGGATCAGGTCACTGATCGCGTTGGGCCCCCAGACTCCGAAGGCGAACTGCAGCGTGAACAGCAGTACGGCGTAGTACGCCAGTCTGGCCAGAATGTCGCTGGCGTCGTACTTCGTTCTCTCCAGGGCCCGTTTGATGCCACCACGTTCGACGGCTTCGTCGAAGTGCACCCGTTCCAGCACCGTATCCACGATCTTGAGGACGGCTCTGGCGATGAGCCAGCCGACCACGAGGATGACGATGAAGGCCACTGCCTTCGGGATGAAGAGCAGCACCGACCTCCAGGTGTCGGCGATGGCATCGCCGATGTCGGCCTGCCGGACCGCGAGGGTTTTCAGCATGATGTCCCTCCTGTCGCATGGACTGCGCCGGGCGCATACCCGGCAACCGGTCCGGCACTCCGCGCAGCGCGCGGCGTTTTTTGCGACAGACCTCCGGACAGGGGCCCTGAACTGCCCGAACGGCCACCGGAACGGACGCGGCGACGGGCCCGCCGCCGTGGTCTGATGCCTTTTCCGGCCGGCCGACTAGGCTGCGAACATGCCAGGAACGGTCGGGCGGGTCCCCTTGCCAGCAACTCCGGGCCCGGGCGCACCCACCGGGTCGGCCGGCGGCGTGCTCGCCCACGACTGGGCCGACACGCCGCTGGGCCCGGCCGGCGACTGGGACGTCGCCCTCCGGGCCGTGGTGGAGCTGATCCTCGCCTCGCCGATGCCGATGGCCCTCGCGTACGGCGACGACCTCGTCCTGCTCTACAACGCCGGCTACGCCGAGCTGCTGGGCACCAAGCACCCGAGCGCCCTCGGCCGCCCGGCCGCCGAGGTGTTCGCGGAGATCTGGGCGCTGCCCGGCGTCGGTGCGGTGATCGAGCGCTGCTACCGGCAGGGCGTGCCCTTCCTGGAGAAGGAGTCCACCCTGCCGCTGGTCCGTGGGCACTCCGCCACGGTGGAGCAGGCGGTTTTCACCCGGGGATACTCGCCGGTGCGCGACAGCGCCGGGCGGATCGTCGGCGTGTTGACGGTCGCGGCCGAGACCACCCACGTCACCGAGCAGTTGCAGAGCCTCAGCGAGGTGGCGGCGGCGCTCGCCGGCACCCTCACCCTCGACGACGTGGCCAGGGTGGCGCTGCGGTACGCGATCACCACGTTCGACCCCGACCAGGCCTCGTTCGCTGTCGACGAGGGCGGCGGCGGCTGGCGGATGGTGCGGCGGGTCCGGGGCGAGTTGCTGGACGAGGCCGACGAGCGGCTTCCCCCGCTCTGGCGGCGTGCGGCGGCGGACTGGTCGGCCCCCGTGGTGCAGGCGGCGCGCTCCGGCGGCCCGTCGTTCACCCGGGACGGGCAACCGCTGCGGGACACCGCCGTGGACCGCCACGACCAGAAGATCCGCGCGATGGCGGCCCTGCCCCTGGGCACCTCGGTGGTCCGCGGCGGGCTGGCGGTCGGCTATCAGGTCCCGCACACCTGGTCACCCGCGGAGCGGGCGCTGCTGGCCGCCTCGGCCGAGCTGATCGGCCAGGCCGCCGAGCGGGCCCGCCGCTTCGAGACCCAGCACGGCACGGCCCAGCTGTTGCAACGCAGCATGTTGCCGGAGCACCTACCGGATCTGCCCCGGTTGCGGATCGCGGCCCGCTACGACCCGGGCGTGGACGGCAACGCGGCCGGGGGCGACTTCTACGACGCGTTCCTGCTGCCCAACGGCTCGCTCGGCGTGGTGCTGGGCGACGTCGCCGGGCACGACGTGCAGGCCGCCGCGCGGATGGGCCAGGTCCGGGCCGCGCTGCGCGCCCTGGCGTTGGCCGACCCGGCGCCCGCCGCGGTCCTGGCCGGCCTGGACCGGCTGGTGACCAGCCTCGGCGCGGAGGCCGGCACCCACGAACTGTTCGTCACCGTGGCGTTTGGGGTGATCGACGCGGAGCGGCGGGAGCTGACCCTGTCCAGCGCCGGTCATCCCGCGCCGCTGATCCGCCGGGGCGACCCGGACGGACGGTTTCACGCCGAGTACGTCGACATCTCGGCCGGACCGCCGCTGGGGCTGGGCGGTCGGCCGGGCACCACGACTGTCGCATTCCGTCCCGGTGACACCCTGCTGCTGTTCAGCGACGGGGTGGTGGAACGCCGCCGGCAGAGCCTGAGCGCCGGGCTGGCCGGGCTGAGCGACGCCGTCGCCAAGGCCGGTAGCGGCGACCCGCGCGCACTCTGCGCGGTGGCCACCGCGGCGGTCCCGGGCGGCACCGAGGACGACGTGGCCGTGCTGGCGGTCGAGCACGCGCTCAAACCGAGTCGTTCGGCGAGCATGGAGGTGCCCGCTGAGCCGACCGCGCCCAGCCGGGTCCGGCACTGGTTGACAGGGCAGCTCAGCGAGTGGCAGGTGCCCGAGTCGGTGATCGGGGCGGCGGTGCTCTGCACCAGCGAGCTGACCACCAACGCGTTGCTGCACGCCGGCACGGCCGCCCGGGTGGAGATCGACCTCAGCGCCGAGCGGCTGCTCGTCTCAGTCGCGGATTCCGGCACCCGGGGCACCGTCACCCGGGCCCGTACCGACACGTTGAGCAGTCGCGGGCGCGGCCTCGGCCTGATCGAGGAGCTCAGCGACGCCTGGGGCACCGACCCGTCGGTGCGCGGCTCCACGGTCTGGTTCGAGATCCTCACGCCGCCGGCCGCGCATCCCTGAGCCGCCCGAGGGTAGGAGGACGCCCATGGCTACCGACCGACCCGCCGGGGTCCTCTTCGATGTCGACGGCACCCTGGTCGACACCACCTACCTGCACACCGTGAGCTGGTGGGAGGCGTTGCGCCAGACCGATCAGCCGGTACCGATGGCGGTGGTGCACCGCTCGATCGGGATGGGGTCGGACAAACTCCTGGACCACCTCCTCGGCCCGGAGCGGGACCGCGACGCCGACTCGAAGCTGCGCGACGCGCACGACACGCTCTACGCCGAGTACTGGGAACGACTCACGCCGCTACCCCGGGCGGCCGACCTGTTGCGCGCCTGCGCCGAGCGGGGGTTGCGGGTCGTGCTGGCCACCTCCGCCTCGGAACCCGAGGTGGGCGCGCTGCGTCGGGCGCTGGCCGCCGACGACGTGATCGAGACGGTCACCTCCTCTGAGGACGCCCAGCAGAGCAAGCCGGCACCGGACATCCTGGTCGCCGCGCTGAAGCAGTCCGGCTTGGCCGCCGAGCGGGTGGTCTTCGTCGGCGACTCGGTGTGGGACGTCGCCGCGGCCGGGAAGTTGAACATTCCGTGTGTGGGCCTGACCTGCGGTGGCACCAGCCGCGGCGAGCTCGCCGGCGCGGGTGCCGTGGCGGTCTACGACGACCCGGCCGCACTGCTGAACGAACTGGCGGACTCACCGCTCACCCGGCCCCGGTGAGGATCACACAGGTCCACCGGCTCGGACGCGCATAGCGGGAGTCCTTGCGGGGCAAGGTCTGTCACCACCTGCCCGCGCCTCGCGGGTGCGGTCGAAGGGTGGTGCCGTGGAGCCGGTAGATGTGGCGTTCGCGCTGGTGGGCTTGGGCGCTCTGCTCGCGGGCATCCTGCCGCGGGTGCTGGAGCGGCGCCCGCTGTCCATGCCGATCGCCTTCCTCGCCCTCGGCATGCTGGTGTTCCTCCTACCGGTCGGGCTGCCGTCTCCGGACCCCCTGGCCCACCCGGAGCTGACCACCCACCTCACCGAGATCGGGGTGATCGTCGCGCTGATGGGCGCCGGGCTGAAGATCGACCGGCCGTTGAGTTGGCGGCGGTGGTCGTCCACCTGGCGGCTGCTGGCGATCGCGATGCCCCTGTGCATCGCGGCGGTGGCCCTGCTCGGCTGGTGGTGGGCGGGGCTGGTGCCGGCCGCCGCGCTGTTGTTGGGCGCCGCGCTGGCGCCCACCGATCCGGTGCTCGCCGCCGACGTGCAGGTTGGCGAGCCGACCGACGTGGAGGACTCCGAGGACGAGGTCCGTTTCGCGTTGACCTCCGAGGCCGGCCTCAACGACGGGCTGGCGTTCCCGTTCGTCTACGCGGCCATCGCCATCGCCTCGACCAGCCTCGCCCCGAGCGACTGGTTTGCCGAGTGGTTCACCGTGGACGTGCTCTGGAAGATCAGCATGGGCGTCGGCGGTGGCCTGCTCATCGGCTGGCTGCTCGGTAAGCTGTTCTTCCGCGCACCCAGTGAGCTGCGGCTGGCCCGGCACGCCGAGGGCTTCCTGGCGCTGGCCGCCACGTTCCTGGCGTACGGGCTGGTGGAAGTGGTCGGCGGGTACGGCTTCCTGGCAGTGTTCGTGGCCGCCCGCGCCATCCGGGCCGCCGAGCGAACCCACGAGTTCCACTCGGTGCTGCACGACTTCGCCGAGCAGGTCGAACGGTTGCTCACCCTGGTGCTGTTGCTGCTGCTCGGCGGCGCGATCGTGGGTGGCCTGCTGGGTCCGCTGACCTGGCCGGCGGCCGCCGTCGGGCTGGCGCTGGTGTTCGTGGTGCGGCCGGTGGTCGGCTGGTTGTCGCTGCGCGGCGCACCGGGACGCCCGGCCGAGCACTGGGTCATCTCCTTCTTCGGCATTCGCGGCGTCGGCTCGTTCTACTACCTCGCGTACGCCACCACCAAGGCCGACTTGCAGGCCGAGCTGCTCTGGGCGACCGTCGGGCTGGTGGTGCTCGTCTCCGTCGTGCTGCACGGCATCACGGCAACCCCGGTCATGCAGCTGCTGGACCGGGAGGGCGAGCGGACCTCCGACCCGTCCGAGCGGGACGCCGACGCTCGGCCCGTCGCGGCAGCCGGGCACGCCTGAGGGCGTGCCTCAGCCAGCCGGGCACGCCTGAGCGCCTGCGTTCAGGCCAGGCGGGTGGCCAGCGCGCGGCCCAGGTCCCGGCCGGAGCGCCAGGCGCTCTGCACCCGCGGCTTGCCGAACGCGTCGCCGGCCAGGCCGATCCCGTCGGCGTCGAGGTGGTGGGTGGCACCGTCGGCATGGCTTGTCGGCTTCGCGTACGTCCAGCGGTGCACGTGCACGTCGACGGCCTGCTCGGGCAGCCCCAGCAGGTCCCGGACGGCCTGCTCGATGGCCGGGCCGGCCCCGGTGGGTTGGGCCAGGTGCCCGGCCGCGAACTCCGGCACGGTGTGCGCGACCAGTACCGGCGCGCCGTCACCGCGCCGGTCGCCGTCGTCGCAGACGAGGTTGAGGACCGGGTGCTCGTTGACGAACGCGCCCCGGAAGTCCGGCCAGCGCCGGGTCGGGAAGCGCAGCACCGCGGCCAGTGACGGCGACCAGCGTTGCGCCTGCACGACCCGGGTGGCGTCGGCCAGGCCCGGGTCGAGCAGCAGGGCGGCCTGCGGACCTGGCATGGCCAGGGCGACCGCCGCACACGACTCCCCGTCCACGACCGGCCCGGGCTCCACCATGAGCACCAGCCGGTCGACGGTCACCGGCACGGCGCCGGCCAGGTGCTCGACCAACGAGCGCAGCCCACGGGGGGCGGCGAAACGCATCGGCCCGGGCACCTCGCGGTTCCCGCTCCGGTCGTACGCCTGGAAGGTGTCGGTCCACTCGCGGACCAACCCGGCGGCGCGCCACTGCTCGACAAGTGCGGCGAAGTCGGGGTCGGTGGCGGTGAAGTAGGCGGCGCCGATGTCCGCCGGCCGACCCTGGAAGCGTTTGCTGGCCATCCGGCCACCGCAGACGTGACCCCGCTCCCGCACCTGCACCGGCACTCCGGCCCGGGTCAGCTCGACCGCACAGGCCACCCCGGCGATGCCCGCCCCGACCACCACGACACCCGACCGGTCCACCGTCATCCGATGATCGTAGGTGGCGGCGGCGTTCGGGCATGAACCATCGGAGATCGGGGTACTGGCACACCTGTTCGAAAGAGAGGGTGATAATGATGACGGACCGCCGTACCGAGCAGGCCGACCAGAACGCCGCGATCAAGGACCCGGACGAGTGGGTCACCGGGGACGAGCCGCCGACCGCCGCCCAGGAGTCCTACCTGAGCACGCTGGCCCGGGAGGCCCATGCCGAGCTCCCGGACGACCTGACCAAGGCCGAGGCGTCCAAGCGCATCGACGAGCTCCAGGCCGAGACCGGTCGAGGCCAGTAACCCCGGGGGCTGGGCCGTCAGGGGCGGGGCAGGCGGTGCAGCCGCACCTCGCTCAGGCTGCCCGCGTGCACCTCGGCCGTGAGGTAGGTGGCGTGGGGTTGGGAGCGGCGGTCGGTGGGTGAGCCGGGGTTGAGCAGGCGCAGCCCACCGGGCGCCTCGGTGTCCCAGGGGATGTGCGAGTGCCCGAAGACCAGCAGGTCGACGTCGGGAAAGCGGGCCGCGCACCGCTGCTCGCGGCCGGTCCGTTGACCGGTCTCGTGCACCACGGCGACCCGCAGACCGTCGAGCTCGACCCGGGCCACCTCCGGCAGCCGGGCGCGCAGCGCCGGGCCGTCGTTGTTGCCGTACACCCCGACCAGCCGGCGCGAGCGCGCGGTCATGGCGTCGAGCAACGCCTCGTCCACCCAGTCGCCGGCGTGCACCACCACGTCGGCAGCCTCGATGGCCGCCCAGAGGGGCCCGGGTAGGTCCCGGGCCCGCTTCGGTACGTGGGTGTCCGCCGTGAGCACCAGCCGCATACCGGCATTGTCCCCCGAGTCCCGGCCGTCCACCCGGGGGACGTGGGTGGACGGCCGGGCTCCGCCCCCGCCGCCCGGCCCCGTGCGTCAGCGACGCTCGCGTACGGGTGCCGAGCCGGTCAGGGGACGGTCACGGCAGGGTCCAGCGTTGCGCCCCGGTGCCGTTGCAGGTCCAGATCCGCAGTTGCCGACCGTCGGTGAGGTCCGAGTTGGGGATGTCGAGGCAACGCCCGGACTGGGGGTTGCGCAGGCTGCCGTCCGGCTGGGCGGCCCACTGCTGGGCCCCGCTGCCGTTGCAGTCGTAGAGCTGCACGAGGGTGCCGTCGGTGGTGCCGCTCGCCTTCACGTCCAGGCACTTGGCGAGCCCACGCACCGTGCCGTCACCGGGCAGGGTCCAGCGCTGCGCGGCGCTGCCGTTGCAGGTCCAGGTCTGCACCTTGGTGCCGTTCGCGGTCTGGCTGGAGGCGATGTCCGCGCACTTGCCGAGGGCCTTGACCTCACCGGTGCGCGCACCGCCGGTGCCGACGCCCGGGCCGGTGAAGGTGTAGCTGTCCACGTCCAGCAACGCCCCGCTGCCGCCGGTGACGACGAGGTACAGGTCGTGGGTGCCGTCGTCGGGCCTGGTCACCGTGGCGCTCAGCTCGGTGTAGTTGTCCCAGCCACCGGTGTTCGGCACCGCGATCCGGGCGACCTCGGTGCCGGTCGGTGAGTCGTACCGGAAGGAGAGGGTGCCCCCGGGGCCGCCGGAGGAGACGCGGGCCCGGACGCCGGTGATCCCCTTGAGGCTCACCGCGTGGTGCCGCACGCTCTCGCCGTTCTGGACGTCACCCAGCCGCTTGCCACCCTCGGCTGCCGCCTGGTCGATCACCTTCGGGCCGTTGAGCTGGACGAAGTGCTCGGCCTGCCACTGTTTCGGGTAGAGGCTGATCTCCTGCTCGCCGGTGAGCGCGGCCGAGCCGGTCGCGCCGCGGTCGGTGTAGCTGCCCCGCAGGACGAAGAACAGCACCGAGTCGGGGCCGGCGTGCACCGGGCCGGTGTTGAAGGTCGCGCCGCAGCCGGTCCCCTCCCCTTCCTCGTGGGCGTGCTCCTGGTGGCCCAGCGCGGCCCGGACGACCACGGCCGAGCAGGCCGGCGTGCCGTCCTGCGGGTCGCTGGCCGAGGCGCCCACCGCCAGGTCCTGCCCCCAGTCGAAGAGCCCGCCGGCGGGCAGTCCGGTCAGGGTGACCGTCGGCCGGTTGTTGCCGACCACCAGCGACACCACTGTGGTCGCGCTGCGGCCGGTGCCGTCGTTGACGGTGAGCCGGGCGCTGTAGCTCCCGTTCGCGGGGTACGTGAAGGACGGGTTCGCGGCGGTCGAGTCGGTGCTGCCGTTGTTGGTGAAGTCCCAGGCGTACGTCAGCGGGTCGCCGTCCGGATCCGAGCTGCCGGCGCTGGAGAAGGTCACCGAGAGCGGGGCCAGGCCGTTGTCCCGGTTGACGGTGGCCTTGGCGACCGGCGACCGACCACCCTGGACGTAGTTGATTTTGTAGAGACCGGCGTCGACCGCGCCGGAGAAGTAGCCGCTGCCGTACTCCAGCAGGTAGAGCGAGCCGTCCGGGCCGAACTGCCAGTCGATCGGGTGGACGAGCTTCATGCCGGCGAGCACCGGCTCGATCACGGTCGGCGCCCCGGTGGACGGGTTGCCGTTGTCGAACTGGACCTCCTTGATCCAGTTGCGGCAGTACTCGGAGATCAGCCACTTGTTGTCGTAGTAGGCCGGCCACTTCACGTCCGAGACGAGGTTCGGGTCGTAGTGGTAGACCTCCACGTGGTTGGGCGACCCACACCCGCCCGGGTTGTCCAGCGCCGGCCAGTCCTCGCTGCCGCCGTGCTGCTCCCAGACGAGTGCCGGCTTCGTCGGCGGAAGCTGCTGGACGCCCGTGTTGCGGGGTGAGTTGTTGACCGGGCCGGTCGAGCCGCCGCAGGGGAACCAGCCGCGCGGCGTGGCGGTGGCGAAGTCCCAGTCGTTGTAGGCGACGTTGGGGCCGCCGCAGTACGGCCAGCCGTAGTTGCCGGGCCCGTTGGCCCGGTTGAACTCGTCGTACGCGGCCGGGCCGCGGTTGGCGAGGTCGGTGCCGGCATCCGGGCCGACCTCTCCCCAGTAGAGGGTGTTGTTGGCCTTGCGGTCCACCCAGATCCGGTACGGGTTGCGCACGCCCATCACGTAGATCTCCGGGCGCGTGCGCGCGGTGCCGGCGGCGAAGAGGTTGCCGGCTGGGACGGTGTAGCTGCCGTCGTTCTCCGGGTGGATCCGGTTGATCTTGCCGCGCAGGTCGTTGGTGTTGCCGGAGGTGCGCTGGGCGTCGTACTGGGCGTTGCGGCTGGTCCGCTCGTCGATCGGGGCCATCCCGGCGGAGTCGCCGCCGGAGTTGGTGTTGTCGCCGACGGCGAAGTACAGGTTGCCGGCGGTGTCCCAGCTCATCGAGCCGGCCGAGTGGCAACACAGGTCGCGTTCGGTGGGCCACTCGATGAGCACGTCCTCGCTGCCCGGGTCGAGCAGCAGGGTGGACGGGTTGAAGGTGAACCGACTGATCCGGTTGACCAGTGGGGTGACCTTCGGCGAGTAGAAGAGGTAGACCCACCGGTTGCTCGCGAAGCTCGGGTGCAGGGTGATGCCGATCAGGCCGTCCTCGAAGCGGGCGTCCAACGCCAGGGTCAGCGCGACCGTGGTGGACCTCGTCGCCGGGTTGTAGAGGCGGACCTGACCACCAGCGCTGCTGGTGCCCCGGTTGATGTAGAAGACCTTGCCGTCGGGTGCGACGGCCAGTTCGATCGGTTCGCCCATGGAGAGACCGCCGTCGAGGGCGACCTTCTCGAAACCGACGGTGGCGGGCGGGGTGAGGGCGACGGCCCGGGCCGGGGACGCGGCAGCCGGGCGAACGGTCGCCTGCGGAACGAGGCAGAGGCTGACCAGGACGGTGAGCAGGGTGGTGGCGCTGACGAGACGTCGGCGCGGTGTGCGGGACACGAGACCTCCAGCTGTCCGGGATCTCGGTGCCGCTCCCGCCGACTGGAGGAGCACCGCAGGGTGTCCCGGACATTAACGCCTTTCGCTGGAAAGCGATAGAACTTCGCGTCAACAGATAGAAAGTTGTCACGATCTCCGCGAAAGTCCGGCTCAGCGGCGCACCGGAGAGAAGTACGCCGGGGGCATCCCGCACTGCCGCAGCGTCGGGTCCCGCTCGACGTCGGTCAGCACACCGGCGGCGTTGATCAGGCCGATGTGGGAGAACGCCTGGGGGAAGTTGCCCAACTGCTCCCCGGTCAGCGGGTCGATCTGCTCGGCGAACAGGCCGAGGTCGTTGACCCGCTCCGCCAACCCCCGGAACAGCTCGTGCGCCCGATCCCGCTCACCGGCCAGCGCCAGGCAACACACCAGCCAGAACGAGCAGATGAGAAACCCCGCCGGGTCGCCGTCCCAGCGCCGCAGCAGGCCGTCGTGGGAGAGCCGCTGCTCCACCGCGCGGATCGTCGAGCGCATCCGCGGATCGTCGGCCCGCAGGAATCCGACCAGCGGCATCACCAACACCGAGGCGTCCAGGTCGTCGGATTCGAAACTCCCGGTGTACGACTGGAGCCGCTCGTTCCAGCCCCGCTCGAGCACCTCCGCGCGTACCGCGTCGCGGGCAGCCGCCCAGCGGGCCACGTCCTGCGGCTCGCCGAGCTTGTCACCGAAGCGGACCGCCCGATCCAGGGCGACCCAGCACTGCACCTTCGAGGACACGTGGTGGTGCTGGGTGCCGCGCTCCTCCCACATGCCCGCGTCGGGCAACGCCCAGTCCCGCTCGGCCTGGTCGGCGAGCACCCGGAGAACGTGCTGCACCTCAATGCCCAGCGGCTCCAGCTTGTCGCGCATCAACCAGGCGGCATCCATCGCCTCGCCGAAGATGTCGGTCTGCCGCTGCTGCCACGCATCGTTGCCGATCACCACCGGTGGGCTGTCGCGGTACCCGCCGAGCTGTTCCAGCCGATGCTCGGTGAGGTCCCGCTCCCCCAGCACCCCGTACATGATGGGTACCGGCCTGTCGTCGACGCGGCCCATCGCCCGACCCAACCAGGCGAACTGCCGCTGCACCTCGTCCAGGCACGCCGACCGCCACAGCGCCCGCAGGGTCAGGCTGAAGTCGCGCACCCAGACGTAGCGGTAGTCGTAGTTGCGGTTCCCGCCGAGTTCCTCCGGCAGCGAGGTGGTCACCGAGGCCACCACCGCACCGCTGGGCCGGTACGTCATGCCCTGCACCACCAGCCGGCTGCGCCGCACCTCCTCGGCGTAGAGCCCGTCGTACGGGTGCTCGGCCGTCCAGGAACGCCAGCCGGCGACGGTGTCGGCGATGGTCTGGTCGGCGTCCGGCACCTCGGGCAGCGGAGCGTCGTAGGTCGGGGCGTACCCGAGGGTGAAGTTGTGTCTCGAGCCGGCGCGGGCGGTGAACGTCCCGGTGGCCTCGCCGTCGCCGGCGGTCAACCGCTCGCTGCCGCGCAGGGTGAGTCGGGCGGCCCCGGCGATGGCCTCCAGCATGTCCTCCCGCTCGATCAGGTAGGCGATGGTGCGGCCGTACTCGAAGCGCGGTCGGTAGTGCACCCGCATCGGCACCGAACCGGACAGCCCCTCCACCGAACGGACCAGCACCTGCGGCGAGTGCAGGCCGATGTCGTGACCACGCGAGCCGGGCTCGAAGGCGAGCGCGTCGGTCAGCGCGACCTCCCCCTGCGCGGTGTGGAAGACCGTCCGCAGCACCAGGGTGTCGTCGAGGTAGCAGCGTTCGACGCGGTAGTCGCCCTCCGGTCGGATCGACCAGTGCCCGGCGTTGTCGTCGAGCAGCCGCCCAAACACCGACGGGGCGTCGAACCGGCCCGGGCACCACCAGTTCACCGAGCCCGAGGCGTCCACCAGCGCCGCGCTGCGGCTGTCGGCGAGGAACCCGTAGTCGCTGATCTGTCCGCTCTCCACCTGACTGGCTACCCGGGCAGTCCGCACCCATGCCCCTGCTGTCCGACGGTGGACACCGCGTTACCGCCCGGCCTGGAGGGGAACCCCCGCAGCTGACGAGGGAGGATGCTCATGACGTCAGCTTCGGGGCCGACCGCCGCCTGGCGGTCCGGCACACAGGGTGGCGACCTGCTTCCATCCGGGCCGGCCGGCCGCCTGTCGACACCGGCCGGGGACGGCCACGGGCCGGAGAGCGGCCCGCCGACCGTGACGATCGGCTCGTACCCGGACTATCCGACCGCGCAGCGGGTCGTCGACTACCTGGCCGACAACCGTTTTCCGGTGGAGCACAGCGCCATCGTCGGCACCAACCTCACCCTGGTGGAGACGGTGCTCGGGCGGATGACCACCGGTCGAGCCGGCCTGCTCGGCGCCGGCACGGGCGCCTGGTTCGGGCTCTTCATCGGCCTGTTGTTCGGCATCTTCACCGTCGGCAACTGGCTGGCGGTGATCCTGGTCGGACTGGTGATCGGTGCGATCTGGGGTGCCGTGTTCGGCGCGGTCGCGCACGCGATGACGGGCGGCCAGCGCGACTTCACGTCGGCCAGCTCACTGCGCGCCGGCCAGTACGCGGTGATCGTCGACGCTCAGCTCGCCGACCAGGCGCGACAGCTGCTCGGTCGGATGCAGATGCCCAGCTCGGCGACGAACGCCCGCTGAGCGACGACCGACCGGCCGTCCCGGCACCACGCCGGGACGGCCGTTCAGTCGTGGTACGCCAGCTCGCCGGCGCGCAGCGGCACGTCGACCCGGTTCTCCGGTGGTGCCAGCGGGCAGGCCCAGCGGTCGTCGTAGGCGCAGCTCGGGTTGTAGAGGTAGTTGGCGTCCAGCCGGACCCGGTCGCCGGGCAGCAGCTCGACACCCCGACCGAAGGTGCCCTTCACCGTGTCGGTGAGGTACCGCCCTCCGCCGTAGCTCTCCCGCCCGCAGGTGCCGTCGCGCAGCGGCACGAACAGCCCACCCCCGTACGCCTCGATCCACCACAGGGTCAGCGGCCCCCATGACGTCTCGGCAACCGCCACCCGCCGGTACGCGATCACCCCGTCCGGGCCGCCGGTGTCGATGCGCAACTCTCCGCTGGCCGGCCGCAGGGGCGCCTCGACCACGGCCTCGGGATTGGGTGGGAAGTAGCGCACTCCGGTGAAGTCCTGTCGCTCCGCCACGGGGATCGGGCTCTGCGGGTGGCTGGCGAAGAGTTCGTCGCGTCCGGCGCGGAAGCCGGCGAGGTCGACGTCGGACAGGTACAGCCGGGCGATCCGCTCCCGCCAGTCGGCCAGCTCCAGATCATCCACGCCACAGAGCCTATGCCGCGGCGCTGCGGCACCTCAGCGCGACGGCCAGTTGGTGAGGACGGCGTCGAGGGCGTCCAGGGTGCGCGACCACGAGTCGTCGGTGGGGCGTGGGGTGTGCCGGAAGCCACCGGTCTTCTCCAGGCTCACGAAGCCGTGGAACGTGCTGTGCATCATCCGCACCGCGTCGGTCTGGTCGGGCTCGGAGAGCCGGTAGCCGCGCAGGATCGCCCGGGTCATCTCGGCGTGTCGGACGCCCGCGCTCGTCGCGGCGGTCTCCGGGTCGAGGTCGATCTGCATGGCCGCGTAGCGGCCCGGGTGCTCCCGCGCGTAGTCGCGGTACGCGTTGGCGAAGGCCACCAGCGCGTCCTTGCCGGCCCGGCCGGCGAGCGCGGCGGCGACCCGGTCGGCCAGCTCGGCCAGCGCCAGCAGAGCGATCCTGACCCGCAGGTCGTGGGCGTTCTTGAGGTGGAAGTACAGACTCGCGTCCTTCACCCCGAAACGGCGCGCGAGCGCGGCAACTGTCACGTTCTCCACGCCCACCTCGTCGGCCAGCTCGGCCCCGGCCAGGGTCAGGCGTTCGACGGTCACCCCTGCGCGTGCCATCCACCACACTCCAAACCTAGCTACGTTAATGGTTTGCCTAGTGGAGCTAGGCTACTACCTATGTTGGTCCTGACCGAATCCGTCATCCGCGCGTCCTTCGTCAACTGCAGCCGGGGCGAGGCGAAGCGGCTGGCCGTACCGAACGATCTTGAAATGCGACCCTGGGACGACCTCGACTTCCTCGGCTGGCGGGATCCCTCCGCGCCGCAGCGGGCCTACCTGGTCGCCGAGACCGACGGCAAGCTGGCCGGGGTGGTGCTGCGGGCCGCGACGCACCAGACGGGGCGCGTGCGGCACAGCATGTGCTCGTTCTGCCTGACCACGCACCTCGGCGGTGGCGTCTCGTTGATGACCGCCCCCAAGGCCGGTCCGAGCGGACGGCAGGGCGATTCCGTGGGCACGTACCTCTGCTCCGACCTGGCCTGCTCGCTGTACCTGCGGGGGAAGAAGCACGCCGGGCCCCCCGCGCCCGAGCCACTGCCCCTGCCGGAGCGGATCGACCGCGTCCGGACCGCCCTCGCGACCTTCCTGCGCAAGGTCACCGAGTGACGGTTCGAGGCGACCGGGCGCGGCCGGGGCCGAAGCGTGTTCGGACCCCGGCCCGCGCCTAGCGGTCGGTGGCCAGGCGGGCGTGCAGGTGCTCGTCGTAGCGGCGGCCGTCGCCGTACCGGTACGACTCGCGCAGGGTTCCCTCGGCCGGGTAGCCGGCGCGGTCGGCGACCCGGCAGGACGCCGGGTTGGCCACCGCGTGACACAGCTCCACCCGGTGCAGCCCGAGTTCCGCGAACGCCCAGTCGGTGAGCCGGACGACCGCGCGCACCGCCACCTGACGCCCCCGGGCCGCGGGCACCGTCCAGTAGCCGATGGACGCGTCGCCGTGGTGGATGTGGTGCAGCGACACCGAGCCCAGCAGTTTGCCGTCGGCCGCCGAGGTGACCGCCATCGAGGCGTGGTCGCCGGCTGACCAGTCGGCCCGGCGGCGGACCCAGAGCAGGGCGACCTCGTCGTCGATCGGACCGCCGCCCTGCGGGTTCCACTGGGCGATCGCCGGGTCGCGCAGGGCGTCGCGCACCGCCGGGGCGTCCTCGTCTCGCCACGGGCGCAGCAACAGGTCGGCGGCGGCGAGTTCCACGTGTTCCACGAGGCCGGAGTCTCGCACAACCGCCACCTCCACGCCGCCGGATTACCGCAGGTTTTCTTCAAAGCTGCACGATCTTCCCGCCAGGGCGCCTAGGAGTGACCCAGGCGACGCTCAACAGCAGTAGTTAAGTTTTGAAACAGTGCTATCGTCGTGTCATGACCGAGAGCCTGGACAGCACCCGAGAGGCCGCCTGGCGCGCCTACATCGAGGCCAGCCAGCGTCTCTACACCCAGTTGGAAGAGGACCTGCGGGTCGACAGCGGCCTCAGCTTCGCCGACTACCACGTGCTGGTCCTGCTCTCCGAGGCGCCGGGGCAGCGGCTGCGGATGGGCGAGCTGGCCAGCCGGTTGATCTTCTCGCCCAGCCGCCTCACGTACCAGGTCTCCTCCATGCAGCGCCGTGGCCTGGTCAGCAAGGAGCCCTGCCCGGACGACCGGCGCGGCAGCGAGGCGGTGCTCACCGCCGCCGGGCTGCTCGCCCTGCGGGAAGCCGCACCCCACCATCTGGCGTCGGTGCGTACCCACCTGATGGACGACCTCGACGATGCCGAGGTCGCCTGTCTCACCCGGGTCTTCGACCGGCTCGGCGAGCGCCTGCGGGCATCGCGGGTCAGCTCGACCACCCCTGCCCCCCGTTAGGAGCCCTCGACATGCCCGCGATCACCGTCGACAACGTTCTCGTCCTGCCCCGCCTGCCTCGACTCGACGAGGCCACCACGATCCGCCCGGTCCGTACGGTGACCACGGCGCCCAGCGGCTTCGAGGGTGAGGGCTTCCCGGTCCGTCGCGCCTTCGCCGGGGTGTCGACCACCGACCTGGACCCGTTCATCCACCTCGACCAGATGGGCGAGGTCGACTACGCGCCGGGGGAGCCAAAGGGCACCCCGTGGCACCCGCACCGCGGCTTCGAGACCGTCACGTACATCATCGACGGCGTCTTCGACCACCAGGACTCCAACGGCGGTGGGGGCACCATCACCGACGGCGACACCCAGTGGATGACGGCGGGCAGCGGCCTGCTGCACATCGAGGCGCCGCCGGAGCACCTGGTGGTGAGCGGCGGGCTCTTCCACGGCACCCAACTGTGGGTCAACCTGCCCCGCTCGGCCAAGATGAACCCGCCCCGCTACCAGGACATCCGGGGTCGGGAGTCGGCGCTGCTCACCACGCCCGACGGCGGCGCGCTGATCCGGGTCATCGCCGGCGAGGTCGCCGGGCACCGCGGCCCGGGTTCGACCTTCACGCCGATCACCATCACGCACGTCACCGTGCAGCCGGGCGCACAGGTCGACCTGCCCTGGCGGCCCGACTTCAACGCCCTGGTGTACGTGCTCGGCGGTCGCGGGACGGTCGGCACCGACCGGCGGCCGGTGCGTACCGGTCAGCTCGCGGTGCACGGCGCGGGCGACGCGTTGCGGTTCAGCGCCGACACGGCACAGGACAGCAACACCCCGGCGCTGGACCTCTACATCATGGGTGGTCAGCCGATCCGGGAGCCGGTGGCACAGTACGGCCCGTTCGTGATGAACACCCGGGACGAACTGCTCAAGGCATTCGAGGACTTCCAGGCCGGCCGTCTCGGCGTGATCCCCACCGAGCGGCTCCCGCACACCGGCGGCCAGGGCACCCGGCCCTGACCACGGTCGACCGCTGAGATCGGCGCCGACGCCTCCGGTTCACACCGGGGGCGTCGGCGCCGCCTCAGGAGACCGCAAAAATACCGGCAACTCCCAGAATCACCATCACCAACACCGCTACCAGCGCCCCCCGTTCGCTCTCCACCGCCGGCTCGCGGTGCTCGGTCACGGGGTTCGTCGTGTCGCGGGGCATGGTGTGGCCTCCTCGGCTGTTGTCGCGTCGCTTCCGATGGCGTTGGCCAGGTCACCGGTCTGCCGGCCTGGCGTGCGGACCCGCGTCGGGGGTCCTACCGTGAGGACGTTGCCGACCTCCAGGGGGGCTGGACGGTGCCATTGCAGGACTGGTTTCTCACCGCAGAGGAACGCGCCAACCCGGTGTCTGGCATACCCGTCTGGACCACGGGAAACCTCGCCGAGCCGTTGATTCACGGTGCCGCGTACTTCGACCGCCTGGTCGACGAGGTCGAGGCCCTGGGCCCCGGCGACCACCTGTTCTTCACCGACTGGCGGGGCGACCCGGACCAGCGGCTGCGCCCGGACGGTCCGACCGTGGCCCAGCTCTTCGCGCAGGCCGCGCAGCGCGGTGTCGTGGTCAAGGGGTTGATCTGGCGCTCGCACCTCGACGTCCTGGCGTACAGCGAGGCGGAGAACCGCGACCTCAGCGAGACGGTCTCGGCCGCCGGTGGCGAGGTGCTGCTGGACCAACGGGTCCGGCGCGGCGGCTCGCACCATCAGAAGCTCGTGGTGCTGCGGCACCTGGGCGCGCCCGAGCGGGACGTCGCCTTCGCCGGTGGGATCGACCTGTGCCACAGCCGACGGGATGACGCCGCGCACCACGGCGACCCGCAGCCGGTGCAGATGTCCCCCCGGTACGGACCGAATCCGCCCTGGCACGACGTGCAGCTCTCGGTGCGCGGTCCGGTGGTCGGCGCGTTGGACACCCTGTTCCGGGAACGCTGGACCGACCCGATGCCACTGGACTCGGAGAACCCGATGGCCTACCTGCGGGATCGGCTGCGCGGCTCGGACCTGCGCCCCGACCCGCTGCCCGAGCAACCGGCCGACCCGCCGCCCTGCGGTCGGCACCGGATCCAGGTGCTGCGCACCTACCCCGCCGTCCGTCCCCGCTACTCGTTCGCACCGAACGGGGAGCGGACCGTGGCCCGGGGCTACACCAAGGCGGTACGCCGTGCCCGCCGGCTCATCTACCTGGAGGACCAGTACCTCTGGTCGGCCGAGGTAGCGGACCTGTTCGCGCACGCGCTGCGGGACAACCCGGACCTGCACCTGATCGCCGTCGTCCCCCGCCACCCGGACGTGGACGGCAAGCTGGCGTTGCCACCGAACATGGTCGGGCGCGAGCAGGCGCTGTCACTGTGTGAGCGGGCCGCACCGGACCGGGTGCACGTGTTCGACGTGGAGAACCACGCTGGAACCCCGGTCTACGTGCACGCCAAGGTCTGCGTGGTCGACGACGTCTGGGCCAGTGTGGGCAGCGACAACTTCAACCGGCGGTCCTGGACCCACGACAGCGAGTTGTCCTGCGCGGTGCTCGACGACACCCTGGACCAGCGGGAGCCCACCGACCCCGCTGGGCGGGGCGACGGCGCGCGGACCTTCGCCCGGGACCTGCGACTGCGGCTGTGGCGCGAGCACCTGGACCGTGACCCGGACGGCGCCGACGACGCCGACCTGCTGGACCCGGCGGACGCCGTCGCGGCCGTCACGGCCGCCGCCGACGCGCTCCAGCAGTGGTACGACGACGGTCAGGTGGGAGACCGGCCGCCCGGGCGGCTGCGCCCGCACCGCCCCGAGCGGCTGCCGTGGTACACCCGGGCCTGGGCGCTGCCGGTGTACCGGCTGGTCTACGACCCGGACGGCAGGCCGCTGCGGGCGAGACTGGCCGGCACCTGGTAGAGCGGCCGGGCCGGCTCCGGCGCGGCGACCGCGTGCACGCTCAGCCCGCCGGGGTAGGCGAACGACGAGCGCGGTGAGTAGTAGCCGAAGCCGATGGTCAGCGGGTTGGCCGGGCGCAGCGCGTACAACGGGTGGCCGGGCTGGAGGAACTCCACCGACTCGATCTCGAACGGGGCGACCGGCTCGGCGACGAACGGGTAGGCCGAGCTGAGCAGTTGGCCGTCGCGCCTGGTGAAGTAGCGGTGGTGCCCGCTGCTGATCACGTGCCCGGTCTCCCCCACGCGACACCGTGCCCGGATCAGCGGTGTGCCGTCGATCTCCGTCTCGGAAAGCAGATCCTCGCCGGTCACGTCGATCCGGGTGCGCCCGGCGAGCACCGGGGCGCCGCGGGCGACGGCGTACTCACGAACCCGGCGGCTGGAGGCCACGTAGTGGGTCCACCAGCCGCCCGCGTTGAGGCCGCCGGGCGCGTCGACGCCCACCAGCGAGACGCCGAGGTAGGTCAGCGAGTACGCGCCGAAGCCGGAGGTCTGCGTCTCGTCGTCGACGACGTACTGGTTGAGGAAGACCTGCCGGTCGGGGCGGGGGGAGAGCCCAGGAGGGACCAGCGCAGCGACCGCGTCGGGATCTGCCGGCAGCCAGCTGAAGTAGAGGGTGCGACTGTTCACGACGAGCTGGGGAGCGGCTGGATCGAGCACGGTGCCTCCGAACCGGGTGTGTACACGCGACGCTACGGCCGGTCCCGCCAGCGGGACAAGGACGGATAGTCGACACTCCTGGCGACTTGTCGGATTTCATGTTGACCACTCGACGCGACCCGTGGACCGATCGGCCGAACCGGTCGGCCGACCGGGCAGCGGCGGTTACGGCCGGAACAACGGGTAGGGATCCTCACAGCCACCCCGACTGCTGCGTCATTTGCCCGTTTTGTTATTGAACACGCCTTAAGTACATCAACCTTTCGGCTAGATTTCTGGGAGACGATCAGGTTAAGGTGACTCCCGAACGGCCCATTGGAAGCTAAACCAAAGCGTCACGTCTTTTTGTCCGCGGACGAGGTGCAGGGAGGACCACCCATGACCGCGCCAACGATCACCGAGCAGCCGAGCGCCGCCGTGAAGACCAGCACCAAGCTCGACCCGCGCGCTCTCACCGACAGCGCCGCCGACCTGCTCAACGCCATGGCGGCGCTGCCCGCCAACCACCCGTCGCGCGCCGCGCTGCGAGACCGGGCGATCGAGGCCTGGCTGCCTCTCGCCAACCACCTCGCCCACCGCTACAGCGGGCGCGGCGAGCCGAACGACGACCTGGCGCAGACCGCCGCGATCGGCCTGATCAAGGCCATCGACAAGTTCGACCCCGAGCGTGGCGTCGACTTCGCCGGTTACGCGATCCCCACCATCATCGGCGAGCTCAAGCGGCACTTCCGGGACCGCACCTGGGACATCCGGGTGCCCCGTCGGCTCCAGGAGCTGCGGCTGGCCATCTCCGACGCCAACAGCTCGCTCCTGCAGACCCTCGGCCGCTCGCCGACCGTCGCCGACATCGCCGCGCACCTCAAGCTCACCGAGGAAGAGGTGCTGGAGGGCCTGGAGGGCGCCCGCGCGTACAACGCGGTGTCGCTGTCCACCCCGACCGGCGACGGCGAGCGCGCCACCGAGCTGGGCGACATGCTCGGCGGCGAGGACAGCGAGTTCGAGCTGGCTGAGCTGCGGGTCGCCCTCGGCCCGGCGCTGGCCACCCTCGACGAGCGCGAGCAGAAGATCCTCACGCTGCGCTTCTACGGCAACCTGACCCAGTCGCAGATCGCCGACCAGATCGGCGTCTCGCAGATGCACGTCTCGCGGCTGCTGACCCGGGCGCTGACCAAGCTGCGCGGTCAGCTCGACGGCACGTACTGACCAGTTCACGAGCGGAGGGCCGGGTCCGTGGACCCGGCCCTCCTCCGTGTCCGCGTTGTCACGTCAACGTGACAACGCGGACGCTGACCGTAGCGGTGAGGTCCCGTCAGTGGCCGACCGGCTCCCGCCACATCGGCCAGAACGGCGTGCCGTCGGGCACCCGGAACGGCTCGCCGGCCAGGTAGCCGTGCTTCGCGTACAGGTCCCGGCTGCGCGGGCTGCTCGCCTCCAGGTACGCCGGCATCCCGTTGGCGTCCAGCCAGGCGTGGTGGTGCCGCATCAGCGCGCTACCCAACCCCTGCCCCTGCCGGTCGGGTCGGGTCGCCAGGAACGCGAGGTGGTGGTGATCCGGGTGCGGGTGGTTCGCCGCGAACAGCTCGTCGAGGTGCTGGAACCGGTCGGTCCACTCGCCGCAGGCGGCGGCCAGTCGGGCGTCGTAGTCCGCCGGCGGCGGCGCCGGTTCGCCGACCGACGGAAACCAGACCGCCACCGAGGCCCGGTCCGCGGTGGCGTGGACCAGGCCGTGCCGCATCGCGTGTCCGACCAGGATCTCGAAGTCTCCGGCCAGCACGGCCTCCCGCTTGCTCGGGTCGGGGACCAGCCAGTACGTCACCTCCAGGACGGTGAACGCCTCGGCGATCCGACCGGCCACGAGGGCGGTCTCCTCAGGCCCGAGCCGCTCGATGACCACGCTCATCGGGTCACCTCCACGGCGGCTGGCGCGTCCGGCTTGACGGCGGCGGCGGCGCTCGCCGCGCCCAGGCCGATCCGGGCGTACGTGTCCGGGCGGTTGCTGCGCAGCAGCAAGGCCCAGCCGATGCCCAGCAGGGCAGCCACCGGGTACGCGGCGGGCAGCGCCCAGCGCAGCGTCGAGTCCGGCGCGACGCCGAGCAGGTTGGCGAAGTTCGACACGGCCAACCAGATGATCACGAAGAGCGCGATGGTGGCCAGGCCGGGTGCGATGGCCCGTCGCCAGAGGTTCTCGCCGCCGGCGGAGCGGACGAAGTAGGCGATCACCGCCACCGAGGTGGTGGCGATCAGCAGCAGGACGCCGAAGCCGCCGGTGGTGCCGACCCAGAAGAACAGCTGGACCACCGGGTCCCAGCCGTTGACCGCGTACAGCAGGATGACCAGCAGCCCGAGGGCGCTCTGCGCCACCGAGGCGGCCCGCGGCGCCCCGGTACGGGCCGAGGTCTGCCCGAACACCGCTGGCAGCACCCGCTCCCGACCGAGCGCGAACGTGTAGCGGGCCGTGGTGTTGTGGAACGAGATCATCGCGGCGAGCACCGAGGTCAGGAAGAGCACCTGCCCGATGGTGACCGCGGTGTCGCCGAGCTGCGCGGCGGCCAGGTTGAAGATCAGCCCGACGCTCTGCTCGCCGGCCTCGGCGACGATCCGGTCCTGCCCGACGGCGACGGTCATGGTCCAGGACGACAGCGCGTACAGCCCGGCGATGATCGCCACCGAGAGGTAGGTGGCCAACGGCACGGTCCGCTTCGGGTCCTTGCTCTCCTCACTGAAGACCACCGCCGACTCGAAGCCGACGAAGCCGAGGACGGCGAGCACCAGCACCGCGCCGACACCCGGCACGAAGAGGTTGTCCGGCGCGAACGAGGCGAAGCTGACCTGGCCGTCGGCCGGGTTGCCGAGCTGTCCCAGGTCGAAGATGAGGACCACCACGATCTCGGCGACCAGCAGCGCGGCCAGGACCATGCCGTTGAGGTCGACCCGGAGCAGGCCGAGCAGGCCGACCAACGCCCACGCCACCAGCGCCACGACGGCCCAGTGCGGGTGCCCGCCGAAGAGCCGGTCGAGCACCGGCTCGGCCGCCACACCGATGGTGCCGTACAGCCCGACCTGCAGCGCGTTGTACGCGATCAGCGCGACCCAGGCGGCGCCCACGCCGGCCGGTCGGCCGAGGCCACGGGAGATGTAGGCGTAGAAGGCGCCGGCGTTCTCCACCCGGCGCGACATCGCCACGTAGCCCACCGAGAACAGCGCGAGCACCGCGGCGACCAGCAGGAAGGCCAGCGGGATTCCGGTCACCCCGATGACGCCGTAGCCGGTGGTGACGACGCCGGCCACCACGGTCAGCGGCGCGGCGGCGGAGAGGACGAAGAAGATCACCGAGGGGATGCCGAGACGGCCCCGGGCCAGGGCCTCGGAGACGTTGCTGGGTCGGTCGACTGTCGATGTCGGGGGCATACGACTACTCCGGTTGTCGAGGGGAGGGTTGGGGGTTACCGGGGGGGTCAGGGGATGCCGCGCAGCACGGCCGCGCCGACGGCGGCCTCGGTGTGCCCGACGAGTTCCTTGAGGGGGGCCGGCAGCGCGGGGATGAGGACGTTCAACCGGTGGTGCGCGCGGGGGCCGGCGCTCCACAGCACCTCGCGGGTGAGCCCCGCGGCCACGACCAGGCCGAGCAGCAGGGCGTCCGGCACGCCGGGCGGGTCCGGCCGGTCCAGCAGGGCCCGCAGCCGGGTGGCCGGCCAGGCCACCGCGTTGAGGTCGATCGGCAGGTAGCTGACCGTGGTACGCAGCAGCCGGCGGCTCTCCTGGCGGCGCAGCACCCCGGCACGGGCCAGCCGCTCCCCCACCGAGGCGGTCGCGCTCTGCGCCAGGAAGCTCAGCCAGGTGCGCAATTCCCGGTGCTGGGACTCGCCGACCAACTGGTCCAGCACGGTGTGCGCCAGGGCATCGGCTGGCGGGCGCCGGTCGATGACGGTGATCTGCCCGCCCATGACGGTGATGTGTCCATAAAGGATCAGCTCGCCGAGGAGCCCGCCGGCCAGCCCGAGCCCGGTCGCCGCCGGGTGCAGTTTGGCCTTGCCGCGACTGTCGTTGTGTGCGATCAGGAAGAACTCGTCGGCGATGAGCAACGGTCCTCCCGCACAGGTGTGTCCACAGTGATCGCGACCGGGAAAGGATGCACCGACAGCTACTGCAACGCAACTCCCAGATTTGAAAGTTGCACTCCGTGCATCCGCGACCTGCGGATCTTGTCGTGGCAGACTCGGACGGTGACCGCCACTCCCACCATCCGACCCGCCGCCAGCCCGACCGTGCGGCGACGCCGCATCGCGCGGGAGCTCCGCCAACTCCGGGAACGGGCGGGCATGACCCTCGATGTGGCCGCCCGCCAACTCGACATGTCGAAGAGCAACCTCTCCCGGATCGAGACCGCGCAGATCGGCATCAAACCGCGCGACGTCCGGGCCGCCCTCGCGCTGTACGAGGTGACCGGTTCGGATGCCGAAGCGCTGATCGAGATCGCCCGGGGGGCACAGCAGCGCGGCTGGTGGCAGAACTACAGCGACGTGCTCCCCGAGTGGTTCGAGTTCTACGTCGGGCTGGAAGCCGAGGCGGCGGCGCTGCGCACGTACGAGGCCGAGTCGGTGCCCGGGCTGCTTCAGACCGAGGCGTACGCCCGGGAGATCTTCCGGCGCACCGCCGGCGAGGACGGCCTGGAGCGCAAGATCGCCGCCCGACTGCGCCGGCAGGAGGTGCTGCGCCGCGACGACCCGGTCGACCTGTCGGTGATCCTCAACGAGGCGGTGCTCCTGCGCCCGGTCGGCGGCACCGCGGTGATGGCCGAACAGCTGGTCCACATGAGCCGAATCGCGCAACTACCCAACGTGACAATTCAGGTACTTCCATTCGCGGCCGGCGGCCATCCGGCCATGAGCACCCCGTACGTGATCCTCAACTTCGCCGATGCCGCCGACGCGTCCGTTGTTTACCTGGATAACCTCACGATGGGACTGGCTCTGGAGGATGCCGATCATGTGCTCGGGTATAGCCTTCTGCACGAGGAGCTGTGCCGGATGGCGCTCGATCCGACGGCGTCGATGACCCGTCTTGAGCAGGCTTCTCGTAACTTTGCGTGACCGCTTCTGCGGCACGCCGACGCAGACGAGAGGTACCGCGGATGACGGCGTACGACCTGACCCGAGCGGACTGGCGCACCAGCACGCGCAGCAGCGGCAACGGCAACTGCGTGGAGGTCGCGACAGTCGACGGTCAGGTCGCCGTCCGGGACAGCAAGGACCGCTCCGGCCCGGTGCTCGCCTTCGGCGCGGTGGCCTGGCGGGCCTTCGTGCTCGGCGTCGGCGAGGTCCGTCGCTCCTGACGCACCCGCCCCGGTGCGAGACTGGGCCGTGCTCTCCGACGTAACCCTTGACCTGCCGGTCCGTCCGGTGCTGCCGGCGTTGGTCGCGGCACTCGACGCGGCCGGCGCCGGTGTGCTGGTGGCCCCGCCGGGCACCGGCAAGACCACCCTCGCGCCGCTGGCCGTGGCCGACCGGGTGACCGGTCGGGTGGTGATCGCCCAACCCCGCCGGGTGGCGGCTCGTGCCGCCGCCCGGCGGATGGCCGAGCTGCTCGGCGAACGGGTCGGTGAGCGGGTCGGCTACGCGGTGCGCGGCGAGCGCCTGGTCGGCCCGGCCACCCGGATCGAGGTGGTCACCACCGGCCTGCTGGTCCGCCGGCTGCACCACGACCCGGAGCTGCCGGGCACGAGTGCCGTGCTGCTCGACGAGTGTCACGAACGCCAACTCGACGCCGACCTCGCGCTGGCCTTCACCGTGGAGGCACGCGCCACCCTCCGGCCCGACCTGTGGCTGCTGGCGATGTCGGCGACCCCGGACACCGACCGGTTCGCCGCGCTGCTGGGTGGGCCCACCCCGGCCCCGGTGGTACGGGCCGACTCGGCGTTGCATCCGGTGCAGCGGGTCTGGGTGCCCCCGGCCCGCCCGATCGCCCCGCCCGGGGCCGGGCCGGTGGACCGGGCCCTGCTCGACCACGTGGCCGCCACCGTCCGGCGGGCGCTGCGTGAGCACGACGGCGACGTGCTCGTCTTCCTGCCCGGGGCCGGCGAGATCGCGGCGGTCACCGGCCGCCTGAACGACCTGCGGGACACGGTCGCGCTGCTGCCGCTGCACGGCCGTCAACGGGGCGCCGAGCAGGACGCCGCCCTGCGTCGCGCGGACCGACGGCGGGTGGTGCTGGCCACCGCGCTGGCCGAGACCAGTCTGACCGTTCCGGGTGTGCGGATCGTGGTGGACGCCGGGCTCTCCCGGGTGCCCCGGATCGACCTGGCCCGTGGGCTGGGCGCGCTGGTCACCGTGCCGGTCTCCCGCGCCGCCGCCACCCAGCGGGCCGGCCGGGCCGGCCGGGAGGCCCCCGGATACGTCTACCGCTGCTGGTCGGCGGCGACCCACGAGCGGCTGCCCGCCCGCGCCGAGCCGGAGATCGCCACCGCCGACCTGACCGGCTTCGCGCTGGAGCTGGCCGCCTGGGGCCGACCGGACGGCGTCGGGCTCGCGTTGCCCGACGCGCCGCCGGCCGCCGCGATGACGGTGGCCCGGGAGACGCTGGAGACCCTCGGCGCGGTCGACGCCGACGGTCGGATCACGGCACGGGGACGGTCGATCGCCGCCGCCGGGGCGCACCCACGGCTGGCCCGGGCGCTGCTCGACGGCGCCGGCCGGGTCGGAGCCGACCGGGCCGCCGAGGTGGTCGCCCTGCTCGCCGAGGAGAGCGCGGCCGGCCCCGGCGACGATCTGGTCGCCGGTTGGCGTCGGCTGCGCACCGGCGTCGACGCGGGCGCGACCGCCCGCTGGCGCACCGAGGTACGCCGGCTGCGCGCCGCGCTGCCGACCGGCGCCCCGCCGAAGGACCGCGCCGGCTCGGGTGGGCTGAGCGACGACCTCGCCGCCGGGCTGCTCGTCGGTCTGGCGTACCCGGAACGGTTGGCCCGGGTGCGGCGGCCGGGCGGTTCGGCGTACCTGATGACCGGCGGGACCGCCGCGGAGCTGGCGGCCGGCTCGGGGCTGACCGGGTCCGACTGGCTGGCGGTCGCGGTCGCGGACCGCACCCCCGGCGCGCCGTCGGCCCGCATCCGCCGGGCCTCCCCGGTGGACGAGGCGACGGCCCGGGAGGCGGCCGGTCCGTTGCTGCGCACCGGCCGCGAGGTCGGCTGGTCCGACGGGGACGTGGTGGCCCGGGAGGTGACCCGGCTGGGCGCGATCGAGCTGGTCCAGCGGCGGCTGGACCGGCCGGACCGGGCGGAGGTGGCCGCCGCGTTGCAGACCGGCCTACGTCAGGACGGGCTGGGGCTGCTGCCCTGGACGCCGGCGGCGCGGGCGCTGCGCGAGCGGCTCGCGTTCCTCCGACACCACCTGGGCGGTCCGTGGCCGGAGGTCGACGACGACTCGTTGCTCGACGCCGCACCGAGCTGGCTGGGCCCGGAGCTGGCCGCCGCCCGACGCCGGGCCGACCTGGCGCGGGTGGACGTGTCGTCGGCGCTGCGTCGGCTGCTGCCCTGGGCGCAGGCCGCCCGCCTCGACGAGCTGGCCCCGGAGCGGATCGAGGTGCCGAGTGGTTCCCGGATCCGGCTGGACTACAGCGACCCGGCCGCGCCGGTGCTCGCCGTGAAGCTCCAGGAGACGTTCGGTTGGCCGGCGGCTCCCCGCATCGCCGACGGTCGGGTGCCGGTGCTGCTGCACCTGCTCTCCCCCGCCGGTCGGCCGGTGGCGGTCACCGCCGACCTGGCGTCGTTCTGGCGTACCGGCTATCCGCAGGTCCGCTCCGAGCTGCGCGGGCGCTATCCCCGGCACCCGTGGCCGGAGGATCCGGGAACGGCGAAACCCACCCGGCACGCCACGCCACGTCGGCGCTGAGGGCCGGTCTACTCCCCGACCACGTCGGCCGCGGGCCGGTCTACTCCCCGACCACGTCGGCCGCGGGCCGGTCTACTCCTCGACGACGTCGGCCACCACGACGGTGACGTTGTCCGGCGCGCCGGCGTGCAGGGCCAGGTCGATCAGCTTGGCGGCGCAGGCGCCCCGGTCCGGATAGCCGCTGAGCACCTCGGTGAGGGTGTCCGGGCGGACCACGTTGGAGAGGCCGTCGCTGCACAGCAGCCACCGGTCGCCGGCCCGGGGCACCATGGTCGCGTACGACGGGGAAACCTCCTCGCCCTGCAACGCCTGGGTGACCACGGCACGGCGCGGGTGGCTGCTGGCCTGGTCCGGGGTGATCACGCCCTGATCCACCAACATCTGGACGAACGTGTCGTCCCGGGTGACCTGCTTGAGCACGCCCTCGCGGAACAGGTAGGCCCGGGAGTCGCCCACGTGCGCGAGCGCCAGGCAGCTGCCGGTACGGGCGAAGAGCAGGGCGGTCAGCGTGGTGCCCATGCCCTGGCGCTCGGGATCCTCGGCGACCGCCTGTCGGATCCGGGCGGTGGCCAGCGCGATGCCACCCTCGAGCGCGGCGACCAGGGCGTCCTCGGGTGTCTCCACGTCCAGCGGGGCGACCGCGTCGATGGTGAGGGCGCTGGCCAGGTCGCCGGCGGCCATCCCGCCCATGCCGTCGGCGACGGCGACGAGCCAGGTGCCGGCGTGCAGGGCGTCCTGGTTTCCGCTGCGGATCAGCCCACGGTCGCTCGTTCCCACGGAACGCAGCTTCAGGGTCATGGGAGGCAGCCTGCCAGGCGAAGGGCGCAGTTGTCTCTAGGAGATCAGGACGACGGCGCGTGGCGCGGCCAATCTCACGTTCGGGCGGCGGCGCGACGGGAGACGCCGTCGGGCTGACCGCCCTTGTCGAATGCCAGAACCCATCCAACCAGATCAATTGACATGGCGTACCGGCACTGGAAACATCGAGCCGATACCTGGGAGCGCTCCCAGGTTTCCGCGCACCACCGTGCCACCACCACCGTCCCACTTTCCGTCCCGGAAGGACTCCCCGTGACGCCATCCCGACGCCGCCTCCTGTTGGCTGCGGCGACCACTCTGGCCCTCACCGGCGCGGGCGCCGGCGCGGCCCACGCCGACCCACCACCGGACGCCCCCGAGCAGATCGACAACGGCGACTTCAGCGCCGGGGTGAGCCCCTGGTTCTCCTTCGGCACCGGCGCGCTGGCGGTCACCGACGGCCGGCTCTGCACCACGGTCGCGGGCGGGCTGGCCAACCCGTGGGACGCCGGCATCGGCCAGGACGGCGTGCCGCTGATCGCCGGCGCCGAATACACCCTCGGCTTCTCCGTGTCCGCCACTCCCGGCGCCGCGGTCAAGGCCGTGTTGCAGCTCGGCAGCGCCCCGTACACGACGTACGCGGCCGTGGACGCCACCGCGACCGGCACCGCCCAGCGGGTCGAGCAGACCTTCACCGTCCCGGACGACAACCCCAACGCCCAACTGATCTTCCAGGTCGGCGGTTCCGCCCAGGCGCAGACCATCTGCCTGGACGACGTCTCGCTGCGCGGCGGGGAGCCACCCGTGCCCTACGAGCCGGACACCGGGCCGCGGGTGCGCGTCAACCAGGTCGGCTACCTTCCCGGTGGCCCGAAGAACGCCACTGTCGTCACCGAGGCCACCGAACCGCTGCCCTGGCAGCTGCGCAGCGCCGCCGGCGCGGTCGTGGCCAGTGGCACCACCACCGCTCGCGGTGTCGACGCCGCCTCCGGGCAGAACGTGCAGACTGTCGACTTCTCCAGCTACCGCACCGCCGGCACCGGGCTCACGCTCACCGTGGACGGCGAGACCAGCCACCCATTCGACATCTCCGGCGCTCTCTACGACCAGCTGCGCTCCGACTCGTTGCAGTTCTTCTACGCCCAGCGCAGCGGCATCGCCATCGACGGCGACCTGATCGGCGACGAGTACGCCCGACCCGCCGGCCACCTCGGCGTCGCACCCAACCAGGGCGACACCAACGTGCCCTGCCAACCGGGTGTCTGCGACTACTCCCTCGACGTGCGTGGCGGCTGGTACGACGCCGGCGACCACGGCAAGTACGTGGTCAACGGCGGTATCGCCACCTACCAGCTGTTGAACACCTTCGAGCGGACCAAGACGGCGGCCACCGCCGGCGGTGGCGCCGAGCTCGCCGACGGCACGCTGCGGGTGCCCGAGCGCGACAACGGGGTGCCGGACATCCTCGACGAGGCCCGCTGGGAGCTGGAGTTCCTGCTGCGCATGCAGGTGCCCGCCGGCAAGCCGCTCGCCGGCATGGTCCACCACAAGATCCACGATCAGAACTGGACCGGGCTGCCCCTCGCCCCGCAGGACGACCCGCAGCCGCGCGAGCTGCACCCACCGTCGACCGCGGCCACCCTCAACCTCGCCGCCACCGCCGCCCAGTGCGCGCGGCTCTTCGCCCCCTACGACGCGGCGTTCGCGACGCGCTGCGGCACTGCCGCGAAGACGGCCTACGCCGCGGCCAAGGCCCACCCGGCGGTGTACGCCAGCCCGACCGACGGCACCGGCGGCGGCGCGTACGACGACAGCAACGTCACCGACGAGTTCTACTGGGCGGCTGCCGAGCTGTACCTGACCACCGGGGCGCAGAACTACCTGACCGACCTGACCGCCTCACCGCACCACACCGGGAACGTGTTCGACGCACGGGGCTTCGGCTGGCAGAGCGTGGCGGCGCTGGGCCGCCTCGACCTGGCCACCGTGCCGAACGGGCTGCCCGCCGCCGATCTGGCTCGGGTCCGCGCCTCGGTCACCGCCGCCGCCGACACGTACCTCGCCGAGCTGCGCCGACAGGCGTACGGGCTGCCGATGCCCGGTGACGCCAACAGCTACTTCTGGGGTGGCAACAGCAACGTCATCAACAACGCCGTGGTGCTGGCCACCGCGTTCGACCTGACCCGCAACCCCGCCTACCGCGACGGCGCCGTGCAGGCCATGGATTACATCTTCGGTCGCAACGCCCTGAACATCTCCTACGTCACCGGGTGGGGAGAGCACGCCGCGCAGAACCAGCACAGTCGGATCTTCGGCCACCAGCTCGACCCGAACCTGCCCCGGCCGCCCGCCGGCTCCCTCGCCGGAGGCCCGAACGCGGCCCTCCAGGACCCGTTCGTGGCGCAACTGCTCGCCGGCTGCGAGCCGATGTTCTGCTACGTCGACGACATCAACTCGTACTCGACAAACGAGGTGGCGATCAACTGGAACTCGGCGCTGGCCTGGATCTCCTCGTTCCTCGCCGACCAGGGTGAGGCCGGCGCGGTACCGGCCAGCACCTGCACGGCGCGCTACGCCAACTACGGCGCCTGGCAGGGCGGCACCGGGTTCACCGGGCAGCTGACCATCCAGAACACGGGCGCCACGGCCGTCAACGGCTGGAGCGTGCGCTTCGCGTTCACCGGTGACCAGCGGGTACGCGAGGCGTGGCTGGCGAAGGTCACCCAGTCCGGCGCGACGGTGACCGCGCGCAACGAGTCGTACAACGCCAAGATCGCGCCCGGCGGCACTGTGACGTTCGGCTTCAACGCGACAACCGGCGGGGGCGCCAACCCGAGCCCCGGCCTGGTCACCGTCAACGGAGCGGCCTGCTCGCTGACCTGACCCCGGTCCTGGTGGCCGCCCTTACCGGGTGGCCACCAGGAGCGCACGATCACGCGGTCGGCGGGTCAACCGCCGGCCGCGTTGTGCTTCGCGACCAGGCCGGGGAGTTCGTCCAGTGAGTCGATCCGGAACAGGCACCGCTCGGCCACGGTGGAGGGGTCGAGGATGTGCCCCCACGGGCCACGTCGGATCAGGCACGTCTTCATGCCCGCCTCCAGGGCCGGGCGCACGTCGTTGTCCGGCCGATCGCCGACGTACAGGATCGACGACGCCACACCACCGCCCGCGGCGACGACCCGCTCGAAGAACACCGGTGACGGCTTCGCCACGCCCCACCCGTGCGACGTGCCGATCACGTCCACCGGGAGGTCAAGACCGCGCAGGGTCGCCTCCGCGTGAGCTGGCTGGTTGCCGGCCAGGCCCACGAACAGGCCCTGGTCCTTCAGGGACTGAAGGCACCCTCGCGCGTCCGGGTAGAGATCCTCCTCGGCGAACGACTCCGGCTGGCCGGCAGCCGTCCGACGCTCCAGCTCGGTGGTGAGATCGAAGTCGGGCCGGAAGACCCGGAACGTCTCCTGATAGTCCAGACCCCGGGCGATCACCGCACCGAAGACCGCCGAAAACGTGTGCCGGGGTACGCCGAGCCAGTCGGCCCAGGCGGCGAACTCGTGGGACTCGTCGAGAATCGTCCCACCGACATCAAAGATGACCGTGTCAATCATGTCCGTCCCCCGTCCCCCGTCGACGCTCGCACCGTCGGTGAAGCGTAGACGGGGGTACGAGCGGCCGGACGCGCGGCAAAACCGATGGATCGGACGCTCCCAGTGAGCCATGGTGGCGCCATGGATGGCGGCGAACTGGCCGGCGCGGAGCGTCGGGTGTGGGCGGCGATGGCGGCGGGGACGCGGACCGCGCTGGCCGGGCTGTCCGGCGCAGACCTGCGCAGTCTGCTGTTGAGCGTGGCCCGCGACCGGGCGGCTACCGTACGCCCAACCGACGTGGTACGCCGCTGGCACGAGGACCGCTTCGTCCGCCCAGCCGGTGCCGACCCCCGCGTACTGGCCCAGGTGGAGGCCCGGATGTGGCAACTGCTGCCCGCCGACGTGGCCGGCGTGGAGCTGTCGCCGGTCGTACCGGTCGGCACCTGCTCGACGGTCGCGCCGATCAGCCAGAACAGGATCGTCACCACGATGCGCGCCAGCGAGGTGCTGAGCGATCCCACCAACGCCCTCGCCGTCGAGGCGGCCGTGCGTCGCCGCCGACAGCGCGAGGTGCATCTGGCCGCCGCCCATCGGGTGCTGCGGGCGCAGGACTTCGGCAGCGACGCGTCGGCGCACTTTCGGCTCTTCGCCCTGGTGTCCAGCACCCGGGACACTGGCTCGGGCCAGACCCAGGCCCGACTGCTGGTCCGGCACCTCACCTACTGGCGGACCGTGCTCGCCGAGCTGGCACCTACCGCCGAGCCCCGGCTGCACGTCACCACGTTCGACGACCGGGTCGTTCGGGAGCGGCTGGCGGACACCGTCCGACCGGCACTCGCCGGCCATGTCGTGCCGCTCGTGGACGAACCGGAGCGGTCTCGCGGTCGCGGCTACTACACCGGGTGTGCACTACGCATCACCGCTCTGGGCGGCACCCTGGAGATTGGCGACGGCGGCCTCACCGACTGGACCGCCCGACTGAGCGGCGACGCCAAGGAACGCTGCCTCGTCTCCTGCCTCGCCACCGAACGCCTCGTCGACTCCATCAGCCGCTGAGCCGGGCCGGGCGACGACCACAGTGGGCACCCATTGCCGCAGACCGTGTCCTGCCGATCAGGCGGTGACAGGCCGCCGTGGCTACGGAAGCCAGGTGAGGGCTGTGGGCACGGCAAGGCGAGTGGAGCTTTGCGCTGGGCCCACCCGACATCGGCCTGGACACGGAATGTGACGGGCGGCGCACTACGCGGGGCTTCGATGAGCAGGCGGCGGCTCTAGGGTCGGTGAATGGGCACCACGGCGGAGGTTCGCGACCGCTGGCGGTCCCTGTCGCCGCTGCCGCCGCCCGGTCGGCTACGTACCCTGTCGCTGGCCACCCTCGCCAACACGATTGGCACGGGGCTGTGGGTAACGGGTGCGGCGCTCTTCCTCACCCGCGCCGTGGGGCTGACCCCGACGGAGGTGGGGCTCGGGCTCACTCTCGCCGGCCTGGTCGGGCTCACTGCCAGCGTGCCGCTCGGCGGGCTCGCCGACCGACGTGACCCGCGGAGCCTCCGCGCCGTCCTGCAACTGGCGCAGGCCGCCGTCGCCGCCGCGTACCTGCTGGTCGGCTCTCTTCCGGTCTTTCTGCTGGTGGCCACACTGGACGCTCTGCTGATCTCCGGCAACCTTGCCGTCCGCGCCGCGCTGGTCGCCGCGGTGGGCGGCCCGCAGGGCAGGGTGCACGCCTTTGCCACCCTGCGCGCGGTGGCCAACCTGGGCGTGGCGCTCGGTGCGGGGCTGGCCGCGTTCGCGCTCGTGGTGGACACCGGGTGGGCGTACCGGCTGCTGGTGCTCGGCAACGTCACCACCTATCTGGTCTCGGCGGCGCTGATCATGCGACTCCCGGCGTACCCGCCGGCCCGGCGACCCCTGGGGCAGAGAGCCGGTCGGGCGCTGCGCGACGGGCCGTTCCTCGCGGTCGTCGGAGCCTCGGCGGTGCTCTCCGTGCACCACGTGGCGTTGACGCTGGTGCTGCCGCTGTGGGTGGTGGCGCACACCGACGCGCCGCTGGTGACGGTCTCCGCTCTCCTGTTGGTCAACACGCTGCTCACCGTGCTGTTCGCCGTACGGCTCAGCGGGAGCGCCCGGCACGCGGTGTCGGCGGCGACGACGATGCGCCGGGCGGGGTTGGTGCTCGCGGCCGGGATGCTGCTCTGGGCCGTGACCGCCGTCGCGCCCACCACGGTGGCGGTCGGTCTGCTGCTGGGCGCGACGGTGATCTACACCTTGGGCGACCTGTGGCACGCAGGGGCCGGGGCGGCGTTGGCCTACGACCTCGCCGCCCCGGACGCCCTCGGTGCCTACCAGGGGGTCGACGGTCTGCTCGCCGGGCTGGTCCGCGCGGCGGGCCCGGCCCTGCTGACCTGGTTGATCATCGACGGCGGCCCGGTCGGTTGGCTGGCGCTGGCGGGGTTGCTCGCGCTCACCGGCCTCGCCGTGCCACCGCTCACCCGACGCGCCCTGGCCGACCGCGCCGACCGGTCACCGCACCCGGGCTGACCGTCAGCCGATCTCCTCGTCGACGAAGCACCAGCGCCAGGCCTCGCCCGGCTGCGCCGAGCGGATCACCGGGTGGCCGGTGGAGGCGAAGTGCTTGCTCGCGTGCTGGTTTGGCGACGAGTCACAGCAGCCGACCTGCCCGCAGCTCAGGCAGGTGCGCAGGTGCACCCAGTAGGTGTCGCCGATGGCGACGCAGTCCGCGCACTCGTCGGGGGTGCGGGGCTCGGCGGCACCGGCCTCGGTCAGGTGCTGACAGCTCACTTCTCAACCTCTCGCAGCAACGACTCTTCCAGGTCCAGGTCACGATAGGCCCGCACCAACACCTCCTCAGGAATCCGACCGGAGTCTCGGGCAGCCCGGAACACATCCCGCTCGGCGTCGATCATCTCCTGCCGCAGCCGACCGTACGCCTGCGACGGGGTCTCCCGCTCGTCGCCGCCGAGTCGTTCCCACGCCATGTTGGTGCGGTCCTCCACCGCTCGGCGCAGCCGGTCCACCACCGGGTCCGGTGCGCTGTCGGCCAACTCGTCGAGGCGGTCCTGGGCGGCCTTGCTGGCCTGTTGCTGTACTGCGGCTGCGGAGAGCGCGTCCTGTACCGGGTCGTCCTGCGGCAGCTTCAGGCGGCGGGCGACCAGCGGCAGGGTGGCGCCCTGGCCGACCAGCGTGAAAACGATCACGGCGAAGGCCAGCCAGATGAACAACGCCCTGGGGTACGGCTCGTCGCCGGCCAGGGTCAGCGGCAGGGCCAGCGCGGCGGCCAGGGTCACCACGCCCCGCATGCCGGCCCAGCCGATGATGATCGGGAACTTCGGTGACGGCCGGGCGTCACGGCGGCGGACCCGGGGGACCAACCGGGCCAGGTAGGTGGCCGGGAAGAGCCAGACGAACCGGGTCAGGAAGACGGTGGCGAGCACCGCGAAGGTGATCAGGATCAGTGAGCCGATCGGCTCGTCGAGATCGCGCAGCACCTCCCGCAGTTGGAGCCCGACCAGCAGGAAGACCAGGCCCTCCAGCAGGAAGCGGACCAGCCGCCAGAACGCGCCGACCTGCAACCGGGACGCCGCCGACAGCAGTTGGGGCAGCTTGTGCCCGAGCACCAGACCGGTGACGACCACCGCGACGACCCCGGAGGCGTGCAGGTGTTCGGCGCTGAACACCACCGCGAACGGGATGATCAGCGACAGCGCGTTGTCCAGCAGCGGGTCGTTGATCCGCCGATGCAGGAAGCCGAACACCAGCGCCCCGAGCGCCCCGATCAGGATGCCGCCGCCGGTGGACCGCAGCACCTCGATGGCGATCTTGTCGGCACCGACGGCCGAGCCGATGGTGGCCATCGTCGCGACCCGCAGCAGCACCAGGGCGGTCGCGTCGTTGACCAGGCTCTCGCCCTCCAGGATGGTGACGACCCGGCGGGGCAGCCCGACCCGGCGGGCGACGGCGGTGGCGGCCACGGCGTCCGGTGGGGCGACCACCGCGCCGAGAGCCAGGCAGATCGCGAACGGCAGCTGCGGCAGCAGCAGGTGCAGCACCAGCCCGACCAGGAACGCGGTGAACAACACCAGGCCGACCGCGAGCAGCAGGATCGGCCGGATGTTGTTCTTGAACGCCGGCACCGAGGTCTCCAGCGCGGCCACGTAGAGCAGCGGCGGCAGGATGCCGACAAGCACCAGCTCCGGGTCGAGTTCCACCTGCGGGAAGCCCGGCACGAACGAGAGCGCCAGGCCGAGGACGACCAGCACGATCGGCGCGAGCAGGCCGAGCCGGCGGGCCAACGCGGCGCCCAGGGTGGCGATCGCCAGGAAGACGACGACCGGAAACAGGCTTTCCATGGGGTACGAGCCTAGGGGTACGCGTCCTGCGGCCCCGATCAGCCGCCCGGGCGCAGTTTCGGCAGCACCTCCGCGCCGAACGCGTCGATGAAGCCGCGCTGCTCCTGCCCGACGTGGTGCAGGGCGATCTGGTCGAAGCCGAGCTGCACGTACTCCTCCAACCAGCCGACGTGTCGGCCCAGGTCCGCCGACACGTTCACCACCTCGGCGACCCGCTGGGCCGGCACGTCGGCGGAGACCACGTCGAAGTGTTCGACGGTCTCCAGGTCCCAGCAGACCGGCGGGGCGAAGACGTTGCTGCGCCACTGGTCGTGGGCGATGGCCTCGGCCTGGGCCTGCTCGGGCGCCCAGGAGACGTGCACCTGGAGGTGCAGCGGCCCGCGCCCGCCCGCGCCCCGGTACGCGTCGATCATTTCGCGCAGGTGGGCAACCGGGGCGTTCACGGTGATCAGCCCGTCCGCCCACTCGGCACACCAGCGGGCGGTGGCCACGCTGACGGCGGCGCCGACAAGCGCGGGCGGCTGCTCGGGGCGGGTCCAGAGCCGGGCCCGATCCACCCGGACCAGCCCGTCGTGGCTGACCTCCTCGCCGGCCAGCAGGGCCCGGATCACGTCCACGCACTCGCGCAGCCGGGCGGCGCGTACGTCCTTGCGCGGCCACGGGTCGCCGGTGATGTGCTCGTTGCTGGCCTCGCCGGTGCCCAGGGCCGCCCAGAACCGGCCCGGGTACATCGCGCCGAGGGTGCCGATCGCCTGCGCGATGATCGCCGGGTGGTACCGCTGACCGGGCGCGTTGACCACGCCGAACGGCATGCCGGTGGCCTGCAACGCCGAGCCCAGCCAGGACCAGGCGAAGCCGGACTCGCCCTGCCGGGCACTCCACGGGGAGAAGTGGTCGGAGCACATGGCGGCGTCGAAGCCGGCCCGTTCGGCCTGGATCACCGCCTCCAACAGGGCGCGCGGACCGATCTGCTCATGCGAGGCGTGGAACCCGAACGACGTCATGGGCACACTTCCTACCCACGACGGCGCCGGCTGACGCGTGCCGCGCCCCGAACTACTCGGCGTGCGCGCCGGCGCCGGCCGAAGCGGCGCCCTCGCCCACCCAGACCGTCTTGGTGTTGCAGAACTCCCGCATGCCCAGCGCCGACAACTCCCGCCCGTAACCGGAGTTCTTCACACCGCCGAACGGCAACTCGGGGTACGAGGTGGTCATCCCGTTGATGAAGACGTTGCCGGCGTCCAGGTCGGTGGCGAAGCGCTCCTGCTCGGCTCGGTCCCGGGTCCAGGCGTTCGAGCCGAGCCCGAAGCTGGTGCCGTTGGCGACCTCGATGGCCTCCTCGTACGACGAGACCCGGAAAAGGCCGGCGACCGGGCCGAAGACCTCCTCGGACCACATCCGCATTTGCGGGGTGAGGTCGGTGACCACGGTCGGCGGGTAGAACCACCCGTCGCCGCCCGGCGGTTCGCCCCCGCAGAGCACTGTCGCGCCGTTGTCCACCGCGTCGCGAACCTGGGCGTGCACCTCGTCGCGGCCACGCTCGCTGGCCAGCGGCCCGACGTCGGTTTTCGGGTCCATCGGGTCGCCGACGCGCAGCGCGCCCATGTTGGCGGCGAACCTCTCGGCGAAGGCGTCGAACACGTCGGTGTGCACGATGAACCGCTTCGCGGCGATGCAGGACTGACCGTTGTTCTGGCAGCGGGCGGTGGTGGCCACCTCGGCGGCCCGGTCCACGTCCGCCGAGGGCATCACCACGAAGGGGTCGCTGCCGCCGAGTTCGAGGACTGTCTTCTTCAGCTCCCGCCCGGCGATCTGCGCGATGGACCGACCGGCGGGCTCGCTGCCGGTGAGCGTCGCGGCGCGGACCCGGGGGTCGCTGAGGATGTGGTCGACGGCCTCCGAGTCGACCAGCACTGTGGTGAAGGCCCCCTCGGGGAAGCCGGCGCGCCGGAACACGTCCTCCAGCAGCAGCGCGGTCTGCGGCACGTTCGAGGCGTGCTTGAGCAGGCCGGTGTTGCCGGCCATCAGCGCCGGGGCGGCGAAGCGCATCACCTGCCAGAGCGGGAAGTTCCACGGCATCACCGCGAGCACCACGCCGATCGGCTGGTAGCGGATGAACGCCCGGGTCGCCTTCACGGCGTCGGCGTCAGCGGGCTCGTCGGCGAGGAACGCCGGGGCCTTGTCGGCGTAGAAGCGGGCGGCCGTGGCGCACTTGGTCACCTCGGCCTGCGCCGCGACGTACGTCTTGCCCATCTCGGTGGTCATGATCCGGGCGATCTCGTCGCGCTCGGCGTCCAGCAGGTCGGCCGCGGCGTTCATCCACTGGGCGCGCTGGTCGACGGTCGTCTCCCGCAGCTGCTGGAACGCGAGGTCGGTGCGCTCGATAGCGTCGTCGAGTTGCTCGGTGGACATCGCCTCATAGGTCTTGAGCACCTGTCCGGTGGCGGGGTTGGTGGTGGCGATATGGGGCATCTCGTCCTCCTGTCACTCGAACAACGAGTGTCGTACGCCCGGCTCCTCGCGGCGGCGGGCGGCGCGGCGCCGCTGGATCACGACCAGGTCGACCACGGCGACCACGGCGAGGATCGCGCAGACTACGCCGAGCCAGGCGATGCCGGCCCAGAACGCCAGCACCGCGAAGAGCACCATGATCACCAGCCCGAAGCTGGCCAGGGTGAGTCGGAGATTCAGCGCACTGTTGGCGTGGCCGACCGTGCCACGGGCGCGCCGGGGCTGCGATCTCGTCATGCCCACGGACCTACCCCCGATCGCGACCGTTAACCGGACCCGGACACCTCGGTCAGTCGCGCCACGCGCCGCGCGCCGCCGCCTCAGCCGCGTAGGCCGGGAAATCGCGCGGGTCACGCCCGACCAACCGGCGGACGGTGTCGGTGGGCACCGCGTGGCCGAGGTCACGTAGCGCCGCGAAGGCCCCGATCTGCTGCTCGATCTCCTCGGCCGGCACGCCCAGCGGACCCAGCGCGGCGCGGTAGTCGTCAGCCGTGCCGAGGTGGCGCACCGGTCGACCCGCCGCCCGACTGATGATCTCGGCGGCCTCGGCAAAGGTGATCGCCCGGGGCCCGGTGACCTCGTACACCTGGCCGGTGTGCCCGGGCTCGGTGAGGGCCGCCACCGCGACGGCGGCGATGTCATCCGCGTCGACGAACGCCTGACGGGTGTCCCCGACCGGCACGGCGACCGCGCCGGCCAGCACCGCCTCCCGGAACACGCCCTCGTCGAAGTTCTGGTCGAACCAGTCGGCCCGCAGGATCGTCCAGTCGGTGCCGCCCTCCCGGACCGTGCGTTCGGCGGCCAGCAGACGCTCGTCCCCCATCGCCTCGATCGCTCGACTGGACAGCAGCACGACGTGGCGGACCCCCTGCTCCGCCGCCAGTCGGACGAGGGCCGGCTCGACCGGCTGGCCGTCCGGTGCCATCAGGTAGACCCGGGAGACGCCGGCCAATGCGGGCGCCCAGGTCGACTCGACCGACCAGTCGAAGCGCACCGGGCCACCGCGGGAGGCGGCGCGGACCCCGACGCCGAGCGCCCGGAGGCGGTCGGCCACCCGCCGCCCGGTCGTGCCCGTCGCGCCGAGCACGAGGATCTCACTGTCGTCCATGGCCCGAGTAGACCACCGGCCCCCGACAGGAACCGGCCGAATCCGTTCCGCCCGGCGGACGACACCGCGGAACGCCGGTGTGCTCGATTACATCCGTTCGCGCCGCAGCCCCACCCGACCGCAGGATGGGCGCATGTCAATGACCCTCGCCGTGCCGGTGACCGTCTCCATCGCCCGCCGCGTCGACCCCGGCCGGGCCAGCGAGATGGTGGCCTGGATGCGGGCCGGCACCGCGTTGGCCGAGGCGTTCCCCGGGTTCCTCGGCGCGGGCTGGGTGCAGAGCGGCCCCGGTTCGCCGGAGTGGCACATGCTCTACCGCTTCGCCGACGCCGAGACGCTGCGCCGGTGGGAGGAGTCGCCGCAGCGACACTGGTGGCTCAGCTCGGCGCAGGGCATCGTCGAGCACACCCGGGTCGAGCGGCGTACCGGGATCGAGGGCTGGTTCGACAGGCCCCTGGAGCACTCGGTGGACCCGGTGGAGCCGGTTCCACCCGCGTCCCCGCCCCGGTGGAAGCAGGCGGTGACCATCTGGCTGGCGTTCTTCCCGCTGAGTCTGACCGCCACGCTGCTGACGAGCCGCTTCCTCGACGCGGTGCCGCTCGCGGCCCGGGTGCTGCTGATGACGCTCTGCCTGACCCCGCTGATGACCTATCTGGTGCTGCCCCGGATCACCCGGGCGTTGCACTGGTGGTTGCACGGCCAGCGGGCACCGTGGCGGGACGCATAGCACCCCGACGGCCCCCGCGTCGGCGCTCTGCCGCATACCCGACAGCAACTTCCCGACAAACCCCGTCCTGCGCATAGAGTTACCGCGCTGTCGCTCTGTGCTGCGGGAACGGGAGACGTCATGCCTCGACGCTGGGTCGCCGCCCTGGCCTGTCTCGCGGCGCTGGTCGCGCTGGCCTGTGAGGGCGGCAACTCCGCGACACCCCGCCCCACCACGAGCGCCCCGCCGTCGAGCGGGCCCGGCGGCATCGCCGCCCTCGGCGACTCGATCAGCACCGGCTTCGCCTCCTGCCTGGTGCTCACCTCCTGCGAGCGCAACTCCTGGTCGACCGGGGACGGGCTACGGGTGCAGAGCCACTACCGGCGGCTGCTCGAACAGAACGCGGCGATCCGCGACCGGACGTACAACCATGCCCGTCCCGGCGCCCGCGCGGACGCCCTGGAGGGTCAGGCCCAAGCGGCGGTACGCGACCGCGCCGACTACGTCACCGTGCTGATCGGCGCCAACGACGTCTGCCGGGGCGGGGTGGACGCGATGACGCCGGTGGCGCGGTTCCGGGCCGACGTCGACCGGGGGCTGCGGGTCCTGCGGACCGGCCGGCCGAAGGCCCGGGTGCTGGTGGTGAGCATCCCCGACCTGTACCGGCTCTGGGAGGTCGGGCACGACGACGCCCGGGCGACCCGCGCGTGGCGACGGGGCATCTGCCCGGCCCTGCTGGCCGAGGCGACCTCGACCGCGCCCGCCGACCGGGCGCGCCGGGCCGCCGTCCGGGACCGGATCGACGCGTACAACGCCGAGTTGAAGGCGGCCTGCCGGGCGTACGGATCACGGTGCCGGCACGACGGCGGCGCGTTGCACAAGGTCCGGTTCACCCTGGACCTGCTCAACCCGCTGGACTGGTTCCACCCCAACGCCACCGGCCAGGGCCGCATCGCCGAGGTGACCTGGCGCTCCTCCGGCCTGGCCAACTGACTACCAGGCCTGGCCAACTGACGACCCGGGCGGGCCGTCAGGGCTGGCGTGGCTCCGGGACGGCGGTGCCGCGGGAGCGGTAGAGGGCCCGGGACCGCTGGGCGAGGTCCTTTGTCGCCGACGAGTTGGCCCAGGTGCCGAGCACGATGGCCGCACCGGGGACGATCTTGGCGACCATCCGCTTCGCGGCCCGGACGCCGGCCATCTGGGCCAGCCGGACGCCGAGTTGCAGCATGACCCGACCGAGCGGGCGCTGGCCGCCCAGGCCGAAGAGCGCGTCGGCGCGTTCCCGGCCGGCAGCCACCCCGAGCGCCAGCCGGGCGCTCTCGGCGACCTTGTGCACCCGCTGGAGGACCAGCAGGTCGGTGGCCCGGTCACTGTGCAGGGGGTCGACGTCGTACGCGGCGGCGATGTGCAGCACCATCCGCGCCTGAGTCCAGGCCAGCACGCCCACGTCGATCACGGCGCCGGGCAGCCCGGCAGCGCCGGAGACCGCGCCGGAGAGCCGGGCCAGGTTGACGAACTTGCGGGCCGCCTGGTCGGCCAGGACGTCGGCGGAGACCCCGGGCTGCTCGGCGCGGGCCCGGCCGGCCCACTGCACGGCCTCCGGTCCGAGGCGGCGCACCGCCTCCAGAGCGAGGTGCTCCGGCGCGTACTGCGGGTCGTCCCGCATCCGGTCCCAGAGCCGGGCCGGCGGACCCTCGGGGGCGTCCACCGGCCCGGCCGGCAGGTCGGCGGACGGCTGCGGAGTAGGGGCGGCGGGCTGGCCGCCAGCAGGCGGGGTGTCGGTCACCAGGTCTCCCCAGGGGTGGGAACGGTGGACAGGGCGGCCGATGGAGCGGTCAGCGGCGGCGGTTGGACAGCCGGGCCGCCAACCCCTTCAGCTTCTGCTGGTTGCCCGGCTTGGCCATCTCTCGACGACCTCGCTCGACCAACTGCTGCCCCTTCGGCGATCTCAGGAACGTGGTGATCCGCTGCATCAGTGACATGGCGTCCTCCTGTCGGTGATCCCGTACTCATGTGTACCCCGAACCCGCAACACATGTACCCGGGATGCGACAGCCTCAACCCTGACCGTCCACAGTGGGCGGTAGGTTACCGCCCCGCCGGCACGATGGCGTCAACGACCCGGGTGGCCCGCCACTCGTGCTGCTGGTAGTGCTCGGGGTACGCGGAGACCTGCACCGCCTGAGCGGCGTCGGTGAGCCGCATCCGCTGCCAGCCGGGCACCTGCTCCAGCGCGCTGAGGAACTGCCGGGTGGCGAACTCGGGGTCCATCAGCCGCCCCACCGGGCCCCAGCCGCTGCTGGAACGCTGCTGGAACAACCCGACCGAGTCGTGGTCCCAGCCGACGCCCTGGTGCGGGTAGTCCTGCGACTCGGGCAGCACGCCGCTGGCCACGTTGTAGAGGTTGCTCTCCTGCATGGCGGTGGCCACCGCGATCACCAGACCTCGGCGCGGCACCCCCATCTTGCGGCCGGCGCGGACGATCGCCTCGGCGTTCTCCATCTGATCCTCGTCCAGCCCGGCGACGGGCGCCGGGTCGGTCGGGCGCGCCGGGGCGACCTTGCGGGCCGGCGCGCTGGTGTCCGGGTCGGCGGAGCTCGCCGCGGCGGACGGGGCTGCGGAGGTGCTCGGGGCGGCCGTGCGGTCGAGGGAACGGGAGGCGCGCTGCTGCTCGGCGCGCTGCGCCAGCTCGGAGCTGGAGAGCGAACCACTCCGGGTCGCCGCGTCGGCGTCCTCGTTCCGAACCTGGACGACGGCGGTCAGACCGAGGCAGCACACCACACCGGTGGCCAGCGCCAGCTGTGCCCGGCGTCGACCGGTCAGGTCCCGGGCGTACGCCCGGAGCCGGCTCGCGGTGGTTGTCCGTTCGGTTGAGGTGCCATCCTCCGTATCGGTAGTGGGGCTGCTCGGGGCGTACGGGTCGTCGAGGGTGCCGTCGTCACGCATCAACCGAGGCTAGGCAGGCGAAAACCCTGATCACGCACGGTGATCACGTGGCGCTCGCCACAGAACCGACCCGTACTGGTGGACGACCTGGGCGGGTCGACCCGCCCGGGGAACGTACCTCGCGTACCGGAGAAAGCCGGCGGCGCACGCGGACCGGCACGGCCCGGGACAGGATCGGACATCTCACCCCCGAGCCTGACATGATCGACAAACTCGGCCTTTGGGCCGAACCGACCCTCGGCCGATCGGCCAGGAGTCTCGGCCTGGTGGCGTAAACAGACGATTAGTCCGGTCACGCCCACCACCCGGCCAACGGATCGCCCGGCGCAGGAATGCACCAGGATGGCGGGTACGTTGCCCGAACGGGTGCCTTCCGTCGCGACGGCACCCCGCACGCACATTTCAGGGAGGTCCGCACCGGTGCTCGACCCACACGAGCTCTACCAGCTCACCGACGATCTGCCCGACCTCGGGCAGCCGGTCCTGATCCAGACCCTCACCGGGTTCGTGGACGCCGGAAACGCCAGCCGACTGGCGCGTGAGCAGCTACTCACCTCGCTGGAGGGTCGGCCGATCGCCACCTTCGACGTCGACCAGCTCTTCGACTACCGATCGCGGCGACCGGTGATGACCTTCGTCGAGGACCACTGGGAGAGCGTCGACGCGCCCAAGCTGGAGCTGCACCTGCTGCAGGACGACGACGAGACCCCGTTCCTGCTGCTCACCGGCCCCGAACCGGACCTGCAGTGGGAGCGTTTCGTGGCCGCCGTGGCCGGGCTCGCCGCCCGGCTGGACGTCCGGCTCACCGTCGGGCTCAACTCGATCCCGATGGCGGTCCCGCACACCCGGCCGACCGGGGTGACCGCCCACGCGACCCGCCCCGAGCTGATCGCCGGCTACGAGCCCTGGCTACAGCGCGTCCAGGTGCCCGGCAGCGTCGGTCACCTGCTGGAGTTCCGCCTCGGCGAGCAGGGCCGCGACGCGCTGGGCTTCGCCGCCCACGTGCCGCACTACGTGGCGCAGACCGAGTACCCGGCCGCCGCCGAGGTGCTGCTCACCTCGGTGTCCCGCAGCACCGGGCTGCTGCTGCCCGGTGACGGGCTGCGCTCGGCCGCGGAGGTGGTCCGGGTGGAGATCGACCGGCAGGTCGCGCAGACCGAGGACGCCGCGGCCCTGGTCCAGGCCCTGGAGGAGCAGTACGACGCGTTCGCCCGAGGTCGGGGCGAGAAGAGCCTGCTCGCCCCGGACGCCGGCCCGCTGCCCACGGCCGACGAGCTCGGCGCCGAACTGGAACGGTTCCTGGCCGAACAGACCCGTCCCGGCGACACCCCGGGCAGCTGACCCGGCGTCGCGGCGGCGGATGCGGCAGGCTGGAGGCATGCGCCTGGCGACCTGGAACGTCAACTCGGTGAAGGCCCGTCTACCCCGGCTGCTGGAGTGGCTGGCCGACACCGGGCCGGACGTCGTCTGCCTGCAGGAGACCAAGTGCCCGGACGGCGCCTTCCCGGTGACCGAGGTGGGCGAGTTGGGCTACACCGTGGCCAGCCACAGCGACGGCCGGTGGAACGGCGTCGCCATCCTGTCCCGGGTCGGGCTGGGCGACGTCCGGGTCGGGTTCGCCGACGAGCCCGGCTTTCCCGAGCCCGAGGCCCGGGCCATCTCCGCAACCTGCGACGGGGTGCGGGTCTGGTCGGTGTACGTGCCCAACGGCCGGACGCCGGACGACCCGCACTACGCGTACAAGCTGGCCTGGTTCGCGGCACTGCGCGACGCGCTGGACACCGAGTTGGCCGGTGGGTTGCCGCTGGCGGTCTGCGGCGACTTCAACGTCGCCCCGACCGATGCCGACGTCTGGGACCCGGCGGTCTTCACCCACTCCACGCACGTCACCCCGGCCGAGCGGGCGGCCCTCGCGGCGCTGCGCAACCTGGGCCTGAGCGACGTCGTGCCCACCCCGATGAAGGGCCCGCACCCCTTCACCTACTGGGACTACCGGGCCGGCATGTTCCACCAGAACAAGGGCATGAGAATCGACCTGGTGTACGCGTCCGCGCCGTTCGCCCGAGCGGTCCGCTCCGCGTACGTGGACCGCGAGGCCCGCAAGGGCAAGGGCCCCTCCGACCACGCGCCGATCGTGGTCGACGCGGACCTGATCCCGGCGGTCGAGGCGTTCTGAGCCCGCTGCGTCGTCCCGGCTGCCGTCCCGGTGCCGCGCTCACTGGCTAGGGTGGGCAGATGGCAGTCGTGAAGATCAACGCAATCGACGTCCCGCCCGGTGGCGGCGCGGAGTTGGAGAAGCGGTTCGCCGCCCGGGCCGGCGCGGTGGAGAACTCCCCCGGTTTCCTCGGCTTCGAACTGCTCCGCCCGGTGGCGGGCGAGACCCGCTACTTCGTCTACACCAAGTGGGAGAGCGAGGAGGCGTTCCAGGCGTGGGCCGCCGGCCCGTCGCGAGCCGCCCACGCCACCGCCCCCGGCGACAAGCCCCGTCCCCCGGTCTCCACCGGTGCCAGCCTGCTGGAGTTCGAGGTGGCGCTGCACGTGCCCCAGCCCTAGCCACCTCCCACCGTCGGGGCGGTTCAGGCGCGTTGGGGCGCGTCGAGGCGGGTGCGGAGCGGCACCCGCCGCCTTGATCGTGCTCGATCCTGGATCTAGTCCCCTCCCTGCGGCGCGAGGCCAGTACATCCTGGTTCGAGCACGACCTTGACCGGGCATTCGGTCATCAGCCGTCCCGCAGCCCACATCTCGAGCCGCTCTTCGTGTGTCGAGAGTGCCGCACCACGGCCGAATCGCACCGGGCCGGATGTCTGCGTTGATAGCGTCGAGGCGGTCCGAGCGGTAGCCGGCCACCAGTCGCCCTACCTGCCATTCCATGCCGTTCGGTCAGGGCGCATCCCAAGGTGCGGGGAGATTCCAGCCATGTTCGACGGCTTCGAAGAGTTCGACATCGACACGCCCGGCGCGACGATCCACGGGCGCCGCGGCGGGAGCGGGCCGCCCGTTCTGCTGCTGCACGGCATCCCCGAGACGCACCTCATGTGGCACCAGGTCGCGCCACGGCTCGCCGAGAACTACACGGTCGTCGCCACCGACCTGCGGGGCTGGGGCGACAGCGGTAAACCGCCAAGCACCGCGGACCACGAGCCGTACAGCATGCGCGCCATCGCCCGCGATCAGATCGCGGTAATGCGGAGTCTGGGTCACGAGCAGTTCCGACTCGTCGGCCACGATCGGGGGGCCCGCTGCGCGTACCGTCTCGCGCTGGACGCACCGGACGCCGTCACCCGGCTGGCCGTGATGGACGTGGTGCCCATCGGCGATGTCTACAACCGCGCCGACAAGACGTTCAGCCTCTCCTACTGGGTCTGGTCCTTCCTGGCGGCACCGGCTCCGGTGCCCGAGCAGTTCATCGACGCGGCGCCGGCGGTGCTCGTCGACTTCATGCTCGACACCTGGCCCGAGGTGAAGGACGCCTTCCCCGCCGAGGTCCGCGCGGCGTACGTCAAGCAGTTCAGCGACCCCGCCACGGTGCACGCGATCTGCGAGGAGTTCCGCGCGGCCGCCACACTCGACTACCAGCAGGACGAGGCGGACCGCGGAAACCGGAAGATCGCCTGCCCGGTGCTGTTTCTCTGGAGCCAACACGGCCAGGTCGCGAAGCTCTACGACGACCCGCTCGCCATCTGGCGCGAGTGGGCTGACGACGTACGCGGCGAGCCGGTCGGAGTCGGGCACTTCATCCCGGAGGAAGCCCCCGACGAGACCACCCGCCAACTCCTGGCGTTCCTGAGCTGACGCCCGGCGGGTCTGTTTCAGGACTTGCGGGAGGACTGGAGGGTGGCGAAGGCGATGACGTTGTCGGCGTAGCCGGTGCGGCCCCCGATGAACTGCCCGCCACAGGTGATCAACCGCAGCCCGGGTGGCCCGTCGTGGCCGTAGATCCGCTCGCCGGGCAACTGGTCCTTCGGGAAGTGCTCGACGGTGTCGACCCGGAACACCACCACCGACTCGTCCGCCCGGGCCACCTCGATCAGGTCGCCGGGGTGCAGCTTGCCGAGGTCGTAGAAGACCGACGGGCCGGTCTTCGTGTCCACGTGCCCGACGATCACCGCCGGGCCAGGCTCACCGGGGGTGGGGCCACGGTCGTACCAACCGGTCTCGTTGTGCCGTTCCAGCGGTGGTACGGCGATCGAGCCGTCCCGCGCCTGCCCGACGGGTGCCACCGGCGCGGCCACCTTGATCGCCGGCACACTGAGCCTCACCGGACGACTGGCCGACAACCCGGCCGACTCACTGCGTGCCGGCCGGTCACCGCCGGTCGGGGCCAGGTCGAACGGGCCGACCGAACGGCCCAGCCCCGCCCCGGTGGCGAAGACCCCGGCCAACACCAACACCACGGCCAACGGTACGGACCAGGGGCTGCGGCCGGAGGGACGACTACGCCGGGGGGCGACGGCGGTCGGCGGACGCGCGGCCACCGACGGGCGGTCGGGATCCGGCGAGCGGTCGGGATCCGGGCGCTGGTGACTTGGCGGGCGCTGGGCATCCGGCGGGCCGTCGGAGCCCGGCCAACCGTCGTCCAGGGACAGCCGAGCGTCATCGGGCGGCGAGGCGGGGCGGCCAGCGAACGGCGGGCGTGAACCGGCCGGCGGCGGCGTGGGGCGGAAGATCGTCATGGCGGGCTCAGCGACGCGTCACGGCTCGGGGGCGGCGCAACGCCATCACGGCGAGGATCAGCCCGGTGATGGTCAGTGCCGCGCCGCCGGGCAGCAGCAGCTTGCCGGTCATCCCGCCGCTGCTCCCACCGAAGCCGGTCGCCGGACCACGGCTGGGCTGGACGGGGATCTTCTTGACCACCTGAAGCATGGTCGAGGCGGTCTCGCCGTCCCGGCACTCCAGCTTGACCCGGTAGTTGCCGGGGCGGGTGCGCTCGCGCACCATCGGAGCGGCGGTGAGCACTCCGCCCTGCGGCTGCACGCCGACCGCCCCGAAGGCGTCGGAGACCACGGTGGCGCCCACCGAGTTGTCCCGACAACTGGCCCGGAGGCCAACCAGATATCCGGGCTGCACCGTGCTGGGGCTCACCTCGACGAAGATGTCCACCACCGGCGTCGGTTGAGGCGCGCCACCGGGCGGCCCTCCCGGCTGCGGCGCGACCGCGACGGCAACAGCCCGCTCGGGCACGACGAGACCGGCGACGGCAGGCTGAGGGGCAGCGAGAGCGACGGCGGCAGGCTGAGGGGCAGCGAGAGCGGGCGCGGCGGCCAGCAGGGGACCGGCGAACACGGTCACCAGCGACAGGCTCACGACGCCGCGGGTCAGTGTCACGATGCCCCCTCTCGACGCCGTGCGGCCGGGTCAGGTAGTGGAGCACCCGACCTGCCGTACCAGTTGGATCCTCTCATTTCCGGTCGCACATCACATCCGATCCGCGGGCGTCGTCGCGTACGCTCGGGTCGCTGTGACCGCCACCGACCATGACCCCGCCGTCCCGCCCGTGAGCCGGACGATCCGCACGTTCCACCCCCGCCGGGGTCGGATGAGCGACCGGCAGACCGACGCGCTGAGCCGGCTCTGGCCCGCGTACGGCCTGGATGTGCCGGACGGACCGGTCGTGCCCGTCGACCTTGCCGACCTGTTCGGTCGCCGGGCTCCCGTGGTGCTGGAGATCGGCTCGGGCATGGGCGACAGCACCGCTGCGATGGCTGCCGCCGACCCGGATCGAGATTATCTGGCGGTCGAGGTGCACACGCCGGGAATCGCCAACCTGCTCGACCTGGTGGAGCGCGGTGGCCTGCGGAATGTGCGGGTCGCGCAGGGCGACGCGTTGTCCCTGGTCAACGGCTTGCCCGAGGGCGTGTTGGACGCCGTACACGTCTTCTTTCCGGACCCGTGGCCGAAGTCCCGCCACCACAAGCGGCGGATCATCCAGCCGGCGCACGTGGCGCTGCTGCGGTCCCGGCTGCGCTCCGGCGGTGTGCTGCACTGCGCGACCGACTGGGCCGAGTACGCCGAGGCGATGCGGGAGACGTTGGAGGCGGACCCGGAGCTGGTGGACGCGTACGGCGGCTTCGCGCCGCGGCCGGCGCACCGACCGGTGACGAAGTTCGAGCGGCGGGCGATCACGGCCGGCCGGCCGGTCGCCGACCTGCTGTACCGCCGACGGTGACCGGCGAAACGCCCGAACCGGAACGCAGCGGCGCGTTCGGGACGTCCGGACGGGGGTCCGGTGCCGGCCGGGTTGGCGTACCGGGGCATGATCCAGGCACCATGGACAGGCTATGACGCTCACCGCCGCGCTGCCGACAAGCGCCGACCCCGACACCCTCTTCGACGCGTTCGCCAGCTGGGCGAAGGAGCGCGGCCTCGACCTCTACCCCCATCAGGAAGAGGCGGTCATCGAGATCGTCTCCGGCGCCAACCTGATCATGAACACGCCCACCGGCTCGGGCAAGAGCCTGGTGGCGATCGCCGCGCACTTCGCGGCCCTCGCCGACAGCCGGACGACCTTCTACACCGCGCCGATCAAGGCCCTGGTGTCGGAGAAGTTCTTCGCGCTCTGCGAGGTCTTCGGCGCCGAGAACGTCGGCATGCTCACCGGCGACGCCAGCGTCAACGCCGACGCCCCGATCATCTGCTGCACCGCGGAGATCCTGGCGAACCTGGCCCTGCGCGAGGGCACGAAGGCAGACGTCGGCCAGGTGATCATGGACGAGTTCCACTTCTACGCCGAGCCCGACCGGGGCTGGGCGTGGCAGGTGCCGATCATCGAGCTGCCGCAGGCCCAGTTCATCCTGATGTCCGCCACCCTGGGGGACACCACCCGCTTCGTCGACGACCTGACCCGGCGCACCGGGCGGCCGACCGCCGTCGTGCGCACGGCGGAGCGGCCGGTCCCGCTCATCTTCTCGTACGCCATGACGCCGCTGCACGAGACGCTTGAGGAGCTGCTGGAGACCAAGCAGGCCCCGGTGTACGTGGTGCACTTCACCCAGGCCGCCGCACTGGAACGCGCTCAGGCGCTGACCAGCGTCAACGTGTGCACCCGCGCGGAGAAGGACATGATCGCCGAGGCGATCGGTGGTTTCCGGTTCACCGCCGGCTTCGGCAAGACGCTCTCCCGGCTGGTCCGGCACGGCATCGGCGTGCACCACGCCGGCATGCTGCCCAAGTACCGCCGCCTGGTGGAGACCCTCGCCCAGGCCGGCCTGCTCAAGGTCATCTGCGGCACCGACACCCTCGGCGTCGGCATCAACGTGCCGATCCGCACCGTGCTGTTCACCGGCCTGTCCAAGTACGACGGGGTCCGCACCCGGCTGCTCAAGAACCGGGAGTTCCACCAGATCGCCGGGCGGGCCGGCCGGGCCGGCTACGACACCATCGGCCGGGTCGTGGTGCAGGCCCCCGAGCACGTCATCGACAACGAGAAGGCCCTCGCCAAGGCCGGCGACGACCCGAAGAAGCGGCGCAAGGTGGTCCGCAAGAAGCCGCCGGAGGGCTCGATCGGCTGGGGCCAGCCCACCTTCGACCGACTCGTCGACGCCGAGCCGGAGCCGCTGACCTCCAGCTTCCAGGTCAGCCACTCGATGCTGCTCAACGTCATCGGCCGGCCCGGTGACGCGTTCACCGCGATGCGGCACCTGCTCACCGACAACCACGAGGAACCCGCCGCGCAGCGCCGGCACATCCGCCGGGCGATCGCCATCTACCGGGCGTTGCGGGCCGGCGGAGTCGTGGAGGAGCTGCCCGAGCCGGACGAGACCGGCCGGCGGATCCGGCTCACCGTCGACCTCCAGCTCGACTTCGCCCTCAACCAGCCGCTCTCCCCCCTCGCGCTGGCCACCATCGAGCTGCTCGACGCCGAGTCCCCGTCGTACGCGCTCGACGTGCTGAGCGTCATCGAGTCGATCCTCGACGACCCCCGCCAGATCCTCTCCGCGCAGCAGTTCAAGGCGCGCGGCGAGGCGGTCGCCGCCATGAAGGCCGAGGGCATCGAGTACGAGGCGCGCCTCGAACTGCTCGACGAGGTGACCCACCCGAAGCCCCTGGCCGAGCTGCTGGACGCCGCGTACGAGATGTACCGACAGGGGCACCCCTGGGTCGCCGACCACCAGCTCTCCCCCAAGGCCGTCGTCCGCGACATGTACGAGCGGGCCATGACCTTCACCGAGTACGTGCAGTTCTACGGGCTGACCCGCTCGGAGGGTCTCGTCCTGCGCTACCTGGCCGACGCGTACAAGACGCTGCGCCAGACCGTGCCCGAGGACGCCAAGACCGAGGAGCTGATCGACCTCATCGAGTGGTTGGGCGAGCTGGTCCGCCAGGTCGACTCCAGTCTCATCGACGAGTGGGAGCGGCTGCGCAACCCGTCCGACGTGGCCGAGGTGGCCCAGGCGCACGCCGCCCTGACCGATCGGCCACCGGCGGTGACCCGCAACGCGCGGGCGTTCCGGGTGCTGGTGCGCAACGCGCTGTTCCGCCGCGTCGAGCTGGCCGCGCTACGCCGCTGGGACCTGCTCGCCGAGTTGGACGCCGAGGACGGCTGGGACTACGACGCGTGGGCCGACGCCCTGGCGCCGTACTTCGAGGCGTACGACTCGATCGGGGTCGGGCCGGACGCCCGCGGTCCGGCGCTGCTCATGATCGAGCAGGGCCGGGAGCGGTGGACCGTACGGCAGATCTTCGACGACCCGGACGGCGACCACGACTGGGGCATCAGCGCCGAGATCGACCTGGCGGCCTCGGACGAGGTCGGCGCCGCGGTCGTGCGGATCACCGACGTCGGCCAGCTCTAGGGTCCTCCCCGCGAAGGGGGTCGTCCGCCCGCCGGACGGCCCCCTTTGTCGCGTCTTCCGCACCCCCGTTTTCACTGGGCGATGTCAGACCCGTCGATTAGAATGTATGTACTAATCGAGTTCCTGACCTGGGAGGACGCCCGTGACCGCGCCCGCCTCCACGCCCCTCACCCCCTACGCCACACTGCTCGGCTTCACCCGCTACGTCGACCGCACCGGCCCCACCAAGGCGACCTTCGTCGGGGGGCTGCGCAAGCAGCGCGCCAGCCGGTCCGGCTTCAACCCGCACGGCCAGTTCGTCAAGGCGCTCAAGGCCGACATCGCCTTCCACACCGGCGGCACCCACCTGGCCGGGGTGGCCGACATCGTCAAGCCACGGTGGCGCCCGCTCTACCAGGCGCTCGTCCCCGGCGCCACGAGCTGGCTGCACTCCCTCGGCGAGCCGGCCGCCGTCGATCTCGCCCAGACCCGCGACGCCCTGGCCATGCTGGGCGACCTGCCCGTCAAGATCAATCCCCATTTCGGGGTACGCCACGCCGACGGCCACGCCGAAGCGGTCCGCCTGCACTTCGACGAGGCCCCACCGAGCGAGGAGTCGGTGCTCGCCACCCTGCACCTGATGGCCCGACACATGGACGCGGTGCTCCCGCACGCCGAGCCGGTCCTGGTCGACGTCCGCCGCGGCCAGGCCCACCGCATGCCCGCCGACGCCAAGCCCGACCAGATCGAACGATGGCTCTCCGGCGAGGCCGCCGCCTTCCGCGCCATCTGGTCCACCGCCGCCTAACTCCACCCCACCCACCCTCAACCCCACCCCACCCCACCCTCAACGTCACCACGCGCTCCACGCCCTTCGCGCGCCCGCTCGGCAAGATCGCGCTCGATCCAGGATGTAGTGGCCTCCGCTTCTCGGGAGGCCACTACATCCATGTTCGGGCGCGATCATGGGGACAACGGCGCGCATCGGCACCGGTGCGGTGACGGCGGTTATCCACAGGGGCAGCGGAACGCGAAGGGGTTCGGCCAGCCTGAGGCCCATGCCGAAAGTTCCTCGCCGGCCGCCGCAGTTGCGGGGTCGGGTCTTCCGTGGCTCGACCGCCGTCTCGCGAGGCCTACTGACCCGCAACGACCTCCGCAGCTCGGCGTGGCGACCGCTCTTCCGCGACGTCTACGCGGATGCCCGGGTCACAGTCACCCACACCATCAGATGCGCCGCCGTCCGACGCTGGCTGGTCCCGCCCGATGCCGCCATCGCAGGGCGCGCTGCCGCCGGCCTGTACGGCTGTGCAAAGCCGATCGCGACCGAGCCGGTCGACGTCCTCGTTCCCGCCACCACCCGGATCGGCCCGACCGCCGGCATACGGGTCCACCGCGCAGCCATCGACCCCGGCGACACCGTGGACCGGGCCGGGGTCACGGTGACCAGCCCGGCGCGTACCTGCTGGGACGTGGCCCGTTGGCTCGACGTGGTCGAGGCCGTGGTCGTCATTGACGCCATGCTGGCCAGCCGGCTGACGACCGTGCCGGCCCTGCGCGAGTACGCGCTGAGCCGGGCCGGTCGACGCGGCTGGCGGTCGCTGCTACGCGCGGTCGACCTGGCCGACGCGGGCGCGGAATCCCCTCAGGAGTCCCGCACCCGGGTCCGGCTGGTGCTCGCCGGCCTGCCGAGGCCGGAGACGCAGTGGGTCGTGGCCGAGCAGGGCCGGTTCGTGGCCCGGCTGGACCTGGCCTGGCCGCAGTTCAAGGTCGCGGTGGAGTACGACGGGCTCTGGCACGACGACCCCGAGCAGTTCCATCGGGACCGCCAACGCCTCAACCAACTGCTCGGCGGCGACTGGATCGTGCTGCACGTGACCGCCAAGCGCCTCCGGGACGACTTCGACGGGTTCCTCGCCGAGGTCCGAGTCGCCCTACGGGCACGCTCGCGCTCCCCCCGGTGACGATGATCGCGCTCGAACATGGAAGTAGTGGCCTCCCTCGACGGGGAGGCCACTACTTCCTGGATCGAGCACGATCATGAGGGGGTGCGCGGGGCGCGCGGCCTTGCGCGAGTGCGCAGGGTGCGTGTCCCCGGGCGGATGCGCGGACGTGCGCGGGGGCGCGCAGACGTTCGCGGACGTGCGCGGGTGTGCCTGGGGGTTGGTCAGGCGGCGGGGAGGTACTTGGTCAGGTCGTCGAGGATCTTGTTGGCGGCGCCGACGCCGATGCCGGTCATCCAGACCTCGTCGGAGACGGGGTACGCCTTGCCGGCCTTGACCGCGTTGAGGCCCTTCCAGAGCGTCCCGCCGGCGACCTTGGTCTGCTCGGCGGCGGCCTTGTCGCCGTACGCGGTCACGAAGATGACGTCACCGTCGACCTCGTTGATCCGCTCGGGGCTGACCAGGTCGAAGCGCTTGTCCTCCTTGTTGGCGAGCAACTGCCGCTCGGGGCGGCCCAGGCCGGTGTCGCCGATGACGATGCCGGAGAACGAGTCCGGGCCGTACACCCGGATGTTGCCGGGCAGGAAGCGCACGATGGAGACCTTGCGCGCGGCGGCGTCGCCGAGCGTCGCGCCGAAGTCCTTGGCCCGCTTCTCGTACGTGGCGAGCAGGTCCTTGGCCTGCTGCTCGCGGCCGAGTGCCTTGCCGTCGAGGAGGAGGTTGTCCTTCCAGGTGATGCCCACCTTGTCGGTGAACACGGTCGGCGCGATGGCGGCCAGTTCGTCGTAGAACTTCTCCTGGCGGAACTTGCTGCCGAGGATGAGGTCCGGCTTCAGCGCGTTGATCGCCTCCAGGTCGGGCTCGGTGAGCACCCCGACCTCCTTGATGCCGGCGAGCTTGTCCGCGCCGAAGTAGGTCGGCCAGCTCTTCGCCTCACCGGCGGTGGCGGCGCCGACGGGCGTGATGCCCAGCGAGAGCGCCGTGTCGATCTTGTCGGTGTCGAGTACGACGACGCGCTTGGGCTCGGCCGGGACCTTGGTGGTGCCCATGGCGTGGGTGATCTCCCGGGTCTCCCCGGTGGTGGTACCGGCGACCGGGTCGCTCTCACCGCAGGCGGTGAGTCCGACGCCGAGGGCGGCGGCCGCGGCGAGAGCGGCGACGAGACGACGCATCAGAGTCCTTTCGAGGGGTGCGAGCCGGCGAGCGGGTTGGCCGCGTCGCCGGTGGCGGGTCGGGCGTCCGGTACGGACGCCGTCGAGGCAGTGGGTTCTCCGGCAGCAGCGGACGCATCGCCCGGGCCACCATCGCCACCCGGCGAAGCGACCGCGCCGCCAGACGCGGCAGCGGAAGCCGAAGCCACGGCGGGAACGGCAGCCGTAGCGGGAACGGCAGCCGGAGCGTTGCCGCCGGTGTACGCGGGCACCACCAGCGGTGCGCCGGTCACCGGGCAGGGCACGACCACGCAGGCCAGCCCGAAGACGTCGCGGACCAGGTCGGCGGTGAGGATCTCCCGGGGCGGTCCGGCGGCGACCACGGCGCCGGCGCGCATGGCGACCAGGTGGTCGGCGTAGCGGGCGGCCTGGTTCAGGTCGTGCAGCACGGCGACCACGGTGCGGCCCCGCTCGGAGCGCAGTCGGTGCAGGAGGTCCAGCACCTCCACCTGGTGGGCCAGGTCGAGGAAGGTGGTCGGCTCGTCCAGCAGCAGGGCGTCGGTGTCCTGGGCGAGGGTCATGGCGATCCACACCCGTTGCCGCTGGCCGCCGGAGAGGCTGTCCACCGGCCGGTCGGCCAGGTCGGTGACGTCGGCGAGGGCCATCGCCTGGTCCACCGCCGCGCCGTCCTCCGTCGACCACTGCCGCCACCACCGCTGGTAGGGCTGTCGGCCGCGTCCGACCAGGTCTGCCACCGTGACGCCCTCGGGCACCAGCGGGCTCTGCGGCAGGACGCCGAGGCGCCGGGCGACCTCCCGGGTCGGCAGGTCGCGGATGGCGGTGCCGTCCAGCAGCACCGTGCCTCGGCGGGGGGTGAGCAGCCGGGCCATCGTGCGCAGCAGGGTGGACTTGCCGCACGCGTTGGGTCCGACGATCACGGTGAACGCGTCGGTGGGCAGGTCGAGGTCGAGCCCGTCGAGCACGGTCCGCTCGTCGTAGCCGGCGACCAGGTCGCGGGTGGAGAGCATCACACGACTCCTTGAGGCGTCACGACGACCGCCGCCGGCCACGCAGCAGCAGGAAGATCAGGTACGGGCCGCCGATCGCGGCGGTCAGCACACCGGCGGGTAGTTGGGTGGGTGCGAACAGCCGCCGACCGGCCAGGTCGGCCAGCACCAGCAGGAGGGCGCCGAGCAGCGCCGCGCAGACCAGCGGTGGTCGTTCGGCACGTACCAGTCGTCGGGCCACCTGCGGGGCGACCAGCGCCACGAAGTCGACGGCGCCGACCTGGGCGGTGACCATGGCGGCGACGAGTACGCCGGTGCCGGCGAGGCCGATCCGGCGGGCCACCGGGCGCAGCCCGACGCCCCGGGCGGTGTCGTCGTCCAGGGCGCTGCTGTTCAGCGCCCAGCCGGCCCAGGCCAGCACCGGCAGCAGCACCAGCAGCGTGCCGGCGATCCAGGCGGCCTCGGTCCAGCCCTTTCCGGCCAGGGTGCCGATCAGCCAGATCTGCGCGCGCAGCCCGTCGATCGGGTCGGCGGTGAGCATGACCACCTCGGTGAGCGCCCGGAAGCCGAACGCGACCGCCACCCCGGCGAGCACGAACCGCTGCGCGGCCAGCCCGTGCCGGGCGCCGAGCGCGAACAGCAGCACCGCCGCGAGCAGCCCGCCGACCAGCGCGGTGGGCGCCACCAGCACCGCGGCCATTCCGCTGGTCAGGGCCACGGTCGCGGCGAGGCCGGCGCCCTGGGTGATGCCGATGACGTCCGGGCTGGCGAGCGGGTTGCGGGCCACGCTCTGGATCAGGGTGCCGGCCACGCCGAAGGCGGCGCCGGCCACGGCCGCCAGCACGACCCGCGGCAGCCGAAGATCAAAAACCACGAGGTCGTACGGGGTGCCGGCACCGGAGAGGGCACGCAGCACGTCGGCCGGGGCGACGTACGGGGTGCCCAGCGAGAGACTGAGCACGACGGCCAGCAGGAGCAGCACGGTCAGCACGGCGGCCACCAGCACCGCCCGACGGCGGATCAGCAGGCTGACCGGGCCGATCCGCAGCAGCGACCGCCCGGGCAGCCGAGCACCGTCGGCACCAGGCGAGCCGGCGGCCGCGACGGTCGACAAGCCACCGGGGCCAGCCGAGCCGGCAGAGCCAGCCGAGCTCGGCGAGCCAGCCGGGCCCGAGAGGCCGGAAGGGCCGGACGGGTCAGCGGGGCCCAGTGGGCGCCGGGTGGTGGTCACGCGGTCACCACCCGGGCACGGCGGACCAGCACGGCCAGCAGTGGCGCACCGATCAGCGCGGTGACGATGCCGGCCGGGACCTCGCCGGGCGGGGCGACGAGCCGACCGACGATGTCTGCGGCGAGCAGCAGCGCCGGCCCGAGCAGGGCGGAGACGGCGAGGGTCCAGCGGTGGTCCGCGCCGACCAGGGCGCGCGCCAGGTGCGGCACGGCCAGCCCGACGAACGCGACAGGCCCGGCGGCGGCCACCGCGGCACCGGTCAGCAGCACGGCGGCGAGGCCACCACCGAGGCGAACCAGGCCGATCCGGTGGCCGAGACCTCGGGCCACGTCGTCACCGAGGGCCAGCGCGTCCAGCCCTCGGGCCACCAGGGCGGCCAGCACCAACCCGGTGAGGACGAAGGGCAGCACCTGCGCGGCGACCGACAGGTCCCGTCCGGCCAGCCCGCCCACCACCCAGAAGCGGTACTCCTCGAAGGTACGGGCGTCGATGCTGAGCAGCGCGTACACCCCGGAGGCCAGGCTGGCGTCGAGCGCCGCGCCGACCAGCGCGAGGGTGACCGGGCTGGCGCCCTCGCGGGCGCGGGTGGCGATGGCGAAGACCAGCAGGCCGGCGATCAGGGCTCCGGCGATGCCGAACCAGACGTACCCGGCGAGCGTGCCGACGCCGAAGACCGAGATGGCGAGTACCACCCCGAACGACGCGCCCGCGCTGATACCCAGGATGCGCGGCTCGGCGAGGGGGTTGCGGGTGAGCGCCTGGAACAGCACCCCCGCCACGGCGAGCGCGAGCCCGACAGCGAGGCCGAGCGCGGTCCGCGGCATCCGCAGCTCACGGACGATGGTGCTGGCGTCGCCCCCGTCCGGCGCGACGAGCGCGTGCCAGACCTGGTCGAGGCCGAGTTGCCGACTGCCGAGCGCGAAGCTGGCCAGCACGGTGAGCAGCAGCACCAGCGCGGCCCCGACGGTGACGGCCACCCGGCGGCCGGTACGGGTGCCGGTCCGGTTGCGGGCCGGGGTCGGCCGGGTGGCGAGGGTGGTCACGAGTCTCCTGCACGTTCACGCTTAGGTTCGCCTAACCTTAGCCGAGCTGCGGAAAGGGGCCTAACCGGCGTCTGTCGATACCGTCCCGGGTCCTCCCGGCCCACCTGACGAGCCACCGTCCCCGCCCGACGAGCCACCGTCCCCGGCCGCGGCGCCACCGCGCGGCAGCACGTTGAGCGGTCGCATCATCTCGTTGTCCTCGTGCTCCAGCAGGTGGCAGTGCCAGGCGTACCGACCCGGCAGGTCGAAGTGCGCCTTGATCCGGGTCACCTCCCACGGGTACGCGAGCACCGTGTCCATCCATCCCCGCTCCCCCGGGCCGGGCTGCGCCCTCCCCGAGTGCCCCCGGCCGAGCAACTCGAACTGGACCTGGTGCAGGTGGACCGGATGCACGAGCCGGGTGAAGTTGCGCACCTCCCAGACCTCGGTGTCGCCGAGGCTGGGCTGTTCGGTCACCGGGTCGCTCCAGCGCAACGGCCGGCCCCGGCCACGCTCGTCGAGGACGCCGAGCAGCATGGTCATCCCGCCCGACCCGCCGGCCCTGCGCTCGTTGAGCGACAACCGGCGTACCCGCTGGGCCGAGCCGAGTCGAGGGTGTGACGGCAGCCGAAGCTGCTCCGGTGGCACGCTCGGGTCCGCGCCGGCCGCGTCGGTGACCACGAAGCGGAGCACCTGCCCGGTGGTGTGCGGGTCGGCGGGGTCGAAGTCCACCCCGGGACGGCCGCCGCCGTACGCCCAGTCGGGTCCCTCGTTGACGAGGTACAGCTCGGTGCCGGCCGGAACGTCGGTGAAGTCAACGATCGCGTCGACCCGCTGGGCGGGACCGAGGGTCACGCGTTCGTGCGGCACGGGCTCGGGTAGGAGACCGCCGTCGCTGCCGATCTGCCAGACCGGCAACACCGGCCGGGCCGGCCGCGCGGTGGCGTGGGCGGCCACGCTGAGCAGCAGGAACCGGCTGTTGCAGCCGTTGAGCAGCCGGAACCGGTAGCGCCGACGCTGGACCGTCAACGTGGGCCAGGTGCGGCCGTTGACCACGATGGCGGAGCCGGAGAACCCCGACGTCGACAGCGGTGGCACGTCGCCGTGCGACGAGTGCCCCTCCGGGTAGAGCAGGTCGCCGTCGGCGGTGAAGCTGCGGTCCTGGATCAGCAGCGGAATGTCGTGGTACCGGGCGTTCGGCGGATCGTCGCGTTCCGGCGCCGGGCCTGGCAGTACGCCGTCGGGCAGGTCGTCCCCGCCGCCGAGCAGATAGAACCCGGCAGGTCCGGCGTAGACGTTCTCCCGGGTGAGCCCCAGCGTGTGGTCGTGGTACCAGAGGGTGCAGGACCGCTGGTCGTTCGCGTACTCGAAGGTGGCCGAGCCGGGCGCCCAGCGCAGGCCGGAACCCTCGGCGAAGCGGGACCGGAACTCGCGGTACGCGCTGCCGGTCACCGCGAAGTCGGGCGGCAGGTCGCGGGTGACCGGCAGGTACCACGCCTCGGAGTGTCCGTCGCTCTCCTGCGTGCTGTGCCCACCGTGCAGGTGCACCACCTGGGGCACCGGGCCGCGGTACCCCCGGGGGTCGCCGTCCCAGTGACCGTGCCGGTCCCGGCCCGCCGGTCCGCCCGGCGGGTTGGCCCAGTGCAGGGTGGGGTCGACCGGCAGCAGGTGCGGCAGGTGGTCGCCCCGATCGTCGACGAGCTGGTTGACCCAGGTCACCCGGACCGGGCGGCCCACCCGGGCCATGATGGTGGGCGCCGGGTAGCCGAAGCTTCCGGGGTGGGCGGTGGAGCCGTAGCCCCACACGGTGGTGCGCGGCCACGACGGCGGCAGGATCTGCTGGCGGAACTGTCGTACCGCGATCACGTACTCGTCCCGCTCCGGGCCGGTCGCCACCGCCGGCATGGCCGGTGGGATCCGCAGCGGCGTGACGTACTTCGGGATCTCGCCGGCGTCCAGTGGTGCTGCCGCGGCGAGCGCCCGGCCCGACGCCGTGCCGCCGGCCGGGACCAGAATCGCCGCGCCGCCGGCGGCACTGGCCGCGAGCAGTTGTCGTCTGCTGACCATGCCGCACCTCCCAATCGCAGCGAACCCCTATCGAGAATGAGATTCGCAGACGATGACGGGGCGGACAGATGGCAGATGACACCCAGAAGAGGAAGATTCGGGCCATAAAGTGTGGGCATGCGATTCGACCAGCACACGGTCGTCCTGCTGAGCCGGCCGTCGGATCCGCCGGAGCTACCGCAGGACGCGATCGACCGGTTGCGGGACGCACACCTGGCCCACCAGGCGGGCCTCGTGCAGCAGGGGCTGGTACTCGCGGCCGGGCCGTTCCTGCACCCCGACGACGAGCAACTGCGGGGCTTCGTGGTGCTCTCCATCGCCCCGGACGAGGCACGCGCGCTCTTCGCCAACGACCCCGCCGTGCGGGCCGGTCGGCTGGTCGCGCGGGTCACGTCGTGGCTGCTCCCGGAGGGCAACCTGCGCTTCGAGAGCGTGCCGGTGCCGCAGTCGATGCTGGAGGCGGCCTCCGGAGATTGACTCGGGGCCCGGTCAGCCGGCCGGGCCCCTGCCGGCCTCCGCCGGCAACTCCCCGAGCGGAACCACCCGCAGGGCGTCCATCGGGCCGACGATCACCCGCAGTTCCGGGAAGTAGTCCCGCAGCACCTGCTGGCACCGGTCACAGGGCGCGACGACCTCGCGGCCACGGTCGGCGACCGTGACGATCGTCTCCAGCGCGGTGATGCCCTGCGTCGCGGCCGTGCCGATCACGACCAGCTCGGCGCAGGCTCCTCCGGTGGCGTGCTGGACGTTCACGCCGGTGAAGACCCGCCCGTCCGCGGTCCGGGCCGCCGACGCGACCGTGTGGTGCTGGCTGCGGCAGCGCAGCTTGGAGACCGCCACGGCGGCCTGCACCAACGCGCGGTCGGTGTCGCGCATCTCCATCCCGGCTCCCCCAGCGCTCGACGTCGGCCGCCAACTCTAGGGCCCTGCTCGTGGCCGTCCAGGGACGGGAGGTGGCCTTCGGAGAGCCGGCCGCTCGGTAACCCAGGGGCGGTGCGCCGCCGGGCTGCCTATCCTTGGGCACGACATGCAGAATCCAACCGCCTCCGTCGCGTCCGACCCCGTTCGCGAGCTGCACCGCCGCCTCACACCTCTGATGTTCCGCGACCAGCGCCGGCTCCAGCGGCGGCTGGACGGTGCCCGCAAGCTGCGCGACCCGCAGCGTCGGGAGGCGGCGCTGACCGAGATCACCGCCGACCTGGTCCGGGCCGAGCAGCGGCTCGCCGCCCGCCAGGCGGCGGTCCCCGTGATCACGTACCCGGTGGGGCTGCCGGTCAGTGAGCGCAAGGACGACATCGCCGCCGCCATCCGTGATCACCAGGTGGTGATCGTGGCGGGCGAGACCGGCTCCGGCAAGACCACCCAGATCCCCAAGATCTGTCTGGAGTTGGGGCGCGGGGTGCACGGCCTGATCGGGCACACCCAGCCTCGGCGGTTGGCCGCCCGGACGGTGGCCGACCGAATCGCCGACGAGCTGGGCACCGAGTTGGGTGACGTGGTCGGCTACAAGGTGCGCTTCACCGACCAGGTCAGCGAGCGCAGCCTGGTGAAGCTGATGACCGACGGCATCCTGCTGGCCGAGTTGCAGACCGACCGGATGCTGCGCCAGTACGACACGTTGATCATCGACGAGGCGCACGAGCGCAGCCTCAACATCGACTTCATCCTCGGGTACCTGCGGGAGCTGCTGCCCCGCCGACCCGACCTCAAGGTGATCATCACCTCGGCGACCATCGAGACCGACCGGTTCGCCCGGCACTTCGCCGGCCCAGCCACCGCCGACGAGCCGGAGGGCGTGCCCGCGCCGGTGGTCGAGGTCTCCGGGCGTACCTACCCCGTGGAGGTGCGCTACCGGCCCCTCGTCGAGCTCGCCGAGGGCGAGGAGGACGGCGACGGCGACGAGGAGAACGTCCGCGACCAGATCCAGGCGATCGGCGACGCCGTCGAGGAGCTGGCCGCCGAGGGCCCCGGCGACATCCTGGTCTTCCTCAGCGGTGAGCGGGAGATCCGGGACACCGCCGACGCGCTGGGCAAGCTGGTGCAGAAGAAACGCTCGCTGCTCGGCACCGAGATACTGCCGCTGTACGCGCGGCTGTCCAGCGCCGAGCAGCACCGGGTCTTCGCCGCGCACTCGTCGCGCCGGGTGGTGCTCGCCACCAACGTCGCGGAGACCTCGCTGACCGTGCCCGGAATCAAGTACGTGGTGGATCCGGGCACCGCCCGCATCTCCCGCTACTCCAGCCGGCTGAAGGTGCAGCGGCTGCCGATCGAACCGATCTCACAGGCCTCGGCCAACCAGCGCAAGGGCCGCTGCGGCCGTACCTCGGACGGCATCTGCATCCGCCTCTACGACGAGCAGGACTTCCTCTCCCGGCCCGAGTTCACCGACCCGGAGATCCTGCGGACCAACCTGGCGTCGGTCATCCTCCAGATGACCGCGATCGGGCTCGGCGACCTCGCCGCGTTCCCGTTCATCGACCCGCCGGACAAGCGCAACATCACCGACGGCGTGAACCTGCTGCACGAGCTGGGCGCGTTGGACCCGACCGAGGCCGACCCGGCGAAGCGGCTCACCGCGCTCGGCCGGCGGCTGGCCCAGTTGCCTGTCGACCCGCGGCTGGCCCGGATGGTGGTCGAGGGCGAACGCAACGGCTGCGCCACCGAGGTGCTGGTGATCGCCGCCGCGCTGTCCATCCAGGACCCGCGGGAGCGGCCGGCGGAGAAGCAGGCCCAGGCGGACCAGGCGCACGCCCGGTTCGCCGACAAGGAGTCGGACTTCGTCGCGTTCCTCAACCTGTGGCGCTACCTGCGCGAGCAGCAGCGGGAGCTCTCCTCCAGCGCGTTCCGTCGGATGTGCAAGGCGGAGTACCTGAACTACCTGCGGATCCGCGAGTGGCAGGACATCGTCAGCCAACTGCGGCAGGTGCTGCGTACCCCGCAGGAGGGCGACCGGCGTGGTGGGCGCCCGGCGCGCGACACCTCGGACGACGCGGACGCCGGCCGGGGCCGCCGGGGTGGCGCGGACCTGCCGGAGGAGATCGACACCCCGAAGGTGCACCAGTCGCTGCTACCCGGCCTGCTGTCGCACATCGGCCTGAAGGACGCCCAGAAACACGAGTACCTGGGGGCGCGGGGCGCGAAGTTCGCGCTCTTCCCGGGGTCGGCGTTGTTCAAGAAGCCACCGCGCTGGGTGATGGCGGCCGAACTGGTGGAGACCTCCCGGCTGTGGGGCCGCATCGCCGGCCGGGTCGAGCCGGAGTGGGTCGAGCCGCTCGCGCAGCACCTGGTCAAGCGCAGCTACAGCGAACCGCACTGGGAGAAGAAGCAGGCCGCGGTGATGGCCTACGAGAAGGTCACCCTGCACGGCGTCCCGCTGGTCAGCTCCCGCAAGGTCAACTTCGGGCGGATCGACCCGACGCTGAGCCGGGAGCTGTTCATCCGGCACGCCCTGGTCGAGGGCGACTGGCAGACCCACCACCAGTTCTGGACGGACAACAAGCGGCTGCTCGCCGAGATCGAGGAGCTGGAGAGCCGGGCCCGGCGCCGGGACATCCTGGTCGACGACGAGACCATCTTCGGCTTCTACGACCAGCGGATCCCGGCCGACGTGTCCTCCGGGCGGCACTTCGACAGCTGGTGGAAGAAGGTTCGCCGCGAGCAACCCGACCTTCTCACCTTCACCCGCGACCTGCTGATCAACGACGGCCGGCCGGGGGTGGACGAGGACGACTACCCGGACGAGTGGCAGGCCGACGGGGTGAGCCTGCCGCTGACCTACCGGTTCGAGCCGGGCACGTCGGACGACGGCGTCACGGTGGACATCCCGCTGCCGCTGCTGAACCAGGTGCCGGCGGAGAGCTTCGACTGGCAGGTGCCAGGGCTGCGCGAGGAGACGGTGATCGCGCTGATCCGCTCGCTGCCCAAGGCGATCCGCCGCAACTTCGTCCCGGTGCCGGACTACGCCCGGGCCGCGCTGGCGGCGATCACGCCCGGCGAGGAGTCGCTGCTGGACGCGCTCACCCGCCAGCTGCGCCGGATGACCGGGGTGACCGTGCCCCGGGACGCCTGGGAACCGGCCAAGCTGCCGGCGCACCTGCGGGTGACCTTCCGGGTCCTCGGCGACGACGAGAAGCCGGTCGCCGAGGGCAAGGACCTGCCGGCCCTGCAACGCCAACTCCGCCAGGAGGTACGCCAGGTGGTGGCGGCCGCCGCGCCCGAGGTGGCCCGTACCGGGCTGCGCGAGTGGAGCATCGGCACGCTGCCTCGCACCATCGAGCAGGTCCGCGCCGGTTACGCGGTCACCGCGTACCCGGCGCTCGTCGACGAGGGCGCCACGGTCGGGGTGAAGGTGTTCGACTCCCCCGCCGAGGCGGAGGCGGCGCACTGGGCCGGCACCCGCCGGCTGCTGCGGCTCACCGTGCCGTCCCCGGCGCGGTTCCTGCAGGGGCGGCTGGACAACGAGGCGAAGCTGGCGTTGAGCCGCAACCCGCACGGCGGCGTGCAGGAGCTGATCGAGGACGCGGCGGGCGCGGCCATCGACCGGCTGATCGGTGTGGCCGGCGGGCCGGCGTGGGACGCCGACGGTTTCGCGGCCCTGCGCGAGAAGGTTCGCGCCGACCTCGTCGACACCGTCGTCGAGGTGATGGACCGGGTGCGCAAGGTCCTCGCCGCCGCGTACGCCGTCGAGCAGCGGCTCGGCGCGACCCGCAACCTCGCCGTGGTGGCGGCGCTGGCCGACATCCGCAGCCAGCTCGCCGGGTTGGTGCACGCCGGTTTCATCACCGAGACCGGGTACGCGCGGCTGCCCGACCTGCTGCGCTACCTCACCGCCATCGAGCGTCGACTGGACCGGCTGGGCGGCAACCCGCAGCGGGACCGTCAGCAGCAGGACCGGATCGCGGTGGTGCAGAAGGAGTACGCCGACCTGCTCGCCAACCTGCCGCCGGCCCGCCGACAGGAGACGGCCGTCCGGCAGATCCGCTGGATGATCGAGGAGCTGCGGGTGAACGTCTTCGCCCAGGCGTTGGGCACCCCGTACCCCGTCTCCGAGCAGCGGATCTACCGAGCGATGGACGACGCCGAGGGCCGCTGAGCCGCCGGCGGCCGGGCCGCCGCCTCTTCGTGGCGGCGGCCCCGGCTTCCCGGCGGCGGCCCCGGCCGGGTCAGGTCAGTGGTTCGACGCCGGGGGGCAGTTCGCCGAGGTCGATCGCCGACTGGATGTAGGCGAGCAGGATGCGTCGAAGCTCCCGACCTGCGTGGGTGGGTACGACGTCGCGGCGGCGGGCCACCGCGATAGTCCGCCGCACCCCGGGCGGGGCGAGGGGGGTGATCCGCACGCCCGGCCGGCGAGCCAGCACGATGCCCGGCACGAGCGCAATGCCGAGCCCCGCCTCCACGAAGCTGAGCACCGCGTCCATCTCGCCGCCGTCCACCGCGAAGGTCGGTTCGAAGCCAGCCTCCCGACACGCCTGGATGGTCGCGTCGCGCAGGTCGTACCCCTCCCGGAACATCACCATCGGCTGGTCCCGCAGGTCGGTGATGCGCAGCTCCCCGGTCGTCGACGCGGTCGCCACCTCCCCGACCGAGGCCACCACGAGACTCTCCCGCAGGATCGGGTCGACCCGCAGCCCCGGGTCGGCGCCCTGCGCCGGCATGATGATCAGGGCCAGGTCGAGATCGCCCCGGAGCAGGTCACGCACCAGGTCCTGGGAGCCGCCCTCCTCGACGCGGAGGTCGATGGTGGGGTGCGCGTCGCGGAACCGGCGCAGCACCGGCGGGGCGAGCGAGGTGGCCAGACTGGGGGTGGCCCCGAGCCGGACCCGGCCCCGGCGCAGCCCGACCAACTCCTGGACCTCCCTCGTCGCGGTCTCCACGTCGGCGAGGATCCGGGTGGCCAACGGCAGCAGCACCTCACCCGCCGCGGTGAGCGTGATGTTGCCCCTTACCCGCTCGAACAACGGGGCGCCGAGGTCGGCCTCCAGAGCGTGAATTTGCTTACTGAGCGAGGGCTGCGTGATGCCCACGATGTCGGCGGCTTGGGTGAAATGTCGTACTTCGGCCACCGCGACGAAGTACCGGAGCTGATGGAGCTGCATCTAAATAGCCTACGGCTATCAACACTGCGAGTTTGATGCATTGGACGACTGATCGAAGTGCTCCTAGCGTCGGTCCTGTGGTAATCACGAAAACTCGGTCGCCCATCCGCTCGAACGTCGGCCTCAAGGCCGTCATGGCGGTGACGGGCATCCTGCTGGCGCTCTTCCTCATCGCCCACATGCTCGGGAACCTGAAGGTGTTCACGGGGGAGACCTCGTTCGACCACTACGCGCACTGGCTGCGCGACATCGGCAAGCCACTACTGCCGGGCGTCTGGTTCCTGTGGATCCTGCGCACCGTGCTGGTGGTGGCGGTGGTCGCGCACATCGTGGCCGCCACCGTGCTGGCCAGGCGTGCCCGCGCCGCCCGCCCGGTCAAGTACGCCCACCGCAAGAAGGTCAACGGCAGCTACGCGGCCCGCACGATGCGCTGGGGTGGAGTGATCATCCTGCTCTTCGTGATCTACCACCTGCTGGACCTGACCACCGGCACGCTGAACCCGGTCGGCGACGCCAGCAAGCCGTACGGCAACGTCGTCGCCGACTTCGCGCCGGAACGCTGGTACGTCACGCTCTTCTACACGCTGGCCATCCTCGCGGTGGGCTTCCACCTGCGCCACGGCGCGTTCAGCGCGTTCCGCAGCCTCGGCCAGCAGACGCCACGCGGCGAGCGCAGGGCGCGTACCGCGGCTCTGGTCTTCGCCGTGCTGCTCTGCGCCGGGTACCTGGTGGTCCCGTTCGCCGTACTCACCGGATTGGTGTCCTGACATGGAACTCTTCACCGAGGGCGACCCGATCGCCGACACCAAGGCTCCCGCCGGCCCGGTCGACAAGCGTTGGGAGACCCGGCGCTTCGAGGCCAAGCTGGTCAACCCCGCCAACCGCCGCAAGATGACGGTGATCGTGGTCGGCACCGGCCTGGCCGGCGGCTCGGCCGCCGCGACCCTGGCCGAGCAGGGCTACCACGTCAAGTCCTACTGCTACCAGGACAGCCCGCGCCGGGCGCACTCCATCGCGGCGCAGGGCGGCATCAACGCGGCCAAGAACTACCGCAACGACGGCGACTCCGTGCACCGGCTCTTCTACGACACCGTCAAGGGCGGCGACTTCCGCTCCCGGGAGTCGAACGTGCACCGGCTCGCCGAGGTGTCGGTGAACATCATCGACCAGTGCGTCGCCCAGGGGGTGCCGTTCGCCCGCGAGTACGGCGGCCTGCTGGACACCCGCTCCTTCGGTGGCGCCCAGGTGCAGCGCACCTTCTACGCCCGGGGCCAGACGGGCCAGCAACTGTTGCTCGGCGCGTACCAGGCGCTGGAGCGGCAGATCGGCCTGGGCAACGTGGAGATGAACGCCCGGCACGAGATGCTGGAGCTGGTCCTGGTGGACGGCAAGGCCCGGGGCATCGTCGTCCGGGACCTGGTCACCGGCGAGATCAGCACCGAGATGGCGGATGCCGTGGTGCTCGCCTCCGGCGGCTACGGCAACGTCTTCTACCTCTCCACCAACGCCAAGGGCTGCAACGTCACCGCCACCTGGCGGGCGCACCGCAAGGGCGCGTACTTCGCCAACCCGTGTTACACGCAGATCCACCCGACCTGCATCCCGGTCTCCGGCGACCACCAGTCGAAGCTGACCCTGATGAGCGAGTCGCTGCGCAACGACGGCCGGGTCTGGGTGCCGAAGACCAAGGGTGACGACCGCAGCCCGAAGGACATTCCGGAGGACGAGCGGGACTACTACCTGGAGCGGATCTACCCCTCCTTCGGCAATCTGGTCCCCCGCGACATCGCCTCCCGCGCCGCGAAGAACGTGTGCGACGAGGGCCGGGGCGTCGGCCCGACCAAGCTCGGCGTCTACCTCGACTTCGCCGACGCGATCGGTCGGCTGGGCCGCAAGGCCATCGAGGCCAAGTACGGCAACCTCTTCGAGATGTACGAGCGGATCACCGGCGAGGACCCGTACGAGGTGCCGATGCGCATCTATCCCGCCGTGCACTACACGATGGGCGGCCTGTGGGTCGACTACGACCTCCAGTCGAACATCCCCGGCCTGTTCGTGATCGGCGAGGCGAACTTCTCCGACCACGGCGCCAACCGGCTCGGCGCCTCGGCGCTGATGCAGGGCCTCGCCGACGGCTACTTCGTGCTGCCCACCACCATCGCCAACTACCTGGCCTCCGGTCCGCTGGAGAAGGTCGACGCCAGTCACCCGGCGGCGGTCGAGGCGCGCACCGACGTCGAGGACCGCGTCCAGCGGCTGCTCGCTGTCGACGGCGACCGGACCGTGGACTCGTTCCACCGGGAACTGGGCCAGATCATGTGGGAGCACTGCGGCATGGAGCGCAGCGAGGCCGGGCTGCGCAAGGCGATCGACGAGATCCGCGCCCTGCGCGAGCAGTTCTGGCAGCGGGTCAAGGTGTCCGGCACCGGCGAGGAGCTCAACCAGTCGCTGGAGAAGGCCGGCCGGGTGGCCGACTTCTTCGAACTGGCCGAGCTGATGTGCATCGACGCCCTGCACCGCGAGGAGTCCTGCGGCGGCCACTTCCGGGCCGAGCACCAGACCCCCGACGGTGAGGCGCAGCGCGACGACGACCGGTTCGCGTACGTGGCGGCCTGGGAGTTCACCGCCGACGGCGAGCCCTCGGTGCTGCACAAGGAAGACCTGAAGTTCGAATACGTCCACCCCACGCAGCGGAGCTACAAGTGAACCTGACCCTGCGCATCTGGCGCCAGAAGGGCCCTGAGGACAAGGGTCGGATGGTGACCTACCCGGTCGACGACGTGTCCCCGGACATGTCGTTCCTGGAGATGCTCGACGTCCTCAACGAGCGGCTGATCCTCGCGGGCGAGGACCCGGTGGCGTTCGACCATGACTGCCGCGAGGGCATCTGCGGCATGTGCGGCCTGATGATCAACGGTGACGCGCACGGGCCGCAGCGCGGCACCACCGCCTGCCAACTGCACATGCGGCAGTTCAAGGACGGCGAGACGATCGACATCGAGCCGTGGCGGGCCAGCGCCTTCCCGGTCGTCAAGGACCTGGTCGTCAACCGGAGCGCCTTCGACAAGATCATCGCGGCTGGCGGCTACGTCACTGCGCCGACCGGCAGCGCACCCGAGGCCCACTCCACCCCGGTGGCCAAGGCCAACGCCGACGCCGCCTTCGAGTCGGCGGCCTGCATCGGCTGCGGTGCCTGCGTGGCCGCCTGCCCGAATGGCTCCGGAATGCTGTTCACCGCCGCCAAGCTCACCCAGCTCTCGCTGCTGCCGCAGGGCCAGCCGGAGCGCTACACCCGGGTCATCGGCATGGTCGACGCGCACGACGAGGCCGGCTTCGGCGGCTGCACCAACGCCGGCGAATGCACCCCGGCCTGCCCGAAGGGCATCCCGCTGAACACCATCGGCCGGCTCAACCGCGACTACCTCGCGGCCACCGCCAAGGGAGCCAACAACACCCCCGGTTCCTGAGGCCCACCGCACGACGCCAGACCGCCGTATCCCGCTTCCTAGGGGGTACGGCGGTCTGGCGTTTGGCTCTTGGCCTGTGGTTGCGGTGGGGCTGAGGCCGGGGGCAGGCGGCCGGTTCAAGTGCCCGAGCCCGGGTAGCAGTCTTCCCAGACGGCAGGAAGAAGGGATGAGGGACATGAAGGCGCTCACCTGGCAGGGCAAGCGGGACGTACGGGTCGAGGAGGTCCCGGACCCGGAGATCAAGGAGCCGACCGACGCGATCGTGAAGATCACTTCGACCGCGATCTGTGGTTCCGACCTGCACCTGTACGAGGTGCTCGGGCCGTACCTGAAGCCGGGTGACGTCCTGGGTCACGAGCCGATGGGCATCGTCGAGGAGGTCGGGTCGGAGGTGAGCGGGCTCAAGCCGGGCGATCGGGTGGTGGTGCCGTTCAACATCGCCTGCGGCAGTTGCTGGATGTGCGAGCGCCAGCTCTACGCCCAGTGTGAGACCACCCAGGTCACCAGCGAGGGCAAGGGCGCGGCCCTGTTCGGCTACACGTCGCTCTACGGTTCGGTGCCGGGTGGGCAGGCCGAGTACCTGCGCGTCCCGCAGGCCCACTTCGGGCCGATCAAGATCCCGCAGACCGGCGCGGACGAGCGCTACCTCTACCTGTCCGACATTCTGCCCACCGCCTGGCAGGCGGTGAAGTACGCGGACACTCCGCCGGGTGGCACCCTTGCCGTCTTCGGCCTGGGCCCGGTCGGGCAGTTCTGCGCGCGGATCGGCCGTCATCTTGGCGCGGGCCGGGTGATCGGGCTGGACCTGGTGCCGGAGCGGCTGGAGTTGGCCCGCCGGCACGGCATCGAGGTGCTCGACGTCAGTGAGCTGTCCGACGTGCCGGGCGCGCTGATCGACCTGGTCGACGGGCGTGGCCCGGACGCGGTGATCGACGCGGTCGGGATGGAGGCGCACGGTTCGCCGGTGGGGAAGTTCGCCCACGCCGCGGTCGGGCTGCTGCCGGACAAGCTGGCCCAGACGATGACCGACCGGGTCGGCGTGGACCGGCTGTCCGTCCTGCACGCCGCGGTCAAGGGGGTCCGTCGCGGTGGCACCGTGTCGATCTCCGGCGTGTACGGCGGCGAGGCGGACCCGATGCCGCTGATGGAGATGTTCGACCGGGGCATCCAGCTGCGGATGGGGCAGTGTCACGTGCGCCGGTGGACCGACGAGATCCTGCCGCTGCTCGCCGGCGACGACGACCCGCTGGGCGTGGAGGACCTGCGTACCCACCGGGTGCCGCTGGCCCGGGCGCCGCAGGCGTACGAGATGTTCCAGAAGAAGGAGGACGGCTGCATCAAGGTCGTGCTCGAACCATGAGTGCGAGGAGTGAGCCGGGGTTGCGAGCCCCGCAGTCACGATTGCAGCGGGCACCATGAGTGCGAGGAGTGAGCCGGGGTTGCGAGCCCCGCAGTCACGATTGCAGCGGGCACCGTGAGCCGGGTGGTCGTGATCGTTGGCGCGAGCAGCGGGATCGGTCGGGCGACGGCCCGGGCGTTCGCCGAGCGCGGCGACCGCCTGGTCCTCGCCGCTCGCGCCACCACGACCCTGGCCGAGGTACGCGCGGAGTGCGCCGACGTCGACGTGCTGACCGTGCCGACCGACGTGACCGTGCCGGGCGCGCTGGACGCTCTCGCGGGCGCGGCCGTCGACCGCTTCGGCCGCATCGACGTGTGGGTGCACACGGCGGCGGTGATGGCCTACGGTCGCTTCGACGAGCTGCCGGAACGGGTCTTCGACCAGGTGGTGCGGACCGACCTGCTCGGTGCTGCCGGCTCGGTGCGGGTGGCGCTGCGGCATTTCCGGGCCGCCGGGGCCGGCACGGTGGTCCTCACCGGTTCGGTGCTGGCGCACATCACCGCGCCGTACATGAGCGCCTACGTGGCGAGCAAGTGGGGGTTGCAGGGTCTGGTCCGGACGGTGCAGCAGGAGTTGCGCGACAGCCCGGAGATCCGGCTGTGTCTCGTCAACCCGGGCAGCGTGGACACTCCGGTGTACCAGCAGGCGGCCAACTATCTGGGTCGGGTCGGACGACCTCCGCCGCCGATCGCCGGCCCGCAGCGGGTGGCCCGCGCCATCGTGCACTGCGTGGACCGGCCCCGCCGGGAGGTCTCCGTGGGCCGGCTCAACGTGCTGCTGCGGGCCGGCTTCACCGTGCTGCCAGGGGTCTACGACGTACTCGTCGGGCCGTTGATGCGGGCGGCGGGCCTGAGTGGTCGGTCAGTCGCCGCGCACGACGGTTCGGTCTTCGCCCCGAACCCGGCCGGCGAGTCGGTACGCGGCGGCCACCTGCCCGACCTGCGACAACTCGTGGCCGGGTCGGCCGGTGCGGTCGGCGCCGCTCTGCGTCGACGGTTCGGCTGAGCTGTTCGGGACTGTTCGGAACACTTCGGGGGGACATTGTGGATCGATCAACTCGCCTAGGGTGGTGGGCCAGTAAGCGCTCTGGCGCACCACGATGGGGGAGACGATCGATCATGCGACTGAACCGCAGAACGGCACTCGGGTTGGGCACGGTGGTCACCGCCGGCACGGTGCTGGGCGCCGCCTCCTCGGCGAGCGCCGCCGAGAGCACCGAGGCCGTCCCGACCACGCCCGCCCGGGCCGCGCGCCGGGTCGCCGAGGTCTTCGCCAAGCACAGTGCTGAGGCCGGCGGCAACTGGCAGGCGTACGTCAGCGTCGCCGACCCGGCCGGTACGCCGGTGGTCGCGGTGGAGGCTGACGCGGACCGGCGGATCGAGGCGTACAGCGTCAACAAGATCGCCGTCGCCACGGCGGTGCTCGACAAGGTCGACCGAGGGCTGCTCACCCTGGACCAGCAGGTCGAGGTGAGCGCGGCGATCGTCGTACCGGGCGGGGACGGCATCTTCAGCCTGGACGGCGCGTACCCGAGTCTGGTGACCCTCGGGCACGTGCTGGCCAACCTGCTGACCGTCTCGGACGACACGGCGGTGCGGCTGTGCGGGCTGGTCGCCCCGGCCGCCGAGATCAACTCCATCCTGGTCGCCAAGGGCTTCCCGAACACCCAGGTCCAGCCGGTGGCCAACCCGAACCGGTTCTTCCTCGGCACCAGCACCCCCCGGGAGACGCACGACCTGCTGCGCGCCCTGGTCGCTGGCACGCTGCTCTCCCCCGCCTCGACGACGTACCTGTTGGGCATCCTGCGCTCCCCGGTGGCGTTCACCGACGGCATCCGGCGCACCATGTCCTCCGACGAGCGGGCCCGGATCGCCACCAAGGCCGGCTGGTACGCCGACGCCCGGCACGAGGCCGGCGTGATCTTCGACCGTTCCGGCGCGGCGGTGCTCACCTACGCGCTCTTCGCCGACGGGCAGGCCAACCCGGAGGACTTCGGCGCGACCCACCCGGCGGTGCAGGCCCGGGCCGCCATGGGCCCCAGGTTCCTGGCCGCGGTGGACCGCATCGCGGGCGTCGGCAGGACGTTCCGGATCACCGCCCGACGCCCCAGCAACGGCGGCTAGGGCACCCGCTGAGCTTGTCCCGGGTCGGTCGCCGCTGCCGGCGACCGACCCGGCGTGGCAACCACCGAGGCACGGGTCGGTCCGGGTGACTACCGTGTAGGGCGGACACGTCGGAGGGACGGCAATGGCACGAGCGCAGAACACGGACGTCGAACGGTCGCTCGGGCGACGGATGCGGGGCGCGGCCGGCCTGGCCGCGCTGGCCGGCCTGGCCTGGGTCGCCCGGGATGTGCCGGCGGCGCTGGGGGGCCGGCTCAGCGGGGCGCGGGCGGAACGGGCGGCCCGCTCGCCGCAGTTCCGCGAGGGCACCTTCCACAACCGGACGGGCACCCGCACGATGGTCGCCGAGCCGGGGCGCAACCTGCTCCGCGAGCTGATCTTCGGCAAGCAGAAGCGGCGTCCGACCGCGCCGGTGCCGCTGCTGCGCCCCAGCGCCGGCGGCCCGGAGGCCGCCGACGAGCTCAACATCGTCTGGTACGGCCACGCCTCGACGCTTGTCGAGATCGAGGGGCGGCGGGTGCTGCTCGACCCGGTCTGGAGCGACCGGTGCTCGCCCTCGGGGCTGGTCGGCCCGCGCCGGCTGCACGAACCACCGGTGGGCATCGACGAGCTGCCCCCGCTGGACGCCATCCTGATCTCGCACGACCACTACGACCACCTCGACATGGCCACCGTGCGGGCGCTGCTCGCCGGGCAGTCCGCGCCGTTCCTGGTGCCGCTGGGCGTGGGCGCGCACCTGGACCGCTGGGGCGTACCCGCCGAGCGGATCATCGAGCTGGACTGGTCCGAGTCGCACCAGGTCGCCGGCCTGGAGATCACCGCCACCGCCGCCCAACACTTCTCCGGTCGCGGGCTGCGCCGCGACGGCACGCTCTGGAGCTCGTGGGTGGTGGCCGGGGCGCGCCGCAAGGTCTTCTACACCGGCGACTCCGGTTACTTCGACGGGTACGCGGAGATCGGCGCCGAGCACGGGCCGTTCGACGTGACGCTGATGCAGATCGGCGCGTACGACCGGGCCTGGCCGTCGATCCACATGTTCCCGGAGGAGGCGGTCACCGCCCACCTCGACCTGCGCGGCGGGCTGTTCGTACCGGTGCACTGGGCGACGTTCAACCTGGCCCTGCACGACTGGTCCGAGCCGGTCGACCGGCTGTGGGCCGAGGCGAAGGCCCGCGACGTGCGGCTCGCCGTGCCCCGCCCCGGCGAGCGGGTGGTGGTCGACGAGCCGCCCGCCGTCGACGGCTGGTGGCAGTCGGTCGCCTGAGTCAGGCCAGAGCTTAGTCAGGCCAGAGCTGAGCCCGGCCGGAGCTGAGCCCGGCCGGGTCAGAGCACGAACGCGTCGGTCCAGAGCGCGCCGGACCGGCCGGAGAGGGCGTCCAGCATGGCCACCGCCTGACCGTCGGTGAGCTGCGCGACGAAGTCCACGATGGCTCGCCCCCGGGCACGACCGATCCGGTCCGGGGTACGCGGGTGCAGCTCCGCCTCGGCCAACTCGACCAGGTCGTGCAGCCGGCGGGGCAGCCGGGACTCCTCCTCCGGGTCGAGCAGCCACTCCCAGAGCGCCTCGACCAGGGTGCCCAGCAGCCGGGCCTGGCCGCGCTGGTGCAGGGCGAGATCCGGGCGGGCCAGCACGAACCGGTGGTGGACGAACTTGAGCACCTGCACCTCGTGCCACTGCGCGCAGCCCAGCAGCACGTGCCCGGAGCGCACCGACGGCTGGTCGGTGACCGTGATCGCCTCCACGAATCGGGTGGACCAGCGGGCGGAGAACCGCGCCACGTACTGCTCGGCCTCGATCGAGCCGTCGAACGGCATCGCGAGCAGCCCGTCCACCAACTCCTCGCGGACGTGCTCGACGGCGGCGGCGAACGCGTCGTCGTCGGCGATCCAGGCGTCCTTGCGGTGCAGTTGCCGGCGTAGCCGCTCGATCGCCGCCCCGGGGCGCCGGGCCGCCGTGGCCAGCGCCGCGTCGGTGATCGCCCGGAAGTGCCCGCTCTCGCGCTGCCAGGCCATCAACTCCGCGGAGACCGAACCCTGCTGGAGCACACCGACGCGGTAGAAGTCCTCCACGTCGTGGATGGCGTACGCGATGTCGTCGGCGGTGTCCATCACGGACGCCTCCACGGTCTGCTGCCAGTCCGGGATGCGACCGGCGAACGGCTCCCGGGCCTGCCGCAGGTCGTCCAGCTCGGTCCGGTACGCGCCGAACTTCGACGAGCCGCTGTCCGGGTCGTCCGGCGGCGGGGTGGCGCCGCGCGGCGGGGGATCCATCGTGCGGGGGTGCGGGTCGGGGTGGTCCAGGCGGGTCCACGGGTACTTCAACATCGCCGCGCGGACCGCCGCGGTCAGGTCCAACCCGGTGGTGGCCGCGCCGCGGATCTCGGTGCTGGTGACGATCCGGTACGACTGCGCGTTGCCCTCGAAGCCGTCGGAGAGGCCGAGGCGCTGGCGGGCCAGCCGGTCCAGCACCCGCTCCCCCAGGTGCCCGAACGGTGGGTGGCCGAGGTCGTGGGCGAGCGCCGCCGCCTCCACCACGTCGGGGTCGCAGCCGCCGAGCTTGTCCAGCAGGTCACGCCACCGCTCGTCGCCGCCCAACCGCTCGGCGACCGCCCGGGCCACCTGGGCGACCTTGAGGCTGTGGGTGAGCCGGTTGTGCACCAGCAGCCCGGAGCCGACCGGGCTGATCACCTGGGTGACACCGCCGAGGCGGGCGAAGAACGGCGAGCCGACGATCCGGTCCCGGTCGGCGCGGAACGGGTTGGCCGTGAGGTCACCGAGGGCCCGGGCGCTGCCGCCGAACAGCCGCCGGGCACGCGGCTCCGCAGCAGATTCCATGATCGCCACGCTAGCGCAGGCCCGACGGGACCGCCGTCGCTCACCCCGGCCGGGCCAAGCGGTTGCGTCCCCCGCCCCGGCCGGGCGCGGCGACAGCGCCCCGGCCCGCCCGGCAGAATGCAGGCGTACCCACTCCCGAAGGCGGATCGAGATCGTGACCCAGTCTGTTCATCAGCGGATCGCCGACGAGCTCGGCGTGGCCGAGCGCCAGGTGCGGGCGGCCGTGGAGCTGCTCGACGGCGGCTCCACCGTGCCGTTCATCGCCCGCTACCGCAAGGAGGCCACCGGCCTGCTCGACGACACCCAGCTACGCACCCTGGAGGAGCGGCTGCGCTACCTGCGCGAGCTGGACGAGCGGCGGGCCGCGGTGCTGGAGTCGATCCGCGGCCAGGGCAAGTTGGACGAGGCCCTGGAAGCGCAGATCATGGCCGCCGACTCGAAGTCCCGGCTGGAGGACATCTACCTCCCGTACAAGCCGAAGCGGCGGACCCGGGCGCAGATCGCCCGCGAGGCCGGGTTGGCGCCGTTGGCCGAGACGCTGCTGGCCGACCCGAGTCAGGACCCGCGGGCCACCGCCGCCGGGTTCGTCGATGAGGAGAAGGGCGTCGCCGACGCCGCCGCCGCGCTGGAGGGCGCGCGGGCGATCCTCATCGAGACCTTCGCGGAGGACGCCGACCTGATCGGCACGCTGCGCGAGCAGATGTGGTCGCGGGGCCGGCTGGTTTCCCGGGTACGCGAGGGTCAGGAGGCGGCCGGCGCCAAGTTCGCCGACTACTTCGACTTCTCCGAGCCCTACCCGAAGCTTCCCTCGCACCGGATCCTGGCGATGTTCCGGGGCGAGAAGGAGGGCGTGCTCGACCTGACGATGGAGTCGGAGGAGGCGGGCGAGGCGGACGCCGTACCGACCGGCCCGACCCGGTACGAGGCGGCCATCGCCGGCCGGTTCGGGGTGTCCGACGCGGGCCGCCCGGCCGACCGCTGGCTGGCCGACACGGTCCGCTGGGCGTGGCGTACCCGGATCCTCATCCACCTCGGCGCGGACCTGCGGATGCGGCTGTGGCAGGCAGCCGAGGAGGAGGCCGTCCGGGTCTTCGCCACCAACCTGCGGGACCTGCTGCTCGCCGCGCCGGCCGGCACCCGGCCCACCATGGGCCTGGACCCGGGCCTGCGGACCGGCGTGAAGGTGGCCGTGGTGGACGCCACCGGCAAGGTGGTCGCCACCGACACGATCTACCCGCACGAGCCGCGCCGGCAGTGGGACGCGTCGGTGGAGACCCTGGCGCGGCTGGCCGGGGCGCACGGGGTGGAGCTGATCGCGATCGGCAACGGCACCGCCTCCCGCGAGACCGACAAGCTCGCCGCCGACCTGATCGCCCGGCACCCGCAGCTCAACCTGACCAAGGTGATGGTCTCCGAGGCCGGCGCGTCGGTCTACTCCGCCTCCGCGTACGCCTCGCAGGAGCTGCCCGGGATGGACGTGTCGCTGCGCGGCGCGGTCTCCATCGCCCGCCGCCTCCAGGACCCCCTCGCGGAGCTGGTCAAGATCGACCCGCGCTCGATCGGGGTCGGTCAGTACCAGCACGACCTGTCCGAGGTGAAGTTGTCCCGGTCGCTGGACGCGGTCGTGGAGGACTGCGTCAACGCGGTCGGGGTGGACGTCAATACCGCCTCCGCGCCGCTGCTGACCCGGGTCTCCGGGATCGGCGCCGGCCTGGCGGAGAACATCGTGCTGCACCGGGACGCCAACGGGCCGTTCCGCTCGCGTACCGAGCTGAAGAAGGTGGCCCGGCTCGGGCCGAAGGCGTTCGAGCAGTGCGCCGGCTTCCTGCGCATCCCGGACGGCGACGACCCGCTGGACTCCTCCAGCGTGCACCCCGAGGCGTACCCGGTGGTGCGCCGGATCCTCTCCACCACCGGGCAGGACCTGCGCTCGGTGATCGGCAAGAGCGGCATCCTGCGGGGGCTGCGGGCCACCGACTTCGTCGACGACCGGTTCGGCCTGCCCACCGTCACCGACATCCTCGCCGAGCTGGAGAAGCCGGGCCGGGATCCCCGTCCGGAGTTCCGCACCGCCACCTTCGTCGAGGGGGTGGAGAAGATCAGCGACCTGACGCCGGGGATGGTGCTGGAGGGCGTGGTCACCAACGTGGCCGCGTTCGGCGCGTTCGTCGACGTCGGCGTGCACCAGGACGGTCTGGTGCACGTCTCGGCGATGTCCCGGACCTTCGTGAAGGACCCTCGCGAGGTGGTGAAGTCCGGCGACGTGGTCAAGGTCCGGGTGCTCGACGTGGACGTACCCCGCAAGCGGATCTCGCTGACCCTGCGCCTGGACGACGAGCCCCCGACCGGCGGCGGTGGCGGTCGGACGAGCCAGGAGGGGCGTGGCGGTCCGGCGCAGCGCGCGCCGCAGGGTGGTCGCGGCGGGCAGGGCGCGTCCGGTGGCCAGCAGGGTGGTCGCGGCAGCGGACAGCCCGACGGCCGTGGCGGACAGGGCGGTCGTAGCGGCGGACAGGGCGGACGCGGCAGCGCGCAGGATGGCCGCGGTGGGCAGGGCGGCCGTGGCGGCGGGCAGCAGGGCGGCCGTGGCGGGCAGCGGCAGGGCGCACCGGCGCCGGCCAACGACGCGATGGCGGAGGCCCTGCGCCGCGCCGGACTGGCCTGACCCCGTTCAGCACGTCAACCCCGTCCCGCCCCGTCCCGTCCCGTCCCGTCCGTCCCGTCGATCATGGAGTTGTGGTGGGCGACAAATCGCCTGAATAACACCAAACCAGGCACCACAACTCCATGATCGACGAAGCCGAGCCGCCCTTCTCCGTCGATCTTGCAATTTCTGTCCCGACATAAGCCGGCAATCCGCCTATCCCGACCACCGAACCTGCAAGGTCGGCGCGGGTGCCCACCCCCTGGCCCAGACCTGGCCGGGCAACCACGGGCGGCGGGCGGCGCGGCCGGCGGGGAAATTTGCTCGCGTGGCTGCGAGGTTCGGGGTGATGATCTCGCGGTGAGGATGCACGCCGATCAGGTGGACGTAGGCGTGGACGTGGTCTCCGCGCTGGTGGCCGAGCAGTTTCCGCGGTGGCGGGGCCTGCAGGTCCGGCCGCTCCCCTCGACCGGCACGGTGAACGCCCTGTTCCGGCTCGGCCCCGACGTCGTGCTGCGGTTTCCGCTGCTCCCCTCGACCGGCCCCGAGCTGCGCGCCGAGCTGCGGCGTGAGCAGGAGTACGCCGTGCTGCTCGGCGCGCACCTGCCGGTCGCGGTGCCCGAACCGCTCGGCCTCGGCGAGCCGGGCGACGGGTACCCCGGGCCGTGGACGGCGTACCAGTTCATTCCGGGCGAGACGGCCCAGCCCGACCGGATCGGCGACCTCGACGTCTTCGCCGGTGACCTGGCCGGCGTGGTGGCGGCCCTGCGCGGCATCGACACCGGCGGGCGGGTGTGGTCCGGGAGCGGGCGCGGCGGGCGGCTGGCCGACGAGGACGCCGGCGTACGGGCTTCACTCGCGGTCAGCGGCGCGCTCACCGACACCGTCGCGCTCGCCGAGGTGTGGGAGCGGTGCCGGGACGCCCGCCGCGACGACCCCGCCGACGTGTGGATCCACGCCGACCTGATGCCGGGCAACCTGCTGGTTCGCGACGGCCGACTAACCGCGGTCATCGACCTGGGCAGTGTGGGTGTGGGCGACCCGGCGGTGGACCTGATGCCGGCGTGGAACCTGTTCGACGCCGGGTCGCGGGAGACGTACCGGCGGGCGCTCGGCGTGGACGATGCGACGTGGGTGCGCGGGCGCGGATGGGCGCTGGACCAGGCGATCAACGCGCTGCCGTACTACGTCGAGACCAATCCGGTGATGGCCGCGATCGCCCGGCGCACCCTGCGGGCCGTACTCGACTGAGCCCCGTCGCGTACCGTCGTCGTCGTGAGTGAGCTGGACGGCCGGGCGTGGCGGGATCAGCGGCAGCAGGCGGTGCGGGCACACGCCGACGCGGACGCGCGGCGGCGGGCCGCCGAGCACGCGGAGGCGGCGGAGCTGGTGGCCTGGTTCGTGGCCGAGGCGACCCGGCGAGGCCTGCGCACCACCCGGCTGGTTGCCCGGGGTTACGACGGGCGCGGCCGCTACCGGACCAGGCTGACCGGCTGGTACGTAGACCGGGCCGAGACCCGGGCGGTGGACGTGACCGGCCGGTTCCACCTGTTGACCGTGCCGGGCGGTCTGCGAGCCCGGCTGTTCGGCGTCGACCCGGAGCCCAGCCCGGCGCCGTTGGTCGTCGGGGCGGGTGGCCGCGACGGTGAGTCGATTCCGCTGCGGACGCTGCTCACCCGGTTGCTTGGCGACGGGACCGGCGAGCCAGGCCCCACCACCAGGCCTGCTGCACCACGAGGGTGAGCGGCCCGGCCAGCACGATCGCGCACAGGTTGATCACCAGTTGGAGAGCCGAGCCGCCCGCGTCACCGCACGCTCCGTAGCCAGCGGCCACACCGGCGAGTAGGCCGACCACCCAGGACAGCGCGTCCGGCCGCCAGATGACGTCGCTGAGCGGGCAGCCGGCAGCACGGTCACCCCCGCCTCCGCGGAGAGCAGGTCGACGACCCCGTCGACCGGGGCGATCACCCCCAGGTGCACCACGTCAACCCCCCTCGCCCGACCGGCCAGTTCTTCCCTCGCCCGACCGGTCGTCGCGGCTCTACCGCTCGACCCATCACCCGTAGGCGCTGTACAAGGCAGCGGATCTGGCCGTGTCCGACCGCGGGGTTTCGGGGTTGATCGGGGGAATGCGGACCCAGTGTCGCTATTCGGCACCACCGCGTCGTGTGTACCTGATATGACAAATGAGTACGTTTTGCGTAAATCACGTGGGAGGTCACAACGTGCCGGTGCCTGATGGTTTCGTGGACGCCGATCTGTCACTGCCCCGAACCAGCCCGAAGCGGGGCAAGCGCATCATCGACGTCGCCGTGGCGGCATTCCTCCTCCTCCTGGCCACGCCGGTGCTGCTCGTGGTGGCGGCCCTGGTCGCGGCGGGACTCGGTCGCCCGGTGCTGTTCCGACAGTGCCGCGCCGGTCTGCACGGACAACCCTTCGAGCTGGTCAAGTTCCGCACCATGCGGCCACCCAACCTGGGCCTCGGCCTGCTCGGAGACCAGGACCGACTCACCCCGCTCGGGCGTTGGCTGCGCGCCACCAGCCTGGACGAACTGCCCACGCTCTGGAACGTGCTGCGCGGTGACATGAGCCTGGTCGGCCCGCGCCCGCTGCTGCCCGAATACCTCGGCCGCTACTCCCCCCGCCAGGCCCGGCGGCACGAGGTCCGGCCCGGTGTCACCGGGTTGGCCCAGGTACGGGGTCGCAACAGCCTGAGCTGGGAAGAGAAGCTGGACTTCGACGTGCGGTACGTGGACAGCCACAACCTCCGGGTCGACCTGTCGATTCTCGCCGCGACCGTCCGGACCGTGCTACGCCGCGAGGGGATCAACGCGGCCGGGTCCGCGACCGCGCCGGAGTTCCTCGGTACGCCGCCCCGACGTCCGGCGCCTCCGCAGAGGGACCGGACACCGGCATGACGATTCCCCTGGGAGCCGGCCGATGAACCAGACGATCCACCTGTCCCCGCCCGACGTCGGGCCGCTTGAGGAGTCGTACCTGGTCGCGGCCCTGCGTTCGGGCTGGGTGGCACCGGCCGGTCCGGACCTGCGGGCCTTCGAACTCGACGTCGCCGAGCGGGTCGGCACCGGCGGAGCCGTGGCGGTCAGCTCCGGCACCGCCGCCCTGCATCTGGCTCTGCTCGGCGTCGGCGTCGGGCCCGGCGACGTGGTCATCGTGCCCACGCTCACCTTCGTCGCCACCGCGAACGCGGTCCACTACATCGGCGCGCGTCCAGTCTTCGTCGACTGCGAGCCCGGGACCGGAAACGTCGACGTCGACCTTGTCGCGGACCTGCTGCGCCGGCTGCGATCACGCGGCGAGCGGGTCGGGGCGGTCGTCCCGGTGGACATGTTCGGGAGCTGCGCCGACTACCGATCGCTGGTCCCGGTCTGCGCCGAGGCCGAGGTCCCCCTGGTGGAGGACGCCGCGGAGGCCCTCGGGGCCAGTCACCGGGGGCGACCCGCCGGCTCCTTCGGGCACGTCGGCGTGCTCTCGTTCAACGGCAACAAGATCATGACCACCTCCGGTGGCGGAATGCTGGTGAGCGACGACATCGCGCTTCTCGATCGGGCCCGCCACCTCTCCACCCAGGCCCGCGAGCCGGCGCGGCACTACGAGCACCTGGAGACGGGCTACAACTACCGGCTCAGCAACCTCCTCGCGGCGCTCGGCCGGGCCCAGTTGCTCCGGCTGGACGGGATGATCACGCGACGCCGTCAACTGCGCGACCACTACGCGAAGCTCTTCGCCCCGGTGCCGGGCGTCGAGCTGCTCGGCGCCGAGGACACCGAGTCGAACTGCTGGCTCACCGTCATCACCGTCGAGCGGGAGCGGTGTGGCTGGCAGGCCGACGACCTGGCGGCCCACCTGGCCGAGCGGGACATCGAGACCCGGCCCGTCTGGAAACCGATGCACCTGCAGCCCATGCATGTCGGCGCGAAGACCCTGCTCACCGGTGCGGCGGAGCGGCTCTTCGCCGACGGGCTCGCCCTGCCCAGCGGGAGCGCCCTGACCGAGTCGCAGATCGCGCGGGTGCTCGCCGCGATCGACGAGTTCCTGGCCGTCCGGACGGGAGGGTCCACGGCGTGACGACGGGACTGGTGGTGGTCGGCTGCGGCGGTCACGGCCGGGAGGTGCTCACCATCGCCCGGGCGGTGAACGAGGCCGCCGGCCGGGCGGTCTGGCAGCTGCTCGGCGTCGTCGACGACCGACCAACCGAGGAGAACCTGAAGCGCTTGCAGCGCCTCGACGTGCCGTACCTCGGGGACGTGGCCTGGCTGCGTGACGCGCCCCAGGGCACCCGCCACGTCATCGGCATCGGCGATCCCCGGATCCGCCGCACCATCGGCCAGCGGATCGACGGGTACGGCATCGCGGCCGCGAGTCTCGTCCACCCGGACTCCACCATCGGCCCGGACACCGAGTACGGGCCGGGGTTCGTCGCCTTCGCGGGCGCCCGGGTCACCACGAACGTCACCCTCGGTCGGCACGTCCATCTCAACCAGAACGCCACCGTCGGCCATGACAGCCGTCTCGCGGACTACGTCTCGGTCAACCCGCTCGCCGCGGTGTCCGGTGACTGCCACCTGGCCGAGGGCGTGCTGATCGGGACCACCGCCGCGGTGCTGCAGGGCCTGCGGATCGGCCGGGACAGCACGGTCGGGGCAGGTGCCTGCGTCGTTCGTGACGTACCCGATCAGGTGACGGTCAAGGGCGTTCCGGCCCGCTGAGGGCACCAAAACAAACATCATATTCAGCTCACAGCACTCGAAACGCCCAACAGCGCCGCTTTGGCATGTAACAAGAACAAAGAGCCTAGAGGCTCCTTTTGCCGTGCGGGCGAGGGAGCGTGCGACGGGACAGGGAGCCAGCACATGCCGCAGGACACCGAGAACACGCAGGCCGCGGACCGGCAGGCGCGGCGGGCCAGGGCCCGCCAGCGCACCGCCGGGTTCCTCGTCACCGACACCACCGCCTGGGTCGGTGGATTCGTCGCGGCAGCGTGGACCCGGTTCGAGTTCCAGCTTCCCCCGGGTCAGCTGGGCCGGGCAGCCGCGGTCGGTGTCGTGGCGGCGGTCGTACACGTGGCGGTGGCGGCGTTACGCCGGCTCTACTCCGGACGACATCCGCTGGGCAGCCTGCAAGAGGTCCAGGGCGTCGCCGGGACCACCATCACGACGGCGGGCATCGTGCTGCTCGCCCTGCTGCCGTCCGGCGAGCGGGCGGTTCCGGCGAGTACCCCTCTGGTCGGTGGCGCGCTCGCTCTGCTGTTCATGCTCGGTGCCCGGTTCGCGTACCGGCACCGGCGCGACCTCGCCATGCGGCCCGATGTTCGGTCGTCGACGCCGGTGCTGCTGTTCGGGATGGGTGACGCCGGCCAGGGCCTGCTGCGCGCGATGCTCAGTGACCCGCGCGGCCGGTACCTACCGGTCGGCGCGCTCGACGACGACCCGGACAAGCGCGACCTGCGCATCGGCGGGGTACGCGTGCTGGGCGGACGGGGTGACGTCGCCGCCTCGGTCCGGCGTACCGGCGCCACCACCGTGATCTTCTCGGTGGCCAACGCGGACGCCGCGCTCATCCGGCAGATCCGCGAGGCAACCCTCGAGGCCGGCGCGGTCTTCAAGGTGCTCCCTCCGGTACGGGATCTGGTCGACCACCGGATCACCGTCACCGACGTCCGGGACGTACAGGTCAGCGATCTGCTCGGCCGCCGGCAGGTGGTCGGGGACCTGCCGCTGAGCACCAACAGCCTGACCGGCCGGCGGATCCTGGTCACCGGCGCTGGCGGGTCGATCGGCTCCGAGCTGTGCCGGCAGGTGATGAAGGCCAATCCGGGCGAGCTGATGATGCTCGACCGGGACGAGTCGGCCCTGCACAGCCTTCAGATGTCGCTCGCTGGGCGGGCCATGCTGGACGGGCCGGAGCTGATCCTCGCGGACCTGCGCGACGACGAGGGGATTCGGCGCATCATCCGGCAGCGCCGTCCGGAGATCATCTTCCATGCGGCGGCGCTCAAGCACCTGACGCTGCTCCAGCGGCACCCGGGCGAGGCGATCAAGACCAACGTCTGGGGCACCCTGTCGGTGCTGGACGCCTGTCAGGACGTGGCGAAGTTCGTGAACATCTCCACTGACAAAGCCGCCAACCCGATCAGTGTCCTCGGCTACTCGAAGCGGATCACCGAGCGGTTGACCGCGCACGCCGCGTCCCGGTTCCCGGGCACGTTCCTCAGCGTCCGGTTCGGCAACGTGCTGAGCAGCCGCGGCTCGGTGGTGACGGCCTTCCAACGGCAGATCGAGACCGGCAAACCGCTGACCGTCACCCACCCGGACGTCACCCGCTACCTGATGACCCTTCAAGAGGCAGTCCACCTCGTGCTCCAGGCCGCCGAAATCGGTCGGGACGGGGAGGCGCTGGTGCTCGACATGGGCGACCCGGTCCGGATCGTCGACCTGGCACGCCAGATGGCCGACCAGGCGTCCAGTGACGTGCCCATCGTCTACACCGGCCTGCGGCCGGGCGAGAAGCTGCACGAGGACCTGCTCGGGACCGGCGAGGTCGACACGCGACCCCTGCACCCCCTGGTGTCCCACGTGACCGTGCCGGCGCTCGATCCGATGGAGGTCAGCGGGCTGGACCCGTACGAGGACGCGGCGAAGGTCGTCGAGCACCTCGCGCTGCTCTGCAACCAGCCGACCGATCCGGTGGTGGACGGTCCGCTGGGCGTACCACTGCAGTCGCGCTGACCGACCCGGCCGGCAGGCTTCCGACAACAGGGCCGGCGACCGCGGGTGTGCGGTCGCCGGCCCTGTCTGCTGCCTCGTTCAGCGGCGGATGCCCGCCCAGTCGTGGTGCCGGCGGACCGTGGAGAGGATGAAGTCGACCACCCGCCGGGAGGTGTCCGGCACCTGGTAGTCGGCCGGGCAGGGCACCCCGCGTGCGGCGACCTGGGCCACGGTGACCTGGACGGCCTCGACGACGCCGTCCGGGTCGAGGCCGGTCATGATGATCCCGCCGGCGTCCAGCGCCTCCGGACGTTCCATCGAGTCGCGCAGGGTGACCGCCGGGAAGCCGAGAATCGCCGCCTCCTCGCTGATGGTGCCGCTGTCGGAGAGGGTGCACCGCGCCTGACTCTGCAGACGTACGTAGTCGAAGAGACCGAACGGCTCGTGGAAGGTGATGCCGTCGATGGTGAGATCGGCGTCGGTCAGGGCCTCGAGCCGCTTTCGGGTGCGGGGGTGGGTGGACACGAGTACCGGCAGCCCCCAGGTCTGTCGAACGGCACGGAGGCAGTCGAGCAACCGACCCAGCCGGGCCGGCTGGTCGACGTTCTCCTCGCGGTGTGCGCTGACCACGAAGTAGCCGCCGGGTTCGAGGCCGAGCTGGCGCAGGATCTCCGAACTCGCGATGTCGGCGGCGTAGTGGTTCAGCACCTCACGCATGGGTGAACCGGTGTGCAGGATCCGGCGCGGATGGAGCCCTTCGGCGAGCAGGTTGCGCCGGGCGTGCTCGCTGTAGACCAGGTTGAAGTCGGCGATGTGGTCGACCAGACGCCGGTTGGTCTCCTCCGGGACGTTGAGGTCGAAGCAACGGTTGCCGGCCTCCATGTGATAAACGGGCACGCGCATCCGCCGTGCCATCAGGGCGGCGATGCTGCTGTTCGTGTCGCCGAGGACCAGGAGCGCGTCCGGCCTCAGCTCGGTGATGGCCGTCTCCATGCCGGTCAGCACGCCGCCCAGAACCCGTCCCAACGAAGACGTGTCCACTCGCAGCGACCGGTCCGGCTCCCGCAGCCCCAACTCCTTGAAGAAGACGTCGGAGAGGGTCGCGTCCCAGTTCTGCCCGGTGTGGACCAGCACGTGCTCCACCGTCTCGTCGAGCGCCGTCATGATCCGGGAAAGCCGGATGATCTCTGGTCGGGTCCCTACCACGGTCATTACCCGTGTCACGTGTCCACCCTTCGCCGATGACTGCGCCGAACTCCGTCTCGGGTCGGCAGTTCGCTCGTTGGACAAACGAGTCGAGATAGCCGGCGGTAGCGGCATTTTTAATGAAAATTAGTCGCCTATCAACTTTGTCGGCGGTTATCTGGTTTCCCCGGTTCTCGGTCTGCTTAGGACGGTATGGTCCGAATCTATGAAAACTGCGAGCTCCCCCGAAATGGCGGAGAGGGCTGGAGGAGAAGTGATTTCCTCGCTTTCGGACCGACGTTTCCTGATCACCGGCGGGACCGGCTCCTTCGGGCAGACCATGGTCCGTCGCCTGCTCGACGCCGGGGCCTCCGAGGTGCGGGTCCTCAGCCGCGACGAGTCGAAGCAGGACGCGATGCGGCACCGCATCCGCGACGACCGGGTCCGCTACTACGTCGGCGACGTGCGCGACTACGACTCCGTGGCCAAGGCCAGCCGGGACACCGAATTCGTCTTCCACGCCGCGGCTCTCAAGCAGGTTCCCTCCTGTGAGTTCTTTCCCCTGGAGGCGCTGCGGACCAACGTGTTGGGCAGCGCCAACGTCGTGGACGCCTGCGAGCGCAACGGTGTCGAAGCGCTGGTGTTGCTGAGCACCGACAAGGCGGTCTATCCGGTCAACGCGATGGGCATGACCAAGGCGCTCATGGAGAAGGTGGCGCAGGCCCACGCGCGCAACAACCCGGCCGCCCGGACCCGCGTCTGCTGTGTGCGCTACGGCAACGTCATGTACTCGCGGGGGTCGGTGATCCCGCTGTTCATCGACCAGATCCGCAAGGGGACGCCGCTGACGGTGACCGAGCCGACGATGACCCGCTTCCTGATGTCGCTCGACGAGTCGGTGGATCTGGTGGAGCACGCCTTCCGGCACGGCCAGCCCGGGGACATCTTCATCCGCAAGGCCGACGCCTGCACGATCGGCGACCTGGCCACGGCGCTGTGCAACCTGTTCGGGGTGCCCGTCAAGATGAACGTCCTCGGGATCCGGCATGGCGAGAAGCTCTACGAGACCCTCGCCAGCCGCGAGGACCTGTCCCGCGCCGAGGACTTCGGCGAGTTCCTCCGGGTGCCGGTGGACAGCCGGGACCTCAACTACGCCCTCTACTTCGACGAGGGCAGCGTCGACCGGGGCACCCAGGACTTCAACTCGCACAACACCAGGCGTCTCGTCGTTCCGGAGATCGAGTCGCTGCTGCTGAGCCTGCCGGAGGTGCGGGCGCACCTCGACGCTGTCGCGGCGTGAGCGCCCCGGTCCGCAGCGGCGGAAGACCCGACCGGGTCGCACTGGTCAGTCAGTGGTTCCCCCCGGAGCCGGCGCCCTTCGCCGAGGGCATCACCGACTCGCTGCGCCGACAGGGCTTCGACGTCGACGTGCTCACCGGGGTGCCCAACTATCCGAAGGGCGTCGTGTACGACGGATACTCGGCCCGGCGGCGGACCACCGAACTGCGCAACGGGTCCCGGATCCTCCGTACACCGCTGCACCCGAGCCACGACCGGTCCGCAGTCGGCCGGGCCGCCAACTATCTGAGCTGGGCGGCATCCTCGTCCCTGCTCGGCGCGTCCGTCCTGCGCACCGCCGACGTCGCTCTCGTCTACTCCTCACCGGTGACCGCCACGGCCGCGGCCATGACGGCGCGGCGGCGCTGGGGTACCCCGTACGTGACCATGGTGCTGGATCTCTGGCCGGACTCCATCTTCGCGACCGGTTTCCTCACCGACGGGGTGGCCCGCCGGCTCGCGGAGGCGAGCCTCGGCTGGTTCACGGACCGGACGTACCGCTGGGCCGATCACGTCACGGTCCCCGCGCCCGGCCTGCGGGACACGATCATCGCCCGGGGCGTCCCGGCCGACAAGGTCTCGGTGGTCTACAACTGGGCCGACGAGAAGGTCATGCAGCCGACCGAGCCCGAGCCCGGCCTACGCGCCCGGCTCGGCCTGCGCGACGACGACTTCGTGCTGATGTACGCGGGCAACCACGGCCCGGCGCAGCGACTCGACACCGTGATCGACGCCCTGGCCCGGCTGCACGACCTGCCGGACGTCCACCTGGTTCTGGTCGGCGACGGGGTGGAGAAGGACGCGCTGATGGCGCGGGCCGCGCGGAGCCGACCCGGCCACGTCCACTTCCTCGACCCGGTCCCGCCGGAGCGCCTGGCGGCTCGAATGGCGGCCGCCGACCTGCACCTCGTGTCCCTGGCCAACGATCCGCTGTTCGGCATCACCCTGCCCAGCAAGGTCCAGTCGATCCTGGCCTGCGGCCAACCCGTGCTCGCCTGCGCGCCCGGCGACGCCGCTCGGGTCGTCCGCCACGCCGGCGCCGGCTTCGACGCCCAACCCGAGGACCCGGCGAGCCTGGCCGAGGTCCTCCGACAGGCCCGGCAGACGCCCCGAGCGCGACTACGGGCGATGGGACGCGCCGGCCGCCACCACTACCTGACCCACATGAGTCAAGCGACAAACGTGCAGGTCCTCGCCGACCTGCTCTCCGAAGCGGCACGGCGGGCCAGGAGCGGCCGCCGGGACAAGGAGTCACGATGACCCGACGCGTCCTCGTCCTCGGCGCGACCGGGATGCTGGGCCACGCACTCGTGCGGGAGTTGAGTGAGGACACCGCACTCGACGTGTACGGCGCCGCGCGGAGCATGGAGGGCCGCGCCCACCTCTTCCCGCCCGACCTGCTGGCCCGGATCACCCCGGCGCTCGACGTCAGCCGGTTCGACCAGGTGCGACAGGTCCTCGACGACATCCGACCGGACATGGTCGTCAACTGCGTCGGCGTGATCAAACAGCGCCCGGACGTCCAGGACGCGGTACAGACCGTGACGCTCAATGCTCTCTTCCCCCACCTGCTGGCCAACGCCTGCGCTCAGCTCGGCAGCCGGCTGGTGCACGTCAGCACCGACTGTGTCTTTTCCGGCAGTCGCGGTGGTTACCGGGAGAGCGACCTGCCGGACCCACCGGACCTCTACGGGCAGTCCAAGCTGCTGGGCGAGACCACGCTGGCTCCCGCGCTCACCCTGCGAACGTCGATCATCGGGCACGAGTTGACCACCAACCGGTCGCTGCTGGACTGGTTCCTCTCCCAACCGGGCCGGGTAGGCGGATACACCAGGGCCATCTACAGCGGAGTGACGACCGTCGAGTTCGCCCGTCTGCTGCGCGAGGTCATCCTGCCGAGCGAAGACCTGACCGGGCTGTACCACCTCGCCGCGGAGCCGATTTCGAAGTACGACCTCCTCCGGCTGGTCGCCGACGTGTACGGCTGGCCGGGCGAGCTGGTGCCGAACGTCGACTTCGTGCTCGACCGGTCGATGCGCGCCGATGCGTTGGCACAGGACACCGGATACCGCCCGCCGTCCTGGCCGGACATGATCCGGCTGATGCACGACGCGCGGGCCAGGTGGAATGTGCCCGCGACCCAGGTGGGCCGACACGCCACCCGGGTCTGACCGCCCGTACGCCAGGTCGGCCGCGCGCTGACCCATCTCCCGATACATCTCCGCGACCACGGCGGACCGGTGGGGTTTGCGCCCCGCCGGTCCCCGGAGTCGACCAGAACAACGCGCCGTCGCCGATCCAGGCCGGCAGGAGCCGAAGGACATCACGTGGTAGAACGGTTTGGCCTCGTCGCCCTCGTCGTTGGGGCAGCATGTCTCACGGCGGTCACGACCGTCTTCGCCGTGGACGAACCGATGATCGCCGGCGGGGTGGCGCTCCTGCTGGTCGCGCTCTACCTCACGCGGCGGCTCGACGGCTTCGGGCGGATCCTGGCGGTGGCGACGGTTCTGCTGATCTGCGCCACGTCGAACATGCCGTCGCTGGTCAGCTTCAGCTTCTACGCGCGGTACGTGGCGGTCGGCTGCCTCGTCGTCTGGGCGTTGGTGGGGCGCAGCCGTGGAATTCGGCGGGCCGACCACTGGACGGCTTTCTTCGTCACCGCACTTTGGGCGACCGCAGCGCTGGCCACGCTGAGCAGCGTCTGGTCGGTCACCCCGTTGCACACACTCCAGCAGGCCATCGCGTTGTTGCTCCTGGCCGCGCTGACCCACGTGGTGCTGTGGCGCCGTTGGGCCGATCCGGTGGCTGTGGCCGCCGACCTGCACGTGGTCTACGTGGTCCTCAGCATGTCGCTCGTCGTCAGTCTCGGCCTTGGCATCGCGGGCAGCGCGTCCGCCGCCTCCTTCAACGACCGGTTCCAGGGCCTGTACTCCAACCCCAACATGCTGAGCATCATCTGTGCTCTGACCATCCCGCTCGGCTGGGCGCTCTACCGGCAGTCGGGCAAGCGGACAGAGTTGCTCGGCGTCGTGCCGGCCGTCATCGCCCTCCCGATCACCGAGTCCCGTACCGCGTTGATCGCCCTCCTCGTCGGCGGCCTCTGGGTGGTGCTGCGGCACGGGGTCGGGCCGCTGGCCCGCCTACTGGTGGTGACAGTCGGAGGTCTCGGGGTGGCGTACCTGTTCGGCATGCTCCCCAGCCTCGTCGGCTCGTCCTGGGTGCAGGCTCTCGCCACCCGGTTCACCGACCCGGACAATGGCGATTTCTCCAACGGACGTACCCAGACCTGGCAGGCGGCCATCGAGCTGTGGCAGGGTCGTCCGACGCTGGGCTTCGGATACGCCTCAGGTTTCCAGCTGTTCGAACAGACCCGTCAGAACGGCTTCCTCGACGCCAACGTCAATCTGGTGCACAACAGCTATCTGCAGTGGCTGCTGGAGATGGGCGTCATCGGCGTCGCGCCGCTCCTGCTGCTCCTGGCCGTCGCGCTACGGGCGGCGCTGGCTCCCGTCGGCGCACTCAACTCGGGTCTGGTCTGGCTCATCGTCACCGGCCTGCTGATCCAGGTCACCGAGTCGACGATGTTCGGCATGGGCCAGCCCTACCCGTACGTGTTCTGGCTCGCCGTGGCGGGCGTCCTGGTGAGTCTCCGCTCGGGACGCCACGTCTCCGGGGTTCCCGCGAGCGTCTTCATCTCGGCACGTGCCGACGCCGGGCCGTACTCGCACGGTTCGACGGGCCAGCGGCAGCCGACCGTTGCGCACGGTGCGCCCCGGCGGGAACGGGTGCCCGTGCGGTAAAGCCCGACCTGAAATGCCGAACGGCCGCCCCACCGGGGCGGCCGTCGGTCGGCTCGGAACCCTCGCGCGTCAGCTCGCCCCGCCGGTGGGGTCGAGGAAAGCCGTCACCCGGGCCCGCCAGGCCCGGTGGTCGAAGGACCCGCGGGCCGTCCTCCGGGCCGCCCGGCTCATCGCCGCCCAGTCCTCGTCCCGCAGGCGCAACGCCCGCTCGATGCCGCGCTGGACGTCGTCCGGACCGTTGCCGTCGAGCACGAGGCTCTCCACCCCGTCCCGCACGTACAGGGCGAGGTCGCTGGTGTGGTTGAGCATCACCGGACATCCGGCGGAGAGGCTCTCGGGCACCTTGGACGGGAACCCGTGGGCGGCGTATCCGCCGGTGGGGCGCACCAGCAGCGAGAAGTGCGCCTCGGACAGCAGGGTGAGCACCGTGTCCCGAGGCACCCGGCCGAGGAACGTCACCTCGGCCGACACCGAGTCCAGCACCGAGACGTCCAGGTCGGACAGGGTGGCCGCGTCCTGGCGGGTGACCCCGGCGATGGTGAGGTGCACCCGTGCCTGGTCCTGCGGTGCGAGTCGGCTGATCCCGCGGAGAATGACGTCCAACATGTCCTTACGGCCGGGGGTGCCGGCGTACAGCAGCCGCAACCCGTCGGTCAGCGACGACGGCCGCGGCTCCGCGAACTCCTCGCAGTCCACCTGCGGTGGCACCACCAGCACGTCCAAGCCCCGCCGTTCGAAGTAGCCGCCGAGGGTGGTCGACACCGCGATGGCCCGATGGAGGAGACGGCTGGCCAGGAACGTGGACCAGCGGTGCCGAACGAAGTACGGGGCCAGCCAGCCGCGCCGGAACTGGCGGCGGTCGTGCCGCTCGCTCGCGTCCACCACCACCGGGCAGCGCAGCGCGAGCCGTAGCACCGCCCAGTTGCCCAGGGTCATCATGGCCATCGGCAGGAGCACCACCGAGACGTCACCGCGTACCACGCCTCGGCGGCGCATCGCCCGCAGCACCCGCAGCGGACGGGCGAGGCGGGCCGACATCCGGGTGAGGCGGTTCCCTCCCTGGGTACGCAGCGTTATCAGCTCGATGCCCGCCACCTCGTCACGATGCGGTGGCACTGACCCGTCGGACGGCCAGTCGTTCACCACCAGGGTGTACGTGCCGTGCGGCGCCGCGCACCGGGCGAGTTGCAGCAGCCGGTTGGAGGTCGCGTCACCGTAGGGGAAGCGGTAGTGGCCGATCAGGAGTGGACGTGGCTGCCCCGTCCGCCGCGCCGGGCCGTCGTGCCTCCCGTGGTCGGTGCCGAGCACCGTCGTCTGGTCGTTCATCTGTCTCACCGTTCCGAAGCGGCGGGCAGCCGACTTCTGTTCTTGACAACAGGTGCGGACGGTGGGCCGTCAGGCAGCCGCCGCCGGTAGATCGCCAGGTGCGTCATGACCGCCGCCTCGATCGCGAAGGGGCTCAGCTGAAAGCGTCTGCCGGCCGCGTCGGGATCCGTCGTCATCGTGTAACCGGCGGCGCTCGTCACCGCCGCCGCCCACACCGCCGGCGCCGCGTCGGTGTCGACGATGGTGACTCCGGGCAGGTGCTCGTCGATGAAGCGCACACCGGGCAGGTCGGCGGCCACCGTGCCGATCCCCAGGGCCACGGGTTCCAGCACGCCACCCGGCAGTCCTTCCAGGCAGGACGGGTGCACGACCACATCGGCCTGGCGGAGCAGCCCACCCACGTCGTCGCGCGGACCGAGCAGGTGCACCCGATCGGCGACCCCGTACTCAGTGGCGGCGGCCCGCACGCGGGCTTCGTCGTTCTCGTCCGAGGGGCCGACGAGAACGACGTGGGCGTCGACGCCCTGGTCGCGCAGACCAGCGACGATCGGTGGCAGAAGCCAGCGCCGCTTTTCCGGCGATGCCCGTCCCACGCTCAGACAGAGCAGGTCGTCGGGGCCGGCCCCGGTCAGGGCCCGGAGATGGTGACCGGTCGGCCTGCGGAGCCGGTCGAGGTCCAGACCGTTGAGCACGACCTGACACCGCGGGTCGTCGCGCCAGGCACGGGAATAGCCAAAGGTGAGCGCGCTGGGCGAGACGCCGAGAATGTCCGTGGCCGATGCCCGCAGCAGCTGTCTCCAGATCCACCGCTGTATCCGCCGACGCAGGTTCCGGTGCTGGTTGTCGTCGCCCCGGAAGTGAGCGACGCGGGTCGGTACGCGGCCGAGCAGGGCGAGGCAGAGGAACACGCCGGAGAAGTTCGCGCAGTCCACGTGCACCACGTCCGGACGCAGCCGCCGCAGCAGCCGGAGGAAGCGCAGCGGGAACCGGACATCGAGCGGGATCGGGAGGACTGATCCGCCGTGTCGGACGGCCGTCCCGGCCAGGGGCCCGGGCCCGATCCGGTCGCTGAGCGTCACGAAGTGGACTTCCGTCCCGGCGGCTGCGAGACGGGGCAGCAACTCGGCGGTCCGCATCTCCGTTCCGCCGAAGTTCAGCTCACCGAGGACCCGTACCACCCGGCACCGGCCGTCGTCACCCCGACGTCCGGGACCGTCGCCCGCGCTGTCGACCACTGCGTCCCCTTGCGCTGCGGTCCGGCCCCTCGTCACGGGCGGACCGCCCGTGCGGTGGCCGCCGACGACCCGCCGGCCTGGCGACCCGGACGCTGCCGGTCGAGTCCCAGCAGCCGGGTGAAATACGCGCCCCGCTCGAACGCATCCGGTTCCGGGACCACCGTCCGGTCGATCTGGTCGAGAGCCTCCGCGAGGCTTTCCACGTCCGACAGTCGGTACGGAGTCAAGGCAGTGCCCGCGACCTCTCGGGACTGCTCGGTGTCCGCCGCCAGCACCGGCAGGCCGTAGACGCGTGCCTCGGCGAGCGGGTAGCCGAATGACTCCACCAGACACGGGAAGAAGACAGCCGTCGTCCGGCGCCACTGTTCGGAGAGTTCCTGGTGCGGCAACTGCCCCAGCAGGTCCAGTCGGGGGTGGCGGGCCAGGTCGTCCGGGAGGTCGTGCGGGTGCGCGGTCATCCGCACCCGGGCCGGGTGCTGACGCCGGTCCAGCGCGGCGAGCAGCACACGGAGTTCCGCCACCACGTTCTTGAACGGCGATGGCACGACCGGGACGAGGATCGACACCACGTCCGTGGGCACGCGGGGGCCGACCGGGCTGACCGGGTTCGCCAGCACCAGCAGTCGGTCGCGTACCGCCGGCACCAGATCGGCGACCCGTTGCGCCATGGCCGAGCACGGAACGGCGATCACGTCGGCTCGATGCAGCATGCGCCGGACCACGGGAATTTGCGCCCGCAGCGACCGGGGCTGCAGCCTCAACAGCCATCGCTCGGCGGGCGCCAGGAAGTGCAGGGCATTGTGCACCAGGACCCGCCGCTCGGCGCCCCGCCAGCCGAACGAGACATTGTTCAGCGAGGCGACTACGGGGGCGCCGCCGGCGGCGACCTCGCGCCGCACCAGCCACGACGGCGTGAGGTGGCGGTCCCGGCCGATGACCCGGACCGGGGCGGTGCCGTCGGCCAGGAAGGCGTCGAGTTCGGTCTTGAGACGTCCGGCGCCGCCGCCGGCCCCGCCAGCGGCGTCGATGACGATCTGCGCCTGTTTCATCGAAGGACTCCCCTAGCTGTTGGCGAGGGCCGGCTGGCTGACGATCCCCGCCGGCCTGCACGGCGGACGGTCACACCGCCACCTCGGACCCGCTGGGCGTGGCGGCACGGTCGGACCTGGCCAGCGCGCGCCGGTAACCGACGATGGCGGCGGGCCAGATGGTTAGCAGGTAGGCCAGGCAGCCAGCCACCGGCAGGGCCACCAGCCCGAACTCACGCAGCCCTGCGAACTTCAGCGCGGTGGCCAGCAGCAGGAAGGCCATCCAGCCGACGAACTGCGGGCGGAGCAGGCCGATGCTGTTCTGAACGAGAAGCAGCGGGGACGCGATCGCCACCAGGAACGACCAGAGCGCAAGCCCGGCCAGGACGGCGACCGGCACCACCGCCACGTCGACCCCACCCACCCACAGGTCGAGCAGCCGATGGCCGAGGACGACCAGCGCGAGCCCGGCCGTTCCCACGATCAGACCGTTGAGCAGCACCATCCGTCGGGTGGTCCGGCGTACCCAGGCGATGTCGCCACGAGCGAGGGCGGCCCCGTTCGCCGGCCAGACCGTCATCCCGACCAGCGCGACGAACAGTGCGAGGACGCCGAAGAGCTTCCCGACGACCGCGTAGTACGCGGCGACGCTGAGCCCGAGGACGTGTGCGACCAGCGGGCTGTCCACGTTCAGCGCGATCGACGACATCGCCGAGAGCGCGAAGAACTGGAGGCCCAGCCGGAGCAGCCCCACCGCCGTGGCCCGGTGCACCAGCCCGGGTCGCGGTCGCGCGGTGGACTCCTGGCGCCAGAAGTAGACGAGGGTGTTGATCATGTTGGTCAGCGGGACGGCCACCACGGCGCAGGCGATCACCGTCAGCGGACCACTCCCGGCGGCGATCGCGGCGAGCACGGCCGCCATCGAGGCCAGGGCCCCGGCGGCCTGCCAGGCATTGCTCCGGGTGACCTCCGCGCGAGCGTACTGGATCCGCTGGATCAGGGAGAGCGGGATGTTGATCGCGAAGGCCCCGAAGCAGAGCAGGGTCAGGGTCGACGCTTCCGCGGCGATGGTGGGGTCGGTGACGCCGAAGACCCGGGCCCAGGGCACCAGGGGCTCGACCAGCACAAGACCGGACAGCAGCGCCACCGAGACCACGCCGAGCGTGGCGTACGCGCTGGAGATCTCCCGCGCCCCCTGACGAGGGTCGTCGGCGAGGAGACTGAGTCGGGTGAGCAGGCCGTTGCCGAGCCCCAGGTCGGCGAACCAGGCCATCCCGGTGAGCGCGGTGATCGCCATCCACAGGCCGTAGCGCTGGTCGCCCAGATAACGGAAGCACGCGGGGGTGATGACCAGCGGTGCGGCGAGACCGACCCCCTTGGCGACCAGGGAGGTGGCGATGTCCACGCTGAGCCGGTGGTCGCGCCCCGCGGGCAGGACCCGCAGCAGGCCCCGTCCGGGTGCGACCTCCGGCGCGGCCGGTGGGCCGGGGTCGGGGGGTGGTAGGGGCGGGTCGGCGGTGAGTTCTGCCCGCTTCACCCTGCTCGTTGACTTCTGGGTCACCGCTGTCCGGTGTGTTCGACGTGTAACAGCCCGGCCATCCACTCGATCGTCGCCCGGAGACCGTCGGTACGAGCGATCGGCACGACCTCCGGGAACAGCTCCCGCAGCGTGGTGTTGTCGGCCAGCGAGTGGGGGACATCCCCGACGCGGGGCGGCGCGTACTCGCGGGCGATCGGACGGTCCAGCAACTCGGTGAGTTCGTCCAGCACCTGCAGCAGGCTGGCCCGCGCCCCGAAGGCGAGGTTGACCGGGTGCGGGTGGTGCACGCGCCGGCGCAGCGCGTCGAGGATGACCTCGCACACCGTGCCGACGAAGGTGAAGTCGCGGGACTGGGTGCCGTCGCCGTGCAGCAGGACGGGCTCCCCCCGCAGGGCCCCGTGGACGAACCGGGGGATCACCGCGGCGTAGGCATGGTCATGCCGCTGCCCGGGACCGAACACGTTGAAGAACCGGAAGGCCAGCGTCGGCAGACCGAACGAAGCCTGGTGGGCGAGGGCGTACGCCTCGGTGGCGAGCTTGCTGGCGGCGTAGGGGCTCATCGGCCGGGTCCAGGTCAGCTCCTCCTTCGGCAGCGCAGGGTTCATGCCGTAGACCGACGAGGACGAGGCGACCAGAACATGGCCGACGTCGTGTCGTCGCGCCGCCTCGAGGACCATGAGCGTGCCCGTCGCGTTCGCGTGGTGCGAGGCGAGCGGGTCGCTCAGCGAACGCGGCACGCTGGGCAGCGCCGCCAGATGGACGACGGCCTCCCGTCCGGCCATCGCGGCGTCCAGCGCACGGGGATCCAGGATCGACCCCTCGACGAAGTCGACGTCGAGCCCGTCGAGGTTGCCACGCAGCCCGACCGACAGGTCGTCGAGGACGGTCACCTCCTTCACCGCGGGATCGACCAACGCGGCGCGGGCCAGGTTCGAACCGATGAAACCGGCCCCGCCAGTGATCAGAATGCGCATCGACAACCTCTCGGTGAATGGACCGACCACCTGTACATCGAGCGAGGCCAGGGTGCAGTAACGGTGCGTCTGTACCGGAAGATGCCGAAATCGCGGCCCGGCGGGCGTCGGCGGCGTCAGACCGTCGTGACCCCGTAGATCCTCTTGATCGCCTCGTGCTTCGCCTGGACCGCGAGGTGCCCGACGCCCAGCGACTTGGCCTGCAACTGCGCCAGGTACTCGTCGGTGGTGCGCAACGGGCGAGCCGGCACTCCGGCCGCCACGGTGTTGTCCGGGATGTCGCGGGTCACGATCGAACCGGCGCCGATCACGCACCTGTTACCGATGTTGACCCCGGCCAGGATCATCGACCGCATGCCGATGTAGACGTCATTGCCGATGGTGATCGGGGCCGTCCAGTCCAGCTCGGGATGGTCCTTGCGGAGGATCAGTGTGCCCCCGTCATGCGTCACGAACTGGACCCCGGCGGTGATGTAGACGTTGTCCCCCATGGTGATCAACCAGGGCTCGGACCCGAACATCGCCCGGTTCACCGCGTAGAACTTGACCCGACCGTTCAGCTTCACACCGAGTGAACGGGCGAACGCCTCAGGATCACGGGAGCCGGCGAGGTGGTCCTGGACCCTGCGGATCATGGTGCGAACGCGACTCGGCACCTGTCGACCTCACTTACGGAGCAATCGGCGGAGAAAATGGCCCAGCGTCACCGGACCAAACACCTCCGTAACGATCCCGTCGAGCCGAGGTGACGGAACTCCCGAGCGCCGCTCCGGTCCTGACCGACCACGGCCGACACGTCGTACGCCCCACGGCGCGTCTTCGACGTGTCGGCACACCTTCGGTGTACGCCCGGTGCGCCCGTCACCGATGTGATGGGCTGTACGGGTGTCGGGGCTGGGACTTGTGCTGCACCCCACCCGGGATGTCACCGAGGTGGTCGAAATCATCGAGCGCTGGGCGAAGCGCCACCACAAGACGCTGATGGTGCGCGAGGAGGACCAGCACCGCGTATCGTCCTGCGTCCAACCGGTGCCGGCGGAGGAGGTCGCCGCGCGCGCCAACGCGTTGATCAGCATCGGCGGCGACGGCACCATGCTGGGTGCGCTGCGCTCCGCCATCCGCGACCCGAAGCCGGTGCTCGGCGTACACCTGGGTCATCTGGGGTTCCTCGTCGAGATCGAGCCGCCGGAGCTGCCGGACGCGCTGAGCCGGCTGCTGTCGAAGGACTTCACCGTCGAGTCGCACGCCTGCCTCGCCTGCGACGTGTGCGGTGACGACGTCGTGGCGTTCAACGACATCGCGCTGGTCCGCCAACCCGGGTCCGGCTTCGTCAGCGTCACCCTCTCCATCGACGACCAGCAGTACGGCTACTACCGCAGCGACGCCGTGGTGGTCAGCACCCCGATCGGCTCGACGGCGTACAGCTACGCCGCTGGTGGACCGCTGATCTCCCCCGCCGCCGACTCGGTGGTGATCACGCCGTCGGCGCCGATGGCCGGCATCTCCCGGTCGGTGGTGCTCTCGCCGGACGAGAAGATCCGGCTGGAGCTACGACCCGAGTCATCGCCGGTGGTGGTGGAGATGGACGGGCTGGTGTTCCGCGACGCGGCGACGGAGGGGGCCGTGGACATCACCTACCGCCGCAACGCCGGCCTGGTGGTCCGCTTCGACCCGCTGCGCTACCAGGAACGCAACCAGTTGAAGATGACCCTGCTGGACCTGCCCTTCCTCCCGGAGCAGCTCCGCGAGCTCCTCCCCGAAGAACTACGACGACGCGCCCAACAAGAAATCCCCCCACCCTGCTAACCCCCACCCCACCCGCCCGCACCCCCCACCGTCCCAGTTGATCATGAGGTTGGCGGGGCATCTGGAGATCGACAAGCCCGCTAACCCCATGATCAACGCGGGTGAGGGCGGGGCCCGGGGTGGGTGTGGGGGTTAGGAGGCTAGGGCTTGATCTACCAGGGCTTTGGCTTCCTCTTGGATCTTCTTGAGGTGGTCGGGGCCCTGGAAGGACTCGGCGTAGATCTTGTAGACGTCCTCCGTGCCGGAGGGCCTTGCGGCGAACCAGCCGGACTTCGTGCTGACCTTGAGGCCGCCGATCGGGGCGTTGTTGCCGGGGGCCGTGGTCAGCGTCGCGGTGATCGGCTCACCGGCGAGTTCGGTGGCGGTGACCTGCTCCGGGGAGAGCTTGCCGAGCACGGCCTTCTGCTCCCGGGTGGCCGGGGCGTCGATCCGGGCGTACGCGGGCGCGCCGAAGCGCTCGGCCAACTCCGCCCAGTGCTCGCTCGGGCTGCGCCCGGTGGTGGCCTGGATCTCGGCGGCGAGCAGACAGAGCAGCAGGCCGTCCTTGTCGGTGGTCCAGGTCGAGCCGTCGCGGCGCAGGAACGACGCCCCGGCGCTCTCCTCGCCGCCGAAGCCGACCGCGCCGTCCAGCAGGCCGGGGACGAACCACTTGAAGCCGACCGGCACCTCCAGCAGCGGCCGACCCAGGTCGGCGGCGACCCGGTCGATCATCGACGAGGAGACCAGGGTCTTGCCCACCGCGGCGTCCGGCCCCCACTCGGTGCGGGTGCGGAACAGGTGACGGATCGCCACCGCCAGGTAGTGGTTGGGGTTCATCAGCCCGGCGTCCGGGGTGACGATGCCGTGCCGGTCGGCGTCGGCGTCGTTGCCGGTGGAGATCTGGTAGTCGGCCCGTGCGGCGATCAGCGACGCCATCGCGTTCGGAGAGGAGCAGTCCATCCGGATCTTGCCGTCGCCGTCCAGGGTCATGAACCGCCAGGTCGGGTCGACCGTCGGGTTGACCACGGTCAGGTCCAGCCCGTGACGCTCGGCGATCTCACCCCAGTACGCCACGCTCGCCCCGCCCAGCGGGTCCGCGCCGATCCGGATCCCCGCGTCGCGGATCGCGTCGATGTCGATCGCCGCGGGCAGGTCGTCGACGTAGTTGGCGAGGAAGTCGTACTCCCCGGTGGTGTCGGCGGCCCGCGCCCGCGCGTAGGTGATCCGACGGACCTCCTTGAGCCCGGCGGCGAGGATGGTGTTGGCCCGGTCCTGGATCCACCGGGTCACGTCGGTGTCGGCCGGCCCGCCGTTGGTGGGGTTGTACTTGAAACCACCGTCGTCGGGCGGGTTGTGCGACGGGGTGATCACGATGCCGTCGGCGAGCCCGCTGGTGCGCCCCCGGTTGTGCGTGAGGATCGCGTGCGACAGCGCCGGGGTCGGGGTGTAGCCGTCGCGGCTGTCCACCAGCACGGTGACCCCGTTGGCGGCGAGCACCTCCAGGGCGTCCACCGCGGCCGGCGCGGAGAGCGCGTGGGTGTCCCGGGCGAGGAAGAGCGGCCCGTCCAGCCCTTGCTCGCGTCGGTAGTCGCAGAGCGCCTGGGTGACCGCCAGGATGTGGTCGGAGTTGAACGCGTTGCGCAGGCTGGAGCCGCGGTGGCCGGAGGTGCCGAACGACACCTGCTGCGCCGGGTCCGCGGGATCCGGATGCTCGGCGTAGTAGGCGGTCACCAGGCGCGGCACGTCGACCAGGTCGGCGGGCTCGGCGGGCTGGCCGGCACGGGGGTGGGTCACTGCGGGAACCTCCTCGGGGAGTACCTGTCGGTCACGGCTCGACCTTCTGGCCCTTGCCGATCACCACGATGCCGTTGTCGGAGACGGTGTAGCGCTGCCGGTCCTTCTCCAGGTCGACGCCGATCTCGGCGCCCTCCGGGACGAACACGTTCTTGTCCAGGATGGCCCGCCGGACCACGGCGTGCCGGCCGATCTCCACACCCTCCATCAGCACCGAGCCCTCGACGTGCGCCCAGGAGTGCACCCGCACCTTCGGCGACACGATCGAGTTCTCCACCAGCGAACCGGAGATCACCACACCCGGGGAGACCATCGAGCCGACCGCCCGGCCGACCCGCTCACCCCACTGGTGGACGAACTTCGCCGGCGGCCACGGCGGCTGCTCGGTGTAGATCGGCCAGTCGAAGTTGTACATGTTGAAGACGGGGTGCACGTTGATCAGATCCATGTGCGCGTCGTAGAACGAGTCGAGCGTTCCCACGTCACGCCAGTAACCGCGGTCGCGGTCGGTGCTGCCCGGCACCTCGTTGTCGCGGAAGTCGTAGACGTTCGCCTCGCCGCGCTCGACGAGCATCGGGATGATGCTGCCGCCCATGTCGTGCTTGCTGGTCTTGTCTTCGGCGTCGCGCTCGACCGCCTCGCAGAGCGCCCGGGTGGTGAAGACGTAGTTGCCCATCGAGGCGTAGATCTCGTCCGGTGCGTCGGGCAGGCCGACCGCGTCGGTGGGCTTCTCGCGGAACGCCCGGATCCGCTTGCCGTCGTCGCCGACCTCGATGACGCCGAACTGGTCGGCCATCGACAGCGGCTGGCGGATGCCGGCGACGGTCACCGCCGCGCCGGAGGCGATGTGGTCCTCCACCATCTGCCGGGGGTCCATCCGGTAGATGTGGTCGGCGCCGAAGACGATCACGTAGTCGGGCTGCTCGTCGTTGATGAGGTTGAAGCTCTGGTAGATGGCGTCGGCCGAGCCGGCGAACCACCACGGGCCGCGACGCTGTTGCGCGGGCACCGGGGTCACGTAGTTGCCGAGCAGCGTGGACATCCGCCAGGTCTTGGTGATGTGCCGGTCGAGGGAGTGGGACTTGTACTGGGTCAGCACGACGATCTTGAGATAGCCGGCGTTGGCCAGGTTGGAGAGGACGAAGTCGACCATGCGGTACATCCCGCCGAACGGGACGGCCGGCTTGGCCCGATCCGTGGTGAGTGGCATCAGGCGCTTGCCCTCCCCACCCGCCAGGACGATCGCGAGCACCTTGGCAGCCATGCCCCGACGCTATCCACCCGCGTCGCACTTCACCACTCGTACGGGGAGTCTTCTGCACTAGGGTGCGAGGTCATGACGGAACGCACCCCTCTACGCGTTGACCTTCTCACCCGCGAGTACCCACCGGAGGTCTACGGCGGCGCGGGCGTGCACGTCGAGTACCTGGCTCGGGAGTTGCGCCGCCTCGCCGACGTACGGGTGCACTGTTTCGGCCTGCCGCGCACCGAGCCGGGCGTCACCGCGTACGCCGAACCACCCGGCCTGACCGGCGCGAACGCCGCGCTGCGCACGATGGGCGTGGACCTGGAGATGGCCGCCGGCGCGGCCGGGACCGACGTGGTGCACAGCCACACCTGGTACGCGAACCTGGCCGGCCACACCGCGAAGCTGCTGCACGGGGTGCCGCACGTGGTGACCGCACACAGCCTGGAGCCGCTGCGGCCGTGGAAGGCCGAGCAGCTCGGCGGCGGTTACGCGCTCTCCTCCTGGATCGAGCGCACCGCGATGGAGGCCGCCGACGCGGTGATCGCGGTCAGCGGCGGGATGCGCAACGACGTGCTCACCGCGTACCCGCAGATCGACCCCGACCGGGTCCGGGTGGTCTACAACGGCATCGACACCATCCAGTACGCCCCTGATCAGGGCACCGACGTGCTCGACCGGCTCGGCGTCGACCCGTCCCGCCCGAGCGTGGTCTACGTGGGCAGGATCACCCGGCAGAAGGGGCTGCCGTACCTGCTGCGGGCCGCCCGGGAGCTGCCGGCCGACACCCAGCTCGTCCTGCTCGCCGGCGCACCGGACACCGCCGAGATCGCCGCCGAGGTGGAGGAGTTGGTCGCCGAGTTGCGGGCCAACCGCTCTGGCGTGGTCTGGGTGGCCGAGATGCTGCCCAAGCCCGAGGTGATCCAGGTGCTCACGCACGCCACGGTCTTCGTCTGCCCGTCGGTCTACGAGCCGATGGGCATCGTCAACCTGGAGGCGATGGCCTGCGAGACGGCCGTGGTGGCGACCGCGACCGGCGGCATCCCCGAGGTCGTGGCCGACGACGAGACGGGCCTGCTGGTGCCGATCGAGCAGGCCACCGACGGCTCCGGCACCCCCCTGGACCCGGACCGCTTCGTGGCCGACCTCGCGGCCGCGATCAACACCCTGCTGGGGGACCCGGCGCGCACCGAGCGGTTCGGCCTGGCCGGCCGGCGGCGCGCGGTGCAGCACTTCTCCTGGGACGCCATCGCCCGGCAGACGCTGGAGGTCTACCGCTCCGTCGGCGCGGCCTGAGGGAGACAAAGTTCAGATCGCCGTTCCCGGCGGCGACTTGAGCAACGACGCCGCCTCGGCAGCATGACCACCACGCCCGTTCCGTAGCGCGCTGGCGGCGATGCGGATGAGGTCGATGTTGACGCCGGCGGCACCACTCGGGTCGTGCACCTTCAGCTTCACGTCGAGGCTCACCGAGGTCTCACCCCAACCCTGGGCCTCAAGGTTGAGGTGAGCCACCTTCTGCGACGCGAGATGCGGCATGTATCCGAGCGGGGCCACCTCGACGCTGCCAGCCGCCGACAGGGCGTTGAGCTTGGACTGCTTCTTGGTGTTGGGGTTCTCGACCAGGTTGCGGAAGTCTTCGGTGCCGCCCAGATTGACCTGGTAGGAGCTGACCAGGGTGAGGCCCCGCTCCTTTAGGAGCCGCAGCAGCGCGTTGTGCAGCACCGAGGTGCCGAACTGGCTGGCCAGGTCGTCGCCGAGCAGCGGCAGACCGGCCGCCTCGAAGCTCGCCAGCAGCCGTGGATCGCGGGCGACCGGGTCGGAGGTGGTGTTGATGAAGGCGACGCCCGCCGCGTGGGCTGCCGCGGCGTACGCCTGGGCGGTCTCCGGCCGGCCACTCGGCGCCGAGTAGAGCAGCACCTCCGCCCCTGCCAGCGCCGCCGCCACCCGCCGCACCTCGGTCGCGTCGACCAGGCCCTTCGTGACCGGCACACCCGCTTCGGGCAGGTCGCAGTTCAGCCGGGGGAAGTTGTTGGGCGCCAGGAAGATCGCCTCGGTCAGGTCCCGACCGATCTTCTCCTCGGAGGTGGCGAAGGCCGCCACCACGTCGATGTCGCCCACCCCGAGCCCGTCGATCATCGGCCTGCGGATTCCGACCAGGCTGCCGCTCTGGCGGTAGAGGGCAAGCCCCTGCACCAACGCGGACGTGTTGTTACCGACACCGACAACCGCGACTCTCACCCGTTCGGTCATGGCGGGAGGCTACGTCACTTCCGCACCGGGAAGTGTCGTACACCTGTTCTAGTCTTTGCCGGTGATCGATGCGTTGGAGCAGGCCGAGGCCGCGGTGGCGGCCTGCTTCGACACGGCCGCCTGGGCTGCCACCGAGCGGGATCTCGTGGCAGCCTTGGATGCGACGCATCGCCTGGAGCAGCGCCTGGCGGCGGTCAAGTTGACCCTGGTGCGGGAGCTGGATGGCCGAGGCACCGCGACGGCCCAGGGCGCGTCCTCGACAGCGGTGTGGCTGCGTGACCGGTTACGCCTCGGCGTCGGTGTCGCCCGTCGTCTGGTCGAGCTGGCCGCCACCCTCGACACCGCGCCGCCGGGAGTGCGGGACGCGTTGGCCGGCGGGGCGGTCGACGTGGAGCAGGTCCGGGTCATCGCCTCCACGGTCGGCACCGTCCACGCCACCGCCGGCGGGCCCGACGACACCCGCACCCCGGGCCAACGCCGCCACGACGCCCTGGCCGACGTGTGCCGGCTCGCGCTGCGCACCGGTGAGCTACCCGGGAACGGCGGTGACCTCGCCCAGGTCGTCGTCACCACCAGCTACGACGGGCTGACCCGCCAGTTGGGCACCGGCGCTCTCGACACCGGCCTACACCTCACGCCCGAGGCCGTGCGCCGCCTGGCCTGCGACGCGGCGATCCTGCCCGCAGTGCTCGGCGGCAACGGTCAACCACTCGACGTCGGCCGGCAACGCCGCCTCATCAACGGGCCGCTACGCCGCGCCCTGGTGCTGCGCGACCGGGGTTGCGCGTTCCCGGGCTGCGACCGCCCGCCGCGCTGGTGCGACGGCCACCACATCAAGCACTGGGCCGAGGGCGGCACCACCAGCCTCGACAACGCCGTGCTGCTCTGCGGCCACCACCACCGACACCTGCACAGCGGCGACTGGGCTGTTCGACTCGGCGGCGACGGCCACCCCGAATTCGTGCCACCCGCCTGGCTCGACCCCGAACAGGTCCCCCGCCGCAACCACTACCACCTCCGCAGATAGCCAGCGACGGAGCTATCCGCTGCCCACGGCGCGCGTCACGTGTCGCGGAGGGTGGCGGCGAGCTGGGCCAGGCCGGCCGGTGCGTCGGCGGACCGCCACACGACCGCGACCAGCTTCCGTACCGCCGCACCCCCGACACCGAAGACCGCACCGTCACAGCCGGCAGCACCAGAGCCAGCACCACCGTCGCCCCCTGGGCCACCGCTCGCGGGTACTCGCTCGACGCTGGGTTGGCCGCCTGCCACGATGCTGAGCCATGGCGGACGACGGGTTGAGACATCTTCTCGCGACGTGGGCGGACGTCGATCCGGCGCGGTACCCGTTCGACCCGGTCGAGATGTCGGCGGCGGTCCGGACGTTGGTGCCTCCGCCGCCTCCGCAGCCGACCCGCGACGATGGGTGGGCCGGGTATTCAGAAGCCTCCGCCTGGGTCGAGTCCGTCAGCGTGCTCCTGTCCGACCGGTACGGCCCGTGGGCCTACCGCTGGCACTGGGGCCCTTGGGAGCGGGAGCATGTGGGCTTCGTGACCGACCGCATCCCGGCGCCAGCCGACGCGCCGACGTTCGTCGCCGACTCGCTACTGGCCTGGCGGCACTGGTTGGAGAGCCTGGCTGAGCGTTTCGACCACCTTCTGCCGTCGGTCGATCCGAGGCGGGCCGCCGGCGCGGCGGATGTCGTCGCCGCCTTTGAGGTCGCCGTCGCACAGCTGATGACATTCGCCGCCACCCCCGTCGTCGACGACGACGGCTGGCAGGGGAACTGCCGGGTCACCCTGCAGTGGTTCCTCACCGCAGCCGGCATACCGTCGGAAGAGGCGCAGGCTGTGGTCGACGGAGCGCTCGAGCGGTTCGGCTGGTGGGCGCCGCTGACCGCGGTGGAGATCGGCGAGGTCGCCGATCGGGTCGTCCGAGACGCGCTCAGCCCCACTGGGATCGTGCCGGCCGGCCGAATCGACAACTGGCCCGACACGTGGCCGCACGGTTGGCCGTCCTGGCGGGCGACGAACACCGGCTGGGGCGCCGGGCCTCCCTCCGACCGGGGACACTCCGCCTGAGGTCACCTCGCCGGCACCGCGAAGATCCGCACAACTTCGGGGAAGTTGCTGCGTGGACGACGCCGTGAGGCAGCAGCTTTCCCGAAAGTGCGCGGATCTTGCTGGGCTACCCGGGGGCGTGGGGCGGACCGGCGGGCTTGGCCGCGCGCGAACGGATCTCGCGCAGTAGGTTGGCGGGGTGACTGGACGGTTCCCGATCGAAGACGTCTCCCCCGTCGTCTCGTGCGGGCGATACCCGGCCAAGGCGGTGGTCGACGAGCCGGTTCCGGTGTCGGCGCGCGCCTACCGGGAGGGGCACGACGCGCTGGGCTGCAACGTGGTGTGGGCTGGCCCGGACGGCGCGAGCCGGCCGTTCACCCGGATGCGCCCCGGCGAGCCCGGCCAGGACCGCTGGCACGCCACCATCGCACCGGACGCCGTCGGCTCGTGGACCTTCTCCGTGGAGGCGTTCCAGGACCCGTACCTGACCTGGCAGAACGCGGTGACCAAGAAGATCGCCGCCGGGCAGGGGCCGGAGGACCTGGCCAACGACCTGGCCGAGGGCGCGCGGGTGCTCGCCGCCGCCCGGGGCCTCGTCCCGACCGCCGACCGGCCCCGGGTCGCCGACGCGCTCACCGCGCTTGTCGACACCGACCTGCCGCTGGCCCAGCGGGTCGACCCGGCGCTGGCCCTGGCCGACCTGCTCTGGGAGCACCCGGTACGGGAGCTGGTCACCGTCGGTGACACGTACTCGATCTGGGTTGACCGCAAGCGGGCGCTCTACTCGGCGTGGTACGAGTTCTTCCCCCGCTCCGAAGGAGCGGTGGGCGGCCGGTCCGGCACCTTCGCGACCGCCACCGAGCGGCTGCCAGGTGTCGCCGCCATGGGCTTCGACGTGCTCTACCTGCCGCCGATCCACCCCATCGGCCGGGTCAACCGCAAGGGCCGCAACAACGCGCTCACCGCCGGGGCGACCGACGTGGGCTCGCCGTGGGCGATCGGCGCCGCCGAGGGCGGCCACGACACGATCCACCCCGATCTGGGTACGCCGGCGGACTTCCGGGCCTTCATCCAGGCGGCCGCGGCACAGGGCCTGGAGGTGGCGATGGACCTGGCGTTGCAGTGCGCGCCGGACCACCCCTGGGTGACCGAGCACCCGGAGTGGTTCACCACCCGGGCCGACGGCAGCATCGCGTACGCGGAGAACCCACCGAAGAAGTACCAGGACATCTACCCGGTCAATTTCGACAACGACCCGGAGGGCATCCGGGCCGAGGTGCTGCGGGTGGTGCTGCACTGGGTCGGCGAGGGCATCCGGATCTTCCGGGTGGACAACCCGCACACCAAGCCGTTCGACTTCTGGCACCGGCTGATCGCCGAGGTGAAGGCGGTCGACCCGGACGTGCTGTTCCTGGCCGAGGCGTTCACCCGGCCCGCCATCATGCACGGCCTCGGCAAGATCGGCTTCACGCAGTCGTACACCTATTTCACCTGGCGCACGACGGCCGCCGAGATGCGGGAGTACTGCGAGGAGCTGATCGAGGCGGCCGACTACATGCGGCCGAACTTCTGGCCGAACACCCCGGACATCCTGCACGAGTCGTTGCAGCACGGCGGCCCGCCGATGTTCAAGATCCGGGCGGTGCTGGCCGCGCTGCTCTCCCCCTCCTGGGGCCTGTACGCCGGTTACGAGCTGTTCGAGCACGTGGCCCGGCCGGGCGCCGAGGAGTACCTGGACAACGAGAAGTACGAGCTGCGCCCCCGGGACTGGGCCGGCGCCGAGGCGCAGGGCCGCTCGCTGGCGCCGTTCCTGACCACCCTCAACCGGGTACGCCACGACAACCCGGCCCTGCACCAGCTTCGTAACCTGCGCTTCCACGAGATCGACAACCCGGCGCTGCTCTGCTGGTCCAAGCACGACCCGGAGACCGGCAACACGGTCATCGTGATCTGCTCGTTCGACCCGCGCGTCGTGCAGTGGGGCAACACCACCCTCGACATGCCGGCGCTCGGCTTCGACTGGCACGAGCGGTTCACGGTGCACGACGAGCTGACCGGCACCAGCTACGACTGGGGTCAACGCAACGCGGTCCGGCTCGACCCGTACCTGCAACCCGCGCACGTGTTGACCGTGCGCCGCCCGACCCCGCCGACCGCGCCGCAGCCGGCGGGCGCCGAGCCCGCCGACCTCACCCTCGCCGAGGTGCCGGACGACCTCTCTGGCGGCACCGCGCCGACGACCCCGGCCACGACCGCCCCGGCCACGACGACCCCGGCCACGACCGCCCCGGCCACGACGACCCTGGCCACGACGACGCCGGCCACGGTGGCGTCCCGCCTGGCTGCCCGTTCGTCTGCCGCCCGCTCATCCCGTTCCGCGCCGACCGCTCCCGCCCCGAAGGACGCCCGATGGACCAGCTGATCTCCGGCGCGACGCACGACCCGCACGCGCTGCTCGGCGCGCACCCCGCCGACTCCTCGACGACGATCCGCACGATGCGCCGGGGTGCCGGCGACGTCACGCTGCTTGTCGGCGACGAGCGGCACCCCATGAAGCGCGTGCACGACGTGGGTGTCTTCGAGGCGCAGGTCGACGGCACCGTGCTCGACTACCGGGTCGAGGTCGACGGCGCCACGCACGACGACCCGTACCGCTACCCGCCGACTCTCGGTGAGCTGGACCTGCACCTGATCCGCGAGGGCCGGCACGAGCGGCTGTGGGAGGCGCTCGGCGCCCGGGTCTTCGACGAGGGCGTGGCGTTCAGCGTCTGGGCGCCCAACGCCCGTGGAGTGCGCGTGGTCGGCGACTTCACCGGCTGGGGCCCCGACGACGGCTGGCCGATGCGGTCGCTCGGCTCCAGCGGGGTGTGGGAGCTGTTCGTCCCCAACGCCCGGGTCGGGGCCCGCTACAAGTACCGGGTGCTGGGCGCCGACGGGCAGTGGCGGGACAAGGCCGACCCCCTCGCCGCGTACGCCGAGGTGCCGCCGGCCACCGCCTCGGTGGTGCACCACTCGACGTACCGGTGGAACGACGCGGACTGGCTGGCCCGGCGGGCCGAACGGCAGCCGCACCAGGAACCGATGAGCGTCTACGAGGTGCACCTCGGCTCGTGGCGGCCCGGCCTGGGCTACCGCGAGCTGGCCGAACAACTCACCGCGTACGTCACCGAGCTGGGCTTCACGCACGTGGAGTTCCTGCCGGTGATGGAGCACCCGTTCGGCGGTTCCTGGGGCTACCAGGTGACCGGCTACTACGCGCCGACCTCCCGGTTCGGCGACCCGGACGAGTTCCGCCACCTCGTCGACCAGTTGCACGCCGCCGGCATCGGCGTACTCCTGGACTGGGTGCCCGCGCACTTCCCCAAGGACGAGTGGGCCCTGGCCCGGTTCGACGGCACCCCGCTCTACGAGCACCCCGACCCGCGGCGCGGCGAGCACCCCGACTGGGGCACGTACGTCTTCGACTTCGGCCGCAACGAGGTGCGCAACTTCCTGGTCGCCAACGCGCTCTACTGGTGCGACCAGTTCCACGTCGACGGGCTGCGGGTCGACGCGGTCGCCTCGATGCTCTACCTCGACTACTCCCGCAACCACGGCGAGTGGGCCCCGAACAAGTACGGCGGTCGGGAGAACCTGGAGGCCATCGCGTTCATGCAGGAGGTGAACGCGACCGTCTACAAGCACCACGCGGGCGTCGTGATGATCGCCGAGGAGTCCACCGCTTGGCCGGGCGTCACCCGCTCCACCGCCGAGGGCGGCCTGGGCTTCGGCTTCAAGTGGAACATGGGCTGGATGCACGACACCCTGCTCTACACCTCGAAGGACCCGATCTACCGCCAGCACCACCACCACCAGCTCACCTTCTCCCTGGCGTACGCCTGGAGCGAGAACTACGTGCTGCCGATCAGCCACGACGAGGTGGTGCACGGCAAGGGCTCACTGGCCGGCAAGATGCCCGGCGACACCTGGCAGCGACTGGCGAACGTGCGGGCGCTGCTGGCGTACATGTGGGCGCACCCCGGCAAGCAGCTGATCTTCATGGGCTCCGAACTGGCCGACGACCGGGAGTGGAGCGAGGAACGCGGCCTCGACTGGTACCTGCTGCACGACCCGGCCCGCGCCGGCGTGCAACGGCTCGTCGCCGACCTCAACCGGGTCTACCGGGACACCCCGGCGCTCTGGGCACAGGACACCGAACCGGCCGGCTTCCGCTGGATCGCCGGCGACGACGTCGCCAACAACACCGTGTCGTTCGTCCGGATCGCCCCGGACGGCTCGACGCTTGTCTGCGTGGCGAACTTCTCCGCCCAGCCGCTGCACGACTACCGGATCGGGTTGCCGGCCGGCGGGACGTGGCAGGAGGTGCTCAACACCGACGCGCACCACTACGGCGGGTCGGGGGTGGGCAACCTGGGCGCGGTACGGGCCGAGGACGTGCCGTGGCACGGGATGGTGGCCTCGGCGGCCCTCCAGGTACCGCCGTTGGGTGCCGTCTGGCTCCGCCGCGACTAAGAACGGTTACCTCGACTCGCGACCCTGGCTGTTCCGCCAAGCCTTGAGGTGCTCATTCAGCCCGTCGGCGGCCACCTGCCCAGGCGTCGCGTCATGCCGAAAAAGTCCATAGCCCCCAAGAGCGTTCAGCTCGACAGTCGTTTCCTTGCCGCCCTTGCCTCGTCGTCGGATCACCGGCGCCGTCGGGGTTAGGGCACCTCCTCCCCGCGCCGTCTCAATTTGGAGGATTTCGCCCCAACCAACCGTCGTGGGGGGGGGGGAAAACCCCCCCCCCACCCCCGGGGGGGTGGGGGATGCCCCCCCAGTTTGGGCCCCCCCAGCCCCCCACCACCACACAAAGGCCCCGACCCCCAAAACA